>NZ_JASATW010000025.1:0-86675 GCF_030405905.1 Sphaerothrix gracilis Ecp01
CCCTTATCTCCCCCATCTTCCTCATCTCCTTCTCTCCCCCACCTCTGGCACGCCAGCCGCCTGCAAGCCCGCCCCCAGCTTGACGATCTCGTCCAACGCCTCTCTCCCCGCGAAACCTGGTCAGACCTAATCCTGCCAGACCAGCCCTGCCGGGTGCTGCGGGAAATTGTAGCCCACATCCGTCAGCGCACCCAGGTCTATGAAACCTGGGGCTTTTCCAGTAAAAGCAATCGCGGCCTGGGCATTAGCGCCCTGTTTGCTGGGGTCAGCGGTACGGGAAAAACGATGGCCGCCGGGGTACTGGCCCAGGAGCTGCAGCTTGACCTATACCGCATCGACCTCAGCTCGGTGGTGAGTAAATATATTGGCGAAACCGAGAAAAATCTGCGCCGGGTGTTCGATGCGGCGGAAACCGGCGGTGTGATCTTGCTTTTTGATGAAGCCGACGCCCTCTTTGGTAAGCGCAGCGATGTTAAAGACAGCCACGATCGCTACGCCAATATGGAAGTCAGCTATCTGCTGCAGCGGATGGAAGCCTATCGCGGCTTGGCAATTCTGACCACGAATCTCAAAGACGCCATCGATCCGGCTTTCCTGCGCCGTATTCGCTTCATTGTTCGCTTTCCCTTCCCCGACTTGGAGCAGCGGGCCGCCATCTGGCAGCGGATTTTTCCGGCTCAGCTCCCCACCCAAGACCTCAACTACCGCCAGCTCGCCAAGCTCAACGTTGCCGGCGGCAATATTCGCAACATCGCCCTGACTGCCGCTTTTCTGGCAGCGGAGAATCAGTCCCCAGTAACAATGGCCCACCTACTGCAATCGACCCAAAGCGAATTCGCCAAGCTGGAGCGGCCTTTGCCCACGGCTGAGGTAAAAGGCTGGGTAAAGTAATTGGGTTAAAGAATACGAAGAATTTAACTGAGAGCGTTTATCCCAGTCCTGCTTACATACAATGGGGGGCAACAAAGCGCGATCGCACTTTTCCCTCATGCAAACCCGCATTCCTACCCCCACTAAAAAATCTGCTCCTCTTCCTACGCCCGCAACTGATACGGGCATGTTCCAGCGTCGCCCGTTTCCTAAGCCTCAGGAAGAGGACGAAGACGACGCGCCAGATCTGCAGCCCCGCACTGCAATTCCAGCGGTACAACTGATGGATATTCCCCTCTACCCAGAAGCACCTGCGGCTGAACCCGACCTGCAGCGCGAGGCAATGGATGAAGAGGAGGAAGACGACACACTGGCGGCTCCTGTGCAAACCAAGCTGACAATAGGGCAGCCAGGGGATAAGTATGAGCAAGAAGCAGATCAGATGGCGGCGAAGGTGATGCGGATGCCGGAGGTGGGGGTTGAGGGAGATGAGGAAGGCAGCAAGCTCTCCCCAGTGCAGCGGCGCGTGCAGGCTAAGGAGGGGGGAGCGGCGGTACCGAGTGGATTTGAGCAGCAGCTTGCGAGTCAGGGAGGCGGCGGCAGACCGCTCTCGGATAAGACCCGCGCTTTTATGGAACCTCGTTTCGGCACAGATTTTAGCGGCGTGCGGGTACATGAGTCTCCAGATTTAGCCAATTCGATCCAAGCTCAGGCGTTTACCCACGGGCAGGATATTTATTTCAACTCCGGGAAATACAACCCGGGGTCGAGTGGAGGGAAGGAGTTGTTGGCCCATGAGTTGACGCATGTGGTACAGCAGTCAAGTAAGCAAGTCAATTCTAAACTACAGCTGAAAAGTAGAGATTCAACCTATGGTAGTTGGCTCGGTAGCGAAGGAAAAGATTTTGTATCTCTTCGAGATGAATTAGAAAAGAATTATGGATATCACTTTTATGAGCGCATAGCAATTGGACAAAGAAGTAATGGCTCTCATGTATGGGGCAAAGGAGAGCACAGCAGTGAAACACCATCTAACGAAGTAGCATGGTCGATTAAAAAGCCAAACGGAGACTGGACTTTTTCAACACTGAATCAAGTTATAGATAAATGTATAAAGCTACAGGCATCGACAAGCAGTGTGAAGCAAAAGTCGAGTGAACCGAAATCAGCGTCAGATGACTCACGATTGGCTTCACCATCCTGTGCTATTGAGCATGATTTTAGTAAAAGCGAGGAGATAACTGTTCATCCTACTCCACTAACTTCAATAAAGCTTAAACTCACAGGAAAAGTAAACTGTACTATCGGAGATAGTGTATGCACGGCTAATAAAGATGGTGTCACTTTCTCTTCAAAGGGTAAAAGCGTTACTATCTCAAAAGATAACTTTCAATCACAGGTAAGTGAAGCTGTTAGTACATTTGCTGATGCTTTTCAACCCGAGGATGATAACGCGTCTTTAGCACTGAAGAACAAATTTTCTGGAAAGTTAGGTGAAACAGAATCTTCACTTAAGATTGAAGGTGCTCGTCCGTTAGTAACAGCAGTATACAAAGTTAAGCATCAGCCAAGCTCTCTGAGATTTAAAGTTGGGAATATAAATTTTGAGGGTACTGTAGGTTTTGACCTAGAAATTCGTCAGCGTTATCCAGAGCTAACTCGTGAACAGGTAAAAGCGTTGAGTTTGGCAACATTGATAGCTGCTCTTATTGCAATAATTGTTCTTTATTGGGGAGTAACAGTAGCCGCTCTAGAAGTGGCGATAGCTGCTGTCGCTGGCGTTCTTATACTGCTTGGACTTGGTGCTGCTCTTGCTGGCAGTTAACGATTGACGAAAAAATAACTCAAGTACAATCGCAGATCTTGTAAGGTACGTTTCTGCTATTCCCCCTCGTTACTTCTCCAATCACTCCTTGGAAACGCGCTCACCCCAAAACAGTGCGTTACAGCCTACACCCATTTGCGATTTTGGGCTACTACCGCTACGCGGAATGCAAAATGCAAAACCTCGTTAGATCAGCATTTCCAGCTTTTGGAAAGGTGGCGCAATTTATGCCATCAAGTACTACATTGTTATCTCAGTGCGATCAATCCTTGTTAGGAGTAAGGCTGCTTAACCAGCCTGCCGGACACTCGAAATTACCTTGAGATTGCTTCTCAGCCACTCATTGACCAGTTCCTGAACCTCTAATCCGTTTTCATCTGCCAGACGACTGATCATTTCACTTACATCCGGCTCTAGATAAATAGGAAAACTAAACTCCGCCTGGGCATTGTAGAATTTCCCTCGTTCACCCTTTGAAAAATCATAGTCTGCTTTCATTCCTCTGCCCCTTGATACTGAAGGATTTCTGCACGGGTCGCCTTTCGAGCGGAAATGATACGGATGTGACATACCTCCTGACTCATCTGCTCAAACGTGTGAACCACAACCCGGACGACTCCACTGCTGTCTACTCCAAGGGTAATCCAGCGATCTTCATCCTGGCTATGCTCAGCATCATAAATCGAAACTTGGCGAGGGTCCCGAAAAACCGTAGCGGCCTGGCGAAAAGAAATCCGATGTTTCTGAAAATTACTGGCATCCTTTGCCGGAGCCCAATCGAAGCGATATCGCAAATTTCAATGTCCTAGACCACCTGAAACTGGCTGTAAGATAACACAACAGACCGCAATCAGCGAATTAACGTAATGCTTGCAGTTATAGAAGTATCCTGTTTCTGGCAGAAGTGCGATCGCTCGCTTCGTAGGCTGGGTTGAAACATAAAACCCAGCATTCATTACAGACAATACCGGCCAAATTCAGAAAGTGGTTCTGAGTCTGAGTGAATATCAGCATTTATTGAGCGCCCTAGAAGATGAAGATCTGTATCAAGCCATGCAGGCCGTGCGTCATGAAACTCCGCTCAGTCGAGGAGCAGCACTATTGCAGCAGAAGACTCGATTAGGACACATTGGATTTACGCTTGTTGCTGGCCAGTGTGCTTTAGCCCTAAACCGTCCTAAGTCACTATTCACATGCAATAGAGGCTCTAGACAGTGATGGTGAATGAAGGTCACAAATTTCATCTCAAGGAAATTTCGTCTAATCTGTAGCCGCCAGCCAAATCATCCCTCGTCTGCTGATGCCAGCGTCGAGCCTCCTGCCGTTGTTTCTCCACACTCATAGAGCACCTTTTCTTCTGCCAATCGCTGACGTATGAACGAGCGATCGCGCCGCTGCGCCAATTCTTCTGGAGAAGAAACGATTACAGAGCCATTTCAACTGGAAGTATGTGACAGCTTGGTGTCCTTGAGCCAGACTCTAAGCAAATTATCCAAGACTTTAATCTGTTTTGCAGTCCAGCCGACCTAGAATCGCGACTGAGGGTACTGGTTGCCATTTTGAAAGGGGACTGATGTTTAGTCAGCTTGGGGGGGCAGCTCCAAAGGAGGCAAGCGGCTGGGAGCTGGGGGCAGTGACGGGATAGGGACCGTCGGCAGCGGCGGGGGCTGACCGTTGCCAGACTGGGCACTAGGCCGGGCACTGTACCCCACTTTTTCAATCACTACCGATCGCGTCACCTCCTCACCCAGTTCGTTCACTGCCCGCAGCGTAATCTTTTCAGCACCGGGAGCTGCGCTGAGGGTGTAGAGGGTATCTTGCCGGTCAATTTCACCAGGGGCGGGTAGCAGCTCTACTTGGGTGGCATGTTCCACCTGCCAGCTAAGACGAATATCGAACGACTCGCGGGCCGGATTGACCGCATAGACAAACTTAGGCTTTTGAGCCACACTCTCGCCATTGACCTGAAACTCAACGATGTCAGGTTTTGGCGGTTTGATGGGAATCGTAGGCGTACTGCTAGTAATGGCCTCCGTCACATCATCACGCTTTGGCATGACGGTGAGGTAAAACGTGTACTCGCCCACCTGGGTAACCGGGGTAGGAACGGCTTCACACACTAGCTGATTATCACGGCTGAGGCAGTAGGGGCGCAAGCGAGGATCTAGACGATTGAAGTCGTCTACGGCAGCTGAAAGGTCGAAGCCATCAAACGTAATAGGCCGCATATTTTCTGACCCGTCGGGAGCGAGGCTGACTAGCTTTAGGGCCTCAATGTCTTTTAAGTTGGTGATCGTCCAGCTCAGGCGAATGGGTACAGTGGGGGTCACGTCTGGTTCAGAAACAGGGACGATCGCCTGACCGGACTGCGTACCCTCTACCCCTACCGGGGTATCCTCAGCCTCAGCCACCGCTGCTGATTCAGCCTCCTCTGACTCAGGTGCCGCTGCCGCCAGCAGTTCGGCTGCGCCCAGCGTTGGGTTGGGGGGCTGAATGAGTGCCTCATCTACAAAGCGATATTCCGAGGCCGTGGCAGAAAACTCTAAAATCTGCGGCGGCGCGGCAGGGGCGACGGCCACTTTTTCTAGAAAAGCCGTATCGGAGAGGGGGCCGAGTTCTTGGGCAGCAGTGACCTCATCAGTCGAGTCGGCATCCGATTGCCGCGTCTTTTGAAACACCATCAGCGTAAAGGCATACTGGCCTTCGGTAAGGGCGTCACCTTCTGTTAAAAATTCCTGTACCTGCACGTTAGTACAGCGTAGCCGCTTTTCATTGGGAGACTCGGCCCGAAACAAGTGGCGGTGCAGTCGGAATAGGGGGGTTAAAAGCGATCGCTCCGCTTCACTAATTTCCACAATGGCACAGCTACCCTGGGATAGCGCTTCGGCGCTAGCGGTCGGGGTTTCTGGGTCGGAGGCTGATAGGTCGGGAGGGAGACCGCCCTTATTAGGACGATTAAACCAGTAGTTTTGCAGTGCGTCGGGGTCAGTCTCTAGGGTCTGGAGAACGCTCTGCTTATCCGCCTGACCTCTCAGCAAGACGATGCGGTCAATGTCATAGGGATTAGTGATTTCCCAGTCCAGCTCAATCGTTTCATCCGTTTCTTCCTGATAGGTTTCCTGAGCTGATTCAAACACCAGAATGCGGGGTCTGAGGCTAGGTCGCCAAAAGAAGAAATACCAAATCAGCGCGACGACAGCCGCCAGCAGCCCCAGGCTCAGCAGCGCGATCAGTAAGTGAAACAGCCAGCGCCGTCGCGCCTGCCAGACAATGCGGCCCTGGGGCAGGGTTTCTGGCAGACCGGGTAGCCACTGGGGCTGAGGCGGCGCGATAGGAACGGCTTCCGGCGCCTCAGTTAAATCTACTAAGGGCCAAACATTCTGCAGATCTACTTGGAAGGTCAAGGTTCGCTCATTTAAGCGCCAGATCTTCCGCCACCAGTGTTTGGGATAGGGTAAAAGCTGGGCGATCGCCTGCTCTCCTGGCAAAAGCTGAATTTGGGCTGGCTCGATGGCGTAGTTAAATAGCCGATCAAAATCCTGAGCCGACAGCATTAGATGCCGCTCCACATTGCCCAGATTTACCAGCGTGATTTCAAAAAACTCGTCTGCAGAGGGAATTTTGCGCCCCTCAGGCTGCAGCTCAATCGTCAGGCGATCGTCGGCTGGAATCGTCAGATAGATAATTTCCAGCAAAGCCAGATTGCTGCGATTGTGTGAGCGCACATGCAGCGTCGGAAAATAGTCTTTGGCGGGAGTGTAGGCAGGCGGGTGAACGTGCAGCAGAATTTCGCCGCTCTGTTTGGGATTGAGTTCTAGTCCGGCCGTTTGACGAACAACGCCGGGTAAATCCAGCGATCGCTCTGGATAGTCCACCTCATACCAGTCAGCCGGTAGATCGGGGCAAAACAGAGAAAAGCGATCGGTGCGGCGGGAGGGATTTTCCACCATCACTTTAATTGTCAAAGTCGTACCGGCAGCCAGCAAAATCGGATGCTCTGAGTCGCTGGCAGGGCTGACGACAATTTTCGGCTCGTTGCGCAGCTCTAGCTCTTGGGCTGAGGGCAGTACCTGAAGCTGCTGCGACCGCCGAATGTCTTCACCTAGATACTGGTCAGAGCTGACGCGGATATCGTAGCTATAGAAACCGGGATCTGCCTGGGGCGGCACCCGAAAGGTCAGCCGCACATCTGCCGACTCGCCCGGTTCGAGTCTAAGGTCAGTCACCGACCTGTCAAACTGGCTCCAGCGCAGCAGTGGTTCCGAGCGAGCATCGGCAGGTTCTAGCCACAGTTCAATATTGGCAGCGCGATCGCCGCGATTGCTAATGGTCAACGTGCGCTCTAGCGGCTCGCCCCCCGGCTTAGCCCCGCTGCCGCTGCCCTGCACATCAATCCATAAATTTTGAAGCGTGTTACTGACAACCATTCGGATTCAACTGTTTGCGATAGAGCTGGACGCGATTACCAGGGGTGTCGCTGGCAACGAGCACGACTTCCTGCTGACCCTGGGTGGTGTAGTGTAAATCAACGCTATTGAGCCGCGTGTCGTTAAACCGCCTTACTGCGATGCCAGCTTCATAGCGAGGATCACGGCTACCGTCAGCCGTCAGCGGCCACAGCATCACTCGGCCATCATCGCCGGTACTGGTGAGATAGCAACCATTGCTCGATAGTGCCAGGGCACGTACCGGGCTGCTAATCTCGCCGGCTTGCCACTGGTCGAGCCTAAATTCAGTCTGGCAGTCCTCCTGGAGAAAACGCGCTGAGCGCTCGGCCTTAAAGGTCTGCGGTAGGCAGTCGCGGATGGTCTTTAGATTCCAGGTGGTAATGACGCCCTGGTTGTCAGCCGTTGCCAGCACAGCGGACTTAGCCGCCGCTGCCGTACTGGTGATATAGCTGTTGCGATTGGTGACAGGTTCAATCCCCTCAGCAAAGACGCGATCGCGCTTATAGGCCAAATTGTAAGCAGACTGGCGCTCATAGTCCCACACCATTAGGCGGTTAAACTGGCCGCCAATCACCAGCAGGTTATAACCAGGTCTTTCGCTCACGGAGAGGCTAGAAACAGCGTAGTCCCCGCCGAGGGACAGAGTTTTTTCCACCTCTGGCTGGGCCGCTGGGTCTGCCGTTTGTAAGCGCCACTGATGGACTCGACCGCTGCCATGACCGCTAAAGAGAAAGCGCGAATCGCTGGTGAAATCTAGATCGAAAATGCGATCGGGGCCGCTACTGGCGCGAAATGTCTGCAGTCGATTAGGGGGGTCAATGTTCCAAAGCTGAATTTCACCGTCTTCTAGGCCAATTGCAATCTGGGCAACGCTTTCTTCCGGTAAGTGCTGAATGACGCGAATCGGCTTGGCGGCAGTTTTCTGGGCCTCTCCTGCCGCCATCACCCGCTGAAACTTAGGACGGCGAATATCAATAATCCAGGGGTCTTGATTCACCTGCCAGCGGCGCACCGTCTGATCGCTACTGCCGCTAAAGATGGTGTCGCCACTGGCAAAAAGGCTGATGGAGTTAATCGGCGCAGTGTGCTGCGTCTCAGGATTGAGCCACCAGGCTAGCCACAGCAGCCATAGCCCCACTACCCCCCCCAGCACCTGCAGCCACAGCGGTACTACAGGCTTGAGCCGCAGCTCTAGAATGCGGCTAGCGGGGCTTACCTTGACTGCTTTGCCCACTTCACCAGAGCCAGGGGAAGCGAGCTGCGGGAAAACTTCAAAAAAACGGGTGCGGGTGGTGCCTAACCAGGGCCGCTGGCTTTCCACGTCTAAACGCAGCCCGCCGGATACCTCCGGAGCGAGTTCTAGGGTGGCAGGCACTGTCTGCCAGCGGCTGCCATAGGAGGACTGCACTGAAAGCTGAATTTGCTGTAGCAGGTTGCTTTGATTAGAGAAAATCAGATCGTAGGCGACGGGATACAGACGCTGATGCCGCCGCCAGTTGGACTGGGCGGGTACCTGCTGCCGAGGATTTAAACACTGAAAGCTGACACTGCCAAAGGGTAGCACTTCCAAGCGACCTGCCGTACTGGCAGTGTTTCCCTGACCGTCGCTGGCCTCCAAGCCAAGATGGTAAAGGCGACTTTCGGTTTGGGCCGTGGCAGGGGGCACACACCAGAAGGTGACGTCTTCAGAGCTACCTGAACCCAAACGCAGCGATCGCTCCGTGCCTTCTGGAAACCAATCTGTCTGCCAGCCCGGAGTCGCGTCTAGACCTGTCAGCTTCAGCGTGATGTTTTTGGTCTCGCTGCTGAGATTGTAGACCAGGGCCGGAATGCGGACGCGATCGCCCGGATAGACCTGGAGATCTTGAAAAGGCAAATAAACCCGCAGCGTTTTGTTGGGCCGCAGAATGCGTAGAAAAACCGTTTCAGTGGTAGATATCTGCTCAATTTCCGGCGACAGGATCTTAAGGGTCAGCGGTAGCTGAGTATCGTAGGCCGGAATGGGCGCTTTCAGCATTGTGATGTGAAACTGAGTGCGATCGCCGGGTGGCTTTTTAGCGCAAATTTCCGGCTCAACCGTGTACCACTGAGCACTAGCGGTTGGCTCTACCCCACTGGCCTCTAACGCTAGCTGAAAGCTAGCAAAGCGATCGGTCGTATTAATGACGGTGACTGCTAAATCGCTTTCAGTAGCAGGCGCAGCGCGGGTAAAGTCGCCTGTATCACTGGGTTTAAAGTCAATCTCTCGCTGCTGAAGTTCAAGTTTAACCGAGCTAGCCATTACCCAAACGCCCTGTATAAAGCAATCAATTGAAACGCTTGACTCCTGAGCCGTACCTCTGCGGGAAACGCTCAGATCGTTTAGCTAGCCGTTTGCTCAGATACTGGCCCAAAGAAGACGACTGCCAAAGGACAGCATTTGCAGATTTCGTATACCAAAGGCTAATGATATTTGGCCAAAGCGCGTAGCTTTGCAACAAAAATACATAATGCCCCTGGGCTATTGCAGCAGCCTTGTGAACAGATTTTCTTGCCAGGCAAAGTACAAAAGATTGATGCCAAATTCCTGAGCCTCTCGAATTTCTAGGCGCGATAAGTGGCGACCGCTCCACGGGTCTGAAAGATTTCCCATTGCTAGCAGTACATTGCCTCCTTGATAGAGTTCTAAGCTGTCAGCAGCAATTTGCGGTAAGCAACCGAATAAAAAGGGCTGCTTCATGATGGGATGATGCTCGCTAACCGGATCTAGCGGCTGATGCTCCGCGAGTTTGTCTAGCAGCCCCCATAGCTTTTGATCGTGCTGGTGGCTCGCCTCCACCAGCAACAGCCCCCGCTTTGCCTTGAGGTACTGACCTAGAACATCCAGCTTGCGAGCATCGTGGGTGCTTTGCCAGTCTAAAAGCTGCTGGGCGGGTAAATAGATGAGCTGAGCAGCGGTCTCGGTTGGCAGATTGGCGGTGATTTCTAGCGTTTCTAGCTGGCAGGTCAAATCGGGATACAGCACCGCCAGACTGCGGGTTAGCTCTGTTAAATTTTGATAGGTTTGATGGCTAAGCTCACTGAGCACGCCAAGCTGTAGATGGGCCTGACAGCGCAGCCGGGCTGACTGGCGATAGCGCAGATCCAACTCGTTGATAGCAGGCGATCGCGGCTCAGTCGGAATCTGGATTTGTACATCTCCCCCCTGGTTGGGACTGCTGGCTAGCTCAATGCGGCAAAGCTCAATATCGGCCGGCTCTAGGGAGCGCGATCGCTGATCAAAGCGGTAACGTTCGGCAACGCGATCGCGGTCGTGGTTTAGTTCTAAGCCGTCTGGATCAACGTAGCGAATCACCACATGAATCGTTAGACTACCCTGGTCAGGCACAGGGGCGGCAATGCGATAGGTGCGATCGTCTTCCGGGCTGACAATAATCGGATTGCCCCGTAGGTCAATAGCAATGCCAGGCTGCACCTCTAGCCAACGGCGATCGCGAAACTGTGCTGCTGCTGTTTCGGGCTGTGCAATAACCTTGACACCCAAACCACAGACAATGCCCGGTTCCCAAAGCGACTGATACACCACATTTTGCCGCTGACGATGATAACCATGAGCTAAAGCCCAACGCTCAGCGTTGATCTTCAAATCGTCGCGCACATTTAGGCGCATCAACGGACTCAAAGCCGGAAACGGAAAAGGCTGACGGTTCACGAATGGCCACTCCTTTAAACTTTCAGGGGATGCTATCTCTGGTGCCTCAGCAAACATAGCTTGACTTACAAAGGGTGCTCACAAATGTCTGGCTTGTCAAAGCAGCAGGCTGATAGCACGACTTTTAGGACATCGAGATTTGCGCCAGCCTCAACCTACAATGACTAGCGGCTCCACTAACAGTCCCGAATTTCTCCATCAGGCATGGTGGCACCACAGAAGTTGGTGTAATAAACTTCAATACCGCTGAGCGTTGTTTGTTGAAGATTAGCATTTCTAAAGTCAGCTCGCTGCAGGTAGGCATCAGTGAGGTTGCTGTTGGATAAATCAGCCCCCCTGAGATTGGCTCCCTGCAGGTTCACGCCTGATAAATCTGCGCCGCTGAGATCAGCCCCAGACAGATCGGCATCTCTGAGGTCAGCGTTTTGTAGCTTGAGCCCCCGCAAGTTGCTGCCACTCAGATCAGCTTGCCGCAGGTCTACCCCGGCTAGATCAGCAATGCCAGTGAGGTCCATGCCGCTGAGATCGCGATCTGCCAGATTAGCACCGATGAAGGCCGTATCGTTCAATCTCACGCCTCTTAGGTTGCTGTCTTCCAAGTTCGCCTCGGCTAAATTGGCAGTCTCTAAATTGGCATTCAATAAATTGGCTTCCTCTAAATTAGTTTGGCTCAAGGTTGCTCCGGTTAAGTTCGCCTCAGCTAAATTCGCCTCTTGCAGATTGCTATTGCTTAAATCTGCCCCTGCAAGGTTGCTTTGAGCCAGGTTAGCTTCGCGCAGATTGGCCTCAGATAGCTGCGTCTGTTCCAGATTGGTGGCGAAGAAGCTAGCCCCTTCTAAATTTGCTTGGGTTAAATTAGCTTCCTCTAAAATAGAGCTGTCAAAGTTCGCCCCTACCAAATTTTGCTCAGAAAAATTGATTTGTCTCAAATCAGCGTGATTGAGATTGACACCGGCCAAGCTTAAAGTCTCTTGGGTAAGCAGTTCATCAACTTGCCGCTGGTCGATCGGTGTATTCACAAGCTGCCAAGCCACGCGCCACCGTTCCGCTAGTCTAGCGCCTGCAATCAGGGTATCTCTCAGGTCAGCGCCGCGTAGGTCAGCTCCTTCAAGATTGGCCCCTTGCAAATTTGTATGCCTTAGATCAGCGTTGCGTAAGTCAGCGTTGCGTAAGTCAGCGTTGCGTAAGTCAGCATTTCTCAAATCGGCCTCGCGCAGATCAGCCTCATTTAAGTTGGCGCTTCTTAAATAAGCGCCTCTAAGTCTGGCAGCCTGCAGCTTACAGTCCGGACATTCCCGTGTTTCTCTCAGACGCCTCACAGCAGCTGATTCCTCCGCCCAAGCAATACCGTTTGCGAAAGCAATTAGGCTCGACAGGCTACCTAGAAACGTTGCTAAAAAAGCAGAATGCAGAGTTGCGGGTGTCATCCTTGCGCCCATAAAAATATTCATCAGCCTCAAAGAACAAAGCGACTCAAAAACAATCATGGAACACACTACGGCATGTTAATTAAACATAGCTGACAAATGAATCCGAGCATCAAGTGCTAGGCCAGACGCATAAAAAATCAAGTACTTCAACGCTTTGGCGGCTAACTCCATCAGCTAATTGCGGGGCTGCTGTTGTCTCATGATGATTCTCTCCGTTGGGGCAGGGGGTTAACGAGGAGTGTCAGTCCGTCTCGACCGACAACTTCGACCGGGTCGCCGGGTTGCAGTTCGCTGAGCGTGGCGGTTTGGGAAAGGCGGGCAGGCCAGTAGGTAGCCTGAAAATGAACCCGTCCAGGATGTTGGGTTGTGACCAAGCGGCTGACCGTGCCTCGACCAAGATTGAGAAGTCATTGTTAGAAAAAGGGGTTAAGCGGTGTATGGGATGTCTCTGCAAATGCGGTGGATAGACTTATTATGCAGGCGCATTCCGTTTGATTCGAGGGATCTTCGGTGGCTTAAGAGAAAGTTGGCAAAATTTTTGATGCAATTCTCCCTAGCCCAGTGCAAACAAGCGTTACAGGCCAAAATCGGGCTTCGGAAAGATCGCTTACTATCGGAGAAGTTGCCAAAAAGTTCCGTTAAGTTCCCGATTTTCTGACGTCGTCATCTACCCCCACCCAATCTATGAGCCGATCGCCGAAACGTTATCGAGGTGTTGTACTGACTCAGCAGGGAATTGATCGCCTCGAAACCGCGATCGCCATGGCCCAAGACGAAGAAAAATATGGCAAGCGCTTCACTCAGGCGGAACTTGTAGAACGAACTGACCTCAGCATCAAGACTATTAAGAAGATTCGGGACCGCACGGCACCCGTCGATGAAACCTCGGTACGAACCTTGTTTGAGGCCTTTGGGCTGGAACTGGAAACCGCTGATTATGGCCTGCCAGAATTGTCCACGTTGGTAGCAGACCACAACTCACTCCTAAAGGAAAGGCCCTCAACGGCCAAAATCGACTGGGGTGAGAAACCAGATACGGCGATTTTCTTTGGCCGCACGGAGGAGTTGGCGACGCTGGGCCAGTGGGTGATGCAGGAGCAGTGCCGAGTGGTAACGCTACTGGGGATGGGTGGCATCGGCAAAACGTCATTGACGGCAAAGCTGGCAGATCAGACCCATGAGCGGTTTGACTATGTGATCTGGCGCAGTTTGCGAGAAGCGCCGCCGCTGGATGAGATTCTGGTGCGGCTGATTCAGTTTCTCTCGGATCAGCAAGAGACGGAAATCAATCTTCCCAGTCGCTTGGGAGAACGCATCATTCGCCTGCTCCACTATTTGCGGAAGCACCGTTGCCTGCTGGTGCTGGACAACCTGGAGTCGATCTTGCAGGCGGAATCGACGGGGCAGTTCCGGGATGGCTATGAAGGGTACGGGGAACTGATTCGCCGCATCGGGGAGGCGGAGCATCAAAGTTGCCTGCTGCTGACCAGTCGAGAATGTCCACGAGAACTAGCGCCGATGGCGGGCGATCGCCTCCCAGTACGTCTGTGGTCGGTAACCGGCATTGATGCTGATGCCGGACGGGAAATTCTAAAGGCGAAGGGATTGGAATTAGAAGATGCCGATACCCAAGGCCAGGAGCTGATTCGTCGTTATAGCGGCAATCCCCAAGCGTTGCATCTAGTCGCAACCGCCATTCAGCGAGAGTTTTTGGGGGATGTCGATGACTTTCTGGAAGAGGAGGGGGCAGCCGTTGAGGATGTGCGCAGTCTGCTTGATCAGCACCTGACTCGTCTGGCCCCTTTGGAGCGTTCCATCTTGTTTTGGCTGGCGATTAACCGCGAACCGGTGGGGCTGGATGAGTTGATGGAAGACTTGCTGCCGCCTGTGACGAAGCGGGAAGTGCGGAGTGCGTTGAGGGGGTTGAGCGATCGCTATTTGATAGAAACGGTAGGCAAACAGTTCACTTTGCAAAATGTGATTATGGAGTTTTCCACTGATCGCTTTGTCGAGCGAGTTAGCAAAGAGCTGAATACACAGCAGTTTTTGCTTTTTCACACTCATGCCTTCGTAAAAGCAACCGCCAAAGATTATATACGCAACAATCAAATTCGTTTGATTTTAATTCCGATTTCCAGGCAAATCAAAAAGGCAGATTTCTTTATTTTAATCACTCTTGAAAAAATAAAAATAGATAAGAATATTTCTTCAGGATACTCTGCAGGAAATCTTTTAAATCTAATTTTTCATTCAAGCTTTTCAAGGCTGGATAAGGAATTGGATTTTTCAGGCTTAACAATTAGACAATGCTATCTTAATAAAACCGATCATCACCGTGTAAGTTTCATGAGTTCAAAATTCATAAAACCATTCTTAAATGAAGCATTTAAGGTCGTTACCTCACTCGCTTTTAGTTCTGACCAAAAATATCTAGCTATGGGTGATATAAGTGGAAATATACATTTATTAGATTTTGGGGATAAATGCTTTTTGAAAACGCTCTATGGTCATTCTAGTATAATTTCTTCGGTTAACTTTAGCCCAGATGGGAAAAAGCTTGTTAGTGGTAGCGGGGATACAACAATACGCCTCTGGGATTTAAGCAGTTATAGCTGTATCCATGATTTTCAGGGTCATCTAACTGACACTCGCTCTGTTGTCTTCAGCCCAGATGGACAAATTATAGCCAGTTCAGGTGATGATAGAACTGTACGCCTTTGGAATGCTAATACACATGCTTGTATTCACAGCTTTGAAGGACACAAAAGTTGGGTTCATTCGCTTGCTTTTAGTCCTGACGGGAAAATGTTAGCCAGTTCAGGTGATGATAGAACTGTACGTATCTGGGAGCTCGAGACTTACTCCTGTATATACAGTTTTGAAGGTCATGTAAGCTGGATTGATTCAATAGCTTTCAGTCCTGACGGAAAGTATCTCGCTAGTGGAAGTGGAGATACAACTATACGACTTTGGGATTTCTCTAGTAAAAAGTGTATTTGCGTATTACGCGGGCATACACAGGGGATACTCTCTATTTCATTCAGTCCTAACGGAAAGTATCTGGCTAGCGGAAGTGGCGATGCAACAATTCGTATTTGGGATCTTCATAGTCTTTCCTGCGTTAATACTTTATGTGGCCACACAGGTTGGATTCATTCAGTTATCTTTAGCCCTGATGGACTAACTGTGGCTAGTGGAAGTGGAGATACAACAGTCCGCTTTTGGGATATTCGTACCAGTAACTGCATTCATAGCTTCCAAGGATATACTAATCAAATTCGTTCAATCGCCTTCAGCCCAGATGGAAAAACTATTGCCAGCGGAGGCGATGATTCAAAAGTTCGTCTTTGGGATGTTGAAAGTCTTAACTGTACCAGAATTTTTCAAGGTCACGGTAGTTGGATTCATACAACAAGCTTTAGCCCGGATGGGCTAACTATAGCTAGCGGTAGTGGTGATACAAGTATACATCTTTGGGATATTAAATCTAACAGATGCTCTCGTATCTTAGAGGGCCACACTAGTGGAGTACGTTCCGTGGTATTTAGTCCTGATGGAAAATACTTGGCAAGTGGTAGTAGCGATTTAAGCATTAGGATTTGGGATTTAAACTCATTTCAATGTTTATATAGTTTTCAAGATCATGAAAGCAGGATTAATTCAATAGCCTTTGCTCCTAGAGGTAACGTTTTGGCTAGTGCCAGCGATGATTTAACTGTACGCCTTTGGGATGTTCGGACAGGTGCCTGTTTTTTTGTTTTTAGAGGGCATAAAAATAGGGTTCGATCGGTCAGTTTTAGTCGTGATGGAAAAGTCTTAGCTAGTGTGGGTGATGATAAAACTTTGTTTATTTGGAGTGTTGAGAAATATAAATTATTGAAAAAAATTCATAAACATAAAGAAGGGATACGTTCAGTAGCATTCAGTCCTGATGGCACAAGAATTGCTACCGGAGGCGATGACAGTGTGGTTTGTCTTTGGGATAGCTATTCATATAACTGTGTCAATAACTTTCGAGGTCATAATGGTCTAATCTATGAAGTGGCATTTAGTCCCGACAATCAAAAATTAGCTAGTAGTGATGAGAATGGAACTATTTGTGTTTGGAATGTCAATCGGTCTGCTTGTCTTGGATTATCGAAACTTCCGAAGCCCTATGAAGGAATAAATATCACTGGTGCGTCAGGATTTACAGAAGCAGAGAGAGCTTCTATGCTTGCCCTTGGCGCAATTGACCATTCTTCCGAGAATCTTTCAGGAAACTAAAACAGGCTACCATTGCAAAATCTTCTCAATGGCTAGATTCAAGGCTGAAAAAACTGGAGACTCAATCAGCCCTTGACCCAAATATTCTGCTGCCTCATACCACCCCTCCAGCAACGTACATACCGTCACCATTTCCTTCAACGGGTCACATATCCAATATTCCGGAATATCCAGTACACTATACTCCGCCCGCTTCGCCCGATGATAATCCGTGCTCTTTGTAGACTCGCTCACCACCTCCACCACCAGCAACGGCGGCGGCTCATTCAGGCGAATCACCACTTCCCGGTCTTGCAATGCCTCCCACTGCGTCAGTGTCAGCACCGTCACATCCGGAATGCGCACGGTATCCCAGGCTTCCCCCGAGGCGACTGCAAGCCGACCGTTCCTGCCAGCGCAATCCAGGGCTGCTGCAAACGCTCAATCTCATCATCCAGGATGCGCTCCAACCGCTTGATGATGGCTCCATGACGACCCGTTCCTAAACTCATTGGCAGCAGTTCTCCATTCACCAACTCATAGCGAACGTCGCTGCCATCGTCATAGGTCAGATAGTCCTCTAAGGTTAGGCGTTGCGTGGCGAATGACATGACAAGGCTATGTCATTCGCCCTACCGTTTCCAGAATTAGCCCAGCCTGCTGAATCGCGGTGCTGACCTGCTGCCAGTAGCTCTGAACCTGCTGTTGCATAAGTTCTCGATGCTTGTGAGGCAATGACTTACCCGCTGCTACCCGTTGACCCACGGTTTTGATGTCATCAAGGGCACTGTCAGGGGTTTCCATGGCTTTGGCAATTCGATACCAGTCGCGAAGCTGAATCAGCGTTAAATTTTCTACAGGAGTGTTGATGTTTGAGGAAGGCGATGGTCCTAAGGTACCGGCGCTGCGCCATCGCCCATGCGCCTGAATCTGCTCAGCAATCTCTTTTTGGGCGTTGCATAATTAGAAGATGAATTAGGGGTAACCTGTGATGCAATGTCCGGAGTGTGGAGCCACTCACATCCGTAAGAACGGCAAGAGAAAAGGTAAGCAAAATTACATCTGCGTCGCCTGTGGTCGACCGCAAAACGCTTCGTTATTCCAAGTTCGTAGACGTGCTGGCTCACTCTGTCAGATTGTTACTTCACTACCTCAAATTTGACGATGTCCCTGCTCCTCCAAGGTTCATACCTTGATTCAGCAACGCCCGCCAAAATTTTCTCTCACCTACCAGGGACTGCCAACCATCGTAAACCAGGCCCAGTAATAAGGATGACTAAAATCCACATCAAATATCTCCCCTGATCCAGGCTGCAGGGGATAGGATTCCATACCAGGAGCAATTAGCTGATTGGCATGAATTCTAACCTGACCGTTCTTTAAAGCTAGCTGAGCGGCTCGCAGCGCTTCGGCTTTAATAGGTGCCTGCCTGAGATGACCATAAAACTGGCTCATCAGCGCAAACGTGCCCATATCAGACACCTGCCTCAGACTGGCTAAAACTGTTTTTACTCCCGTCTGATAGGCTAGACCGGCAAATCCTAGCTCCGCTTGCTCATCCCCTAAAGCCGTTTCGCAAGCGCTGAGTGTTAGCAAATCGATGCCTGCTAGATTCAGCTGAGAGAGGTCCAAGAGAGATAAACGCTCGTTGCCACCCACATAGATATGAGAGATTTCGGGATTGCCGGTCACAAATCGAGCATGAGTTGCCAAATGCAGAATGTTGAAATTGCCCTCTGATAAATTCTTCTGCAGAGTATCAAAGGTAAACCTTTCTTCAGACAAAATAACCGGACTACCGCGCCATAGCCAGCGATCGATAAAATCCAACTCACTTCGCACACCCGGTAGGTTGTCTAGGGACTCGGATGAAGCAGTAAAATCACTAACTCCCATTGCCAAAAGTCGAGGCGGATTGATGTTTCGATATCGGGTATCCGTTAAGCTCATACTGGGCATCAAGCCTATACTGTAATCTTCAATAATAAACTTCTCCTCTGAGTCCTGTATGACTGGTAAGAGAATTTCGATATCGGCTTTTATGTTTAGATTGTTAGAATCATTATTTTTACTAGGATTATCATTTTCAGCACTCATTGCGGCCATAGGCAAAGAGCGCAGCTTAGTATCCATAATAAAAACTAAGTTGTCAATTTTTTGACCTTCTAAATCAGCTTTAATTGGCTCAATCAGAGCTTGATGTAAAGCCTGGGCAGGGGCAATCCAGTAGCCGCTAGCGCTCGACATCAATCCGTTTTGCAAACTAGTAATGTAGTGACTGATAGCCTGATAGGAAACGCCTGTCGCTCTGAGCACGGCTGGATGACGACCGCTAACAACTAGAAGCACCAGTTGACTGCGCTGTCGATCTTCTGGGGAAGCAATATATTCCAATAAGTTCGAATAGTCTCGCACTTCTCCATCAGAAACAAAACGCCAAATGAGTTCGTTCTCAATGGGGTTGCTATCAGGTGTATTGCTAACCAGTAAAGGCTTTAAATAATTAATACGACTTCTCAGTTCAGCTAAATCGATATCAGGAGAGAGAAAAAAGGCATAGATTAGAGCTGGCCGAATGCGGCGAAGCGCTTCGACTTGAATTAATTCTTGGCGAATTTGACTAAGCGTTTTGAGCTGCGTTTCTCCCTGCCTATTGAAATGATCTTCATAGGCGCGAGTAAAGGCATCTTCCAATGCGTGAACCAGTCCTGCGGTTTCCACTTCAGTTAGAAAGTTAGGAGCTAGTGGCTCATTTGAAACGATTTGGTCAAATTGCTCAATTTGTGGTGTCAGCCCTGAAGTAATCAGACTAATATTGCCTTGCGTATAGGTTTCTGAAAAACGGCGAATTGGTGCAACGACGTTGCTTGCGCCAGACGTAATAGCCGCAGCGGTACCGTTGCGGCTGGCATCACCGATTATGAAAGGAACATTGGCGAGGCCGCCGCCATGCCGGATTGTAATCCGACCGCCAGTACCAGTATCTGCACTTGAAAGGCTAGCGGCTATACCGTTCTGGTCAGTGAAAGTGGAAAGGGAGCTGAAAAATAGACCCGCTGTAATGTCAATATTACCGCCCGGTCCGCCTAAGCCTTGAGTATCCAACAGGCCGGTTGAGATAGTTTCTAAAGCACGGAGGCTAACATCTCCTCCTTGCCCACCGGCATTACGAATGTCTCCAGCTAGGATGCTGCGATCGCTCGTCAACAAGACTTCAGCAACATTACTATTAGCAGGAACTAAATTGGGATTGATGTCACCCAAAACTAAATTGCCCTCAGCAGAAAGATTGATTAGGCCGCCGTCGCCAGGCAGTCCCAAATCGGCAAAGGCAAAGGTTTCTAGACTACCAACTTGGATATTGCCACGTCCAGATGTGATTTGAATGGCCCCTCCTGTACTACCTGCATTACCTAAGCGACCAACTGTGAAGGAAAACAGATTGCCTGCCGTGACGTTGCCATTGCTGGAAATGAGCGTAATTGACCCACCATTATCTGACAGACCAATGTTACCGCTAGCCGGTGGGGCTGCATTAGAAAACGAGCGCAGAATGCCGGTATTGATATCCCCGTTCTCAACCAATACAGTAATGCTGCCTGCTTGACTCGCATTGCCAACAGCGGCTTCTGCGAAGGTGTTAATTTCTCCAGTATTGGCCCCTGTGATAGCGCTAAGACTTACTTGCCCGCCGTTGCCTGAAGCCGTCGCCAGCGCATTGAGATTGCCGGTATTGAGAGCACCTGCTGTGGCACTGAGGGTAATATTGCCCGCCGTCAGTAGGCCACTTACAGAGGTATCTAGCGTTCCAGCCGTAATGCTAGCTGCCGTGATACTCAGATCTCGGCCATTGGTAGTGATGGTTTGCGCTGGATCCATCAAAAAATTTCGGCCTGCAGCTAGGCTAATAGGACCACCTGGCCCAAAGTTAAGACTGACGCCTGGAGTCAGGGTAATATCGTTAGTGGCTTGGAGCAGCAGCGTGCCCCCCAAGCTCTCTAAAGTCGCTGTACCAATTTGAAAGTTAGCAGATCCTCCCTCTCCGAATAAAATCTGACCCGCCGGAGCACCCGCTGGAACGCCCGGTGCTAGCTGGGCATCGTTGACGCCCGTACCGGCCACGATGGTGATATTAGCCGGGTCAAATAGGAGCGTTCCAGCGCTACCATGAGCAGCTTCGACGGCTGCCTTTCCTTCAAAGATGAGGCGCTGACCTCCTGAAATTTCAATTAAGCCGCCGTTTCCGCTGATACTGCCACCCTGAGCGCTGATTTGACCATAGAACCCCGTCAAGTCAGTGGCCCACACAATGGCGCTACCGCCGTCTCCCGTCTGCAGAGCATCAACCGTGATGACAGAGCCACTATCTGCGTAAGTACGGAGCGCTAGGGGAACTGTTCCCTGTCCCTGATAGTCGCCGCCAATTCTGACGGTTCCTCCGTTGAGATCCCCGGCTGCAGCAATATCGGCCTGGATGAGCGCCACGCGATCGCCCCAAACTGCTACGCTCCCTCCCAAAACGCCGCTCGCCTCAATTTGACCAGAAGCGATCGCGGTGCCGGGTGTTACCAAAAGCGGTTCAGGGCTACTAATGAGCTGAATCGTACCGTCTGCGTTGACTTCAAGCCCCATAGCGCTGCCTAAATTGCCGCCCGTGAGTAGCGCTGGTAGAGAAAGCGGATTGAAACTATTAGGTTTAGCAGCGTTGGTCAGCGGTTCAAACTCTAGACCGAGTAAACTATTGACTTGACTGAGACGCACCAAGTTTTCACCAGGCACGGCAGTGAGGATGATTTGCCCTCCTGGGGCTGTCAGACTTCCAGTATTGACGACGCTTCCGCCAAGAAGCGTTAGAGACTTGCCAACAGGGACCGCTAGACTACCGGCATTAACGATGCTACCGGGATTATCCATTGCAAATCTAAATGCTATTGGTTCACCAACTAGAGCCACATAGTCATTGCGACCTAGCGCCTCAAACCAGCCGTTACCAAAATCTATGCTGCTCGCAGTTGTAGCTGTAAATGAGCCAGCTAGATCAAGCCGAGCATTGGGGCCAAAGAGAATCCCTACAGGATTGAGCAGGTAAAGATTTGTCGAGCCATGCCCTACTGCACGAATTAAGCCGTCAATCACTGAAACGTCACCACCAATGACGCGGCCTAGAACGTTTTGGATATGAGTGTCAGTTGTAAAAGTAGCGATTTCTCCAGCTTGAAGATTAAAGTCTTGAAAGCTATGAAAGAGATTTTGACCACTCTGCGTACCCCCCTCAATATTGAAGCGATCGCCTGTAGGGGTGACTATTGTTCCAGTTCCATCCGCAGCAGAGGTTATTTGAGCAATTCCTACAGAAACTTCAAAACTGCTGAGACAGCCCAAAACAGTAAGAGATGAAAAAACAATCCTTGCAAGTGCTTTCATGATTTCAAGTGGCAGTACTCTAAATGACGATTTGTATCGCTATCCTGCAAAAACAGGCGTTTGCTACAGAGCGTACCGCTTTATTATCCGCAGAGCTATGGCAAGCTGAAGTTTTGCCGCAATTCGTCAGTGTCCCAAGTCCGCAAAGCCTGATATTAAGGACACTGGCAGTTTATTAAAGAATGCAAATTCAGATGAGGTGATCAGTAAAGCTTCCTTAAGCTATCTCTTAGCGCAAAGCCATAGCACACCGACGACACAAGCAAGCGCCAAAACTGAATTTGTTTCAGGGATTGACTGAGCTAATTGCTCTACTTGGACAAAATCAACTTCATAGAAAAAGGCTTGATTAGTTTCGGCACTGAAGGCTGGCTGTAACGAACTATCAAAAGCAGCCGTAAAGTTATTGGTCGGTGCCCAGAAGTTGAGATGTAATTTCATCGGTTTGTCTGGGACAATCACAGAATTTGAAAAAACAAGATTGTCGTTGACTAGCCATCTAACTTCATTGGGCAACCACTCAATTCGGAAAGTATTGAAATCAGTTAAATCTAGATTCTCGACACCTACAAAGCTGGGATTACCTACGCCCGGTGGCTCATTGGCGAAAACGTTGGTTAGAACGGTTGGAATGGGTCCCTGCGCCGTCTGACTGATGGCATTAGTAAGAAACTCGAAATCAATTTCGTTAAATAGAAATTGATTAGATCCTATAGGTTCGCTCGCAAATAAAAACAGTGAAGCGAGCAGTCCTCTTTGGATTTCTGTTCCTATCAGGGTAGGCGCGTTGACACGCACCCTGGCTTCAACGGCTAATCCTTTGCCTCGGCTGAATGTTTGTTGCGTAATCACTTCAGACCCCAGGAGTGAAGGAATTTCGCCAGGCTGTAGACTATTGTTGCGCGGGTTAAACGTATTAAGTTCTAAACGGGCTATTCCATCTACAACTGTTGGTAATCGATCGAGACGTAGCTGGGTACGACCCAAAAAGGTCGGATTTGGCTCTCCAGGACCCGGTGCGGGAATGGGCAGTTGAGGAAGTTGCCAAAAAGTAGAACTGACGGTGTTACGCCCATCGAAGTCATCTCGGAAAAGAATAGCACTACGGGCTGCAGCATTTGAGCCTAGCAAACTGGCGATCGCTAAAGCGCTTGAAATTGCAAGTTTAATTTTCAACATAAGATTGCTGACATATCAATCATTTCATTCTTATCCTTACGCGACCTGCATAACGTCGCTAAAGCGCATCGCGGGTAAGACTAGGGGCGCAATCAGATTAAATCAGAGGGTAATTGGACTACCCAGCAAGGTTGCTAACCCTACAACAATTGGCACAAACCAGAGAAGAGCATCCTGCATGCTCCACAGTAAAGCCGCCAGCAGACTCACTAACGATAAACCAAGAGAATGTTTACATGAGTCGAAAACCCTGTCGAAAATTCACAGCAGCAAACCAATCGAGCCTACTCAGCAGCACCCACTAGGGTGAACGCAGCCCAGTCTCGCGGGGACAATCCTTGTTCAATCATTTGCAACATCGCCTGCCGCAGAGCTTGCGCCTTGGTTTGTCCCTGCTGTAATTGCTGGTAAAACGTCACCATTAGCTCAGCGGTGGGTGCATCGGGAACTGACCAGAGAGAGACGACGACGCTAGGGACTCCGGCTGTGATCAGCGATCGCGATAACCCCACGACGCCATCGCCGGTGATCCGGCCTCGCCCGGTATCGCAGGCACTGAGGACTACCAAGTCGGCATTGAGGTCAAGCTGCAGAATCTCAGCGGCGGTGAGAAGGCCGTCTTCACCGCTGCCCGGTGCCAAAGCGATCGCCCCAGGTAAGTCCCGTACACCGGATACTTGTGGATCGCCATATTCCAGCAGGCCGTGGGTAGCCAGGTGAATCAGGTCGGCGGTTTCAATTTGCTGTTTAATCTGGGCTTCGCTAGCTTGGTTGCCGGTGAGCACGTCGGTGTTGAAGAAGCTGGCAATTTGTTCAGCCTCGCTCTGCGCACCGGGCAGGTTAGTGAGTTGAGTTTTAATCAGGCCATCAGCGGTCGGTACCCAGATACTGGGCATCAATGGATTACCGACAATCAAAGCGTTGTTGGTTTGCTGAGGCATTCTGTACGAGGGGCGATCGCGAATAGCGCCTACCCGGTCGGCCAGTTCCAAGATCTGAATCGCGGGGACGGTCACAATCGTATGTTTTTCAATTAAGTAGGTACCTTCGGCATCTTGCAGGGCGGCAAAGGGCACTAGAAACAGGCTGCCCTGAGGCACAAAGACGACTTTGGCATTCGGGTCGGTGGGCAGAAGATCGGCGATTGGGTCAATCAGAATTTGGTAAAGCTGCTGAAGCTGTTCGGCCTGAGCCGAGTCATCCAGAGAAACCCGAATTCCGACATTTCTCAGATTGGCTACAAGTTCAGTGATTGTGGAGGTGTCTTCAGCGGTGCGGTAGAGAGGGCCGTTAATGGATGTGAGGGGATTGAAGGCTAGGCCGGAGCTATCGTCGTTCTCAAAGGCGACGAAGCGAAATTCAATTTCACCGGTGGGTCGCACCACCCAGATGTAGAGCGCTTGGTCAAATTGCAGGGAATAAGTGACAAGGGTTGTCTGGGTGTCGCGGGCAATTTGCTGAATCTCAGCCACAGTGGGAATCTGGGTCACGGAGCTGGCCTCTAGCGCCGCTCTCTCTTCTTCACTGGCAAGGCGGCTAGCCAACTGCAACACAAACGCCCGTCCCCGCCCCCGTTCAGTGACCGCTAGCGCTTCGTCCTCCTGACCTTGAGCAACAAGAGCTAGCTCTAAATATCGGTAAGCGGCTCTCTGGGTATCGGCAAGGGTAATAAGCTGACTGTCGGGCAAATCTGTCCGAAGAGATTCGAAAATTTGAATAGACTGCTGCAGTACCGGCACAGCTTCTGCAAAGTTGCCTAGGTTGATTAGCGTAGTGCCTTGGTTGTTGAAAGCAATTGCTGCCCCGGCGCGATCGCCAATCTCTTGAGCAATAATGAGGGCTGCTTGGTAATGGCTCAAGGCCCGCTCATACTGGCCTAGCTTGCTACGCGCCGTTCCAATGTTATTGAAGGTTTTACCTTCACCGCTGCGGTTATCAATCTCTTGAGCGATAGCGAGGGCTGCTTGGTAATGGCTCAAAGCGCGCTCGTACTGTTTGAGACTGATGTAGGCTCCACCAATGCTGTTGAGAGTAGCGCCTTCGCCTTGGCGATCGTCAATCGCTTGTTGAATAGCGAGGGCTGCTTGGTAATGATTCAAAGCGCGCTCGTACTGGCCTAGCTTTTCATATATCGCTCCAATGTTATGAAGGGTAGTCCCTTCACCATTTTGATCGTTGATTTCTTGACTAATGACGAGGGCAGTTTGGTAATAGCTCAGAGCCTGCTCATATTGACCTAGATCCTCATACACCAAGCCGATGTTGTTGAGGGTAATACTTTCGCCATTGCGATCGCCAACCTCCCGGCGAATGACAAGAGCGGCTTGATAATTGCTCAGGGCACGCTCATATTGACCTAGATAGTAATACACCAATCCGATATTGCTGAGAGTGTAGCTTTCGCTTCTACGATCGCCGATTTCTTGACTAAACACGAGAGCGTCTTGGTAATAGCTCAAAGCGCGCTCATACTGTCCTATGTTGATGTATACCGATCCAATGTTGTTAAGGATAATACCTTCACCCTCTTGATCGTTGGTTTCTTGATTAATAACGAGAGCGTCTTGGTAATAGCTCAGAGCACGCTCATATTGTCCCAGCATGCGATACGCCAATCCAATATTATTGAGGGTGGTCTCTTCGCCACTGCGATCGCCAATTGCTTGCTGAAGCTCAAGCGCTAATTCGTAGTATGCCAATGCCCGTAGGTACTCCCCAAAGCTCCGTGAAATTAAGCCCAGTCCAGTCAGTATATTTGCCTCTCCAATTGAGCTTTCTGCTGGAAATGCCTCACGTACGTCCGGGGCTTGGTAAAGCTCTAGTGCCTGTTGAAACCTGTCCCAGGCT
The DNA here is from genome assembly GCF_030405905.1 of Sphaerothrix gracilis Ecp01. Taxonomy (NCBI): domain Bacteria; kingdom Bacillati; phylum Cyanobacteriota; class Cyanophyceae; order Nodosilineales; family Nodosilineaceae; genus Sphaerothrix; species Sphaerothrix gracilis. The sequence goes on from NZ_JASATW010000025.1 coordinate 25,960, forward strand.
ATCTGATGCTGGCTCATCTGCCAAAGCTCAAAAGCCTGGCTGGATAAGCGATTGGCATTGGCTAAACGACTGGCCGCCCTCTCGCGTTGCGCCAGAGTGGAGCCGAGCTGAGATTGAGCCGGTTCGGTAGTTTGTGAGCGTCCTGGTAGCTGTGGAGTCAAAGCAAGTAAAGCCGTGGCTACGAGTAGACTAAGTAGCTCTATAAAGGGAGCATAAGAAATACGATTGAGCGGCGTCATTGCTATATTTCGGGTTAATTAATAGAGATTATTCGCGTTGATGAAATTTTCTGCTAGCTGGGCATTCAAACACATAAGGCGATCTACTCAATAACTTCACCAATAAACGACCTGCATAAACGTAGATGAACGTCACTGCAAGCTTTCTAATCAAGCTGAATTTGCCGCTTCGTAGTTAAGCACATGGCAATTCCTTTTTCGTAATAGGCTGCCTCATTCACAAATACGGGATAAACGGTGGAGTCGCCCTGATAGACAATTGTTCGCTGATCGAATGTCAAAAAAATGGGATCGCCAGGGTTGAGCGCGGCGTAGTCTCTGTTGTGAAGCTGTGGATGAATTGCCGCTATAATTTCTCCTTGACTATTTCTGGGATAATCAATGGCTCTACAGTACTGATAAACTGTAAGTTGCTGTTGACCAAGCTGAATATCGGCCTGATTAGATTGGTCTAAGTAGCTTAAGATTGCCTGAATTAAAGCTTCTGTCTTAGTAAAAAGTTCAGCGTGAAGGGTGCCATGACAAATCGGCCCCACTTCAATGCAAAGCCTGTATTTAGCTAGCGATCGCAGGGCATCCTGCTCGCGGCCAGACTGGGCCGAACTGTATACTTTTAGGGTCGGTTCTATCGTACTCAGGTGAGCCGCTAATCTTAAGACAAACTGACTTAAATTATCCAAAATTAGCATCATGCCGGCATTGGCACTGGTGCTGTGGATATCAATGGCGAAATCAACAGGAGTCCGGCCCGCTAAGCCAAACTGCTCGCGTATTTCTATTGCTCGTTGCACTTCATAGACAGCTGAGTCAACATCTTCAGTTTGCCGATCTTCAAGATTAAAACAGCGATTTAAATCTTGGTCGATATAGCGTAGTCCGGCAGTCATGGCGCGAGGATTTCCCAACAGCAATACTGTTTCAAATGACGCTCTTTTTGCTAGCTCTGGATTCTGCTCAAATTTCTTGACTAAATAGATGCCTGTAAGCTCATTGCCGTGGGTGCCTCCGGCTATCAGCACACGATTAATTTTATTCATGGATTTTTCGAATTGAAGTTGGCGTAGCTAGGTCTTAAGCCCAGTTGACTTACACTGTACTCAGCCATAGATATGGTGAGATCACCATGATCAGCATTGTTGTATGACGAAATAGACATAACTGCGATGAAATCAGCAAGATGGCATGGACTTGAGCTACGACACTTGGATTACGCCATTACCGTTAAAAAGCATCAGGGGTTTGTTCCCGCTGCGATCGCTTTGAAACTCGATCAAGGCTTTTTAAGTAAACAAATTCGACGGCTTGAGGCCAGGCTCGGCTTTGAGCTGTTTGATCGCACAATTCGACCGCTGGGAATAACGGCTGCAGGGCAGGTGTTTTTGGCTGAGGCAGAGCGCATTTTGAGCCGCACCGACAAAGCTATTCAGCTTGCCTACGAAACCCAGCAGGGACATTGGGGACGGCTCGATGTTGGTATTAATACATCCGTGGCTAACAGTATCCTGCCAAAACTTTTAGAGACCTTTCTGCAACACTACCCCAATGTTGATCTCATGCTGCATGAGCTGCCCTCTTATGAGCAAATCAAGCAGCTCAAAACCCGAAAAATTGACGTGGGCCTATTTCACAAGCATAGTTTACGCACCCCAGAAGGTTTAGCGGAAACGTTCAGCACACTATCAATTTTTCGGGAAACGCTTCTGGTCGTTTTGCCAGAGAAACATCGCCTTGCAAAGGAAGCCAAAATCTCACTGGCACAGCTTGATGGCGAACGATTTGTGCTGCCGCCCCGAACCTTGATCAATGGCTTACGGGAGCAAATCGAGCAAACCTGCGCGCAGTTCAACTGTCAGCCAGTCGTGGTTCAAGAAGCCGCTTGGATTACCACTGTTTTAAGCTTAGTTGCTGCAAAAGTGGGCGTTTCAATCTTGCCTGCGAACACGAAAAAGTTACGGCGATCGGGTGTCGTATATCGCGAGATCGAAGAAACCTCACCAATTTTGGAAATCTTAGCGGTCAAAGAAATTGATCACGATTCACCTACCGTGCAAAACTTCTTCAATCTTTTGAATCAGATTAACCTGTAAAACAACGGCATCTATACAAAGTATCGACACAAGCGATTTCGTCGGATTGGCATTGCTTGATCAACCTGGCTTCCTCGGCATAGTTTCCCTCGGCGATGACCTGCGTTAGAACCCAACCCAGGGGTTGATTAAATCCACTGATACCCAACACCATTTGTAAATAAATATAAAGCTTACGCCAAAAAAGATTCTATGACTGTCCCGTAAGCGTACTCCTTGTGTAGCTAGCTGGAGCTTATCTGACCCTTGCTTACAAAGCGCTCTAAAGTTTCACACTCACGACAGGCTCATAGGACTCAAACTAATGGTCTGTCAGCTTTAATTTTGCGAGTGATTGTAAGTTGGGTTGAACGGAGCGAAACCCAACAGCGGCAGGGGTTTTGCTAGGTTACGCTATCGCTAACCCACTTACAGATTCAAACTTGACGCTGCCCTGATTGATTGGCCAATCCTTGAGCTTTCTGAATATGCGAAGACTACAGATTTGCTATCTCTGCGAAGCAGTCAAATAAGAGACTATTGCACAGCCTATAACCATGATGCAAAAACTACGCCGATATCGTTGGCTAAGCTTGATCGCTGGGATCACTGCTCTACTGCTATGTCTGATTACAGCAGCGCCAAGTACGGCCCACTGGTCTGATTTAGCCACAGCAGAAATTATTGTCGAAGAAGCTAGAGTTCAGATGACTCTAACTTATCCGACCGGATTAACGGCTTTTGCTGACGATAACCGAGATGGGCAACTCTCAGTTCAAGAGATTGAAAGCCATGCTGATGCGCTCCAGACTTTTTTAGACAGTCGCATTCACCTGCGAGATGGTCGTAATCGGTTAGCAGCCATGAACGTTCAACCCCGCAACGAGTTTGCCACCTCCGCAGCGATCGCAGCCCCTAGTACGCATACAACCCTAAGTCTTGCTTATACCTGGACTGAGCCCATTGACAGCTTAAGGATTGACTATGATCTATTTGTTCCGAATGCCGCCGAAGCGAGTTGTTTAGCCACCATCCTGCACAAAGAGAAACTGATAAACCACGTTTTTACTCCCCAGAAGTCAACTTTGGCTCTGACATCGGCAGGAATAGGGCTGGGAATGCAGGCTTGGTTGCTGCCGCTGGTGGGTGCCTTTGCTTGGGGGGCGGTCCATTCAATGTCTCCGGGTCACGGCAAGACGCTAATCGGCGCTTATTTAGTGGGGGAACGGGCGACACCCTTACACGCGATTTTCCTGGCGATCACAACAACAGTTACCCATACCTTGGGAGTGATTGCCCTCGGCTTGGTTACCCTATTTGCCGCTCGCTACGTCTTGCCAGAACAGCTTTATCCCTGGCTGAGTCTGATCTCAGGCAGTATGGTGATTGCGGTTGGTCTGCATCTTCTCTGGCAGCGATCGCGTCAAAAATCAGGCGGTGCCAAAGCCCCACATCAACATTCCCATAGCCATCATTCTCAGCCAGCTCATCATAGGCATTCCCATACTCACGGGCCTGATCATCTTCATGGGCATACTCATTCCCATCAGAGCCATAGTCATGCAGCAGAGTTACACGCTCATGACGGCCATGTCCACTCTCATTTACCCCTAGGCGATAACGGCAACCCCGTGACTTGGCAAAATTTGCTGATGTTAGGTCTATCGGGTGGACTCATCCCTTGTCCGGCGGCCTTGGTGCTTTTGCTAGGGGCAATTGCACTGGGCAATCCAGCTTCTGGCTTGATGCTAGTATTTGTGTTTAGTTTGGGACTGGCCAGCGTTCTGACGGGAATCGGATTATTGCTGGTTTATGCTAAACAGCTTTTCAAGCGCTTGCCCACGCCGGGTAAATCGTTGATACAGTGGTTACCAACCGCCAGCGCCATAGGAATTACTCTGATTGGATTCGGTATTTTAACTCGGTCAATCTTGCAAATTTTCTAAAGCCTCTTTTGACCCTGCTTCCTGCTAGAGACTTACTGCAAATCGTTGCTGGTGGAGGGCTTGAAGAGTAAATGACACTAACAAGATACCCGCCGCTGCCAGCAAACATAAAAACACAGGACACCAGAGAGATTAAGAACCCTGCAACGCCAAGCCATAAGCTTTAGGCAGATTGAGAAAGCAGCGCGATCGCTGCCTTACCTTACGATACAAAGACCTACGAGGATATTGGGGGCTAAAAGAAGCTACTTAGCTGCTCGGTAAGGGTTTTAACTAGAGCTGACTGCTCATGATGTAGAAAGAAATGATCGCCCGGAAAAATTTGAAGGGCAAAAGCAGCCGCTGTTTGTTCACGCCAGGCTTCTAAAGACTCTACGTCAACTTCCGGGTCGTGCAGCCCACCGATTGCCGTAATCGGACACTGCAGCGGCGCAGCCGGAACATAGCGATAGTTTTCAAGCGCCTTGAAATCTGCACGCAGCACGGGGAGCAGTAGCTGCATGAGATCGCTATTGTCAAGAATTTCAGTGGGGGTGCCGTTGAAGCGGCGCAGCGTGTCTCGCAGTTCGCTATCGGTTGAATTGTGAAGTGGGGGTTTTGTATCGGGTACCTGAGGAGCCTGCCGCCCTGAGACGATTAGACGCAGAGGCTGACAGTGCTGATCTTGGCGTAAGCGGCGAGCCAATTCAAAGCTAATCAAAGCCCCCATACTGTGACCAAAACAGGCAAAAGGTTTATCAAAATAAGGCTGCAGCGCAATCGCGATCGCTCGGACTATTTCACTCAAGTCAGTCAGGGCGGCTTCATTCATGCGCATTCCCCGTCCGGGTAGCTCAATCAGACAGACTTCTATCGGCTCCGGTAAAGTTAAAACCCACGGTCGATAAACAGACGCACTGCTGCCGGCATAGGGAAAGCAGAACAGCCGTAACTTTGCCTGAGGATTAGGCCGAGGTCTTGTCACCCAGCGATTAGGGGTTGTGATAGTCATAGACTGATGAGCGGGTAGTGTCGTAGGTGTAGCCCAGAGATCTAAAATCGAGAACATCCGCTGGCGTGACCACTTGAGCGGTAGCAACTGTCGGTAGCCAAACCAGGAGATTGCCTGGTCCGAAGCTTCCGGGTTTTGACAGGCCGCCATCCCAGGGAAACATCGGATCCTTGAGGTTGTGACCAAAAGGGTTGCCCCGGTTAGGAAAAAAGCTTTCTCCAGTATGTCCCTGATCTTGCCATTGCGCCCAAAGCCGATCAACGTTGGCGTGCAGTAGCCAAAAGATGGGATCGTAAGGTGAACAGGGAATGCTTTCCATCGTTCCCAGAGTGCGAATTTCTTTAGGGACGTCTTGAGACTCAATGACCTCAATTTCGCTGCCGCCAATCAGGGTGTGAATATAGGCATGAAAATTCCAGCCTGGCACAAATTGACCGCGCGAATTCAAGGCTGCTGCTCCTTCTAATAGAGCATTGAACACCTCGTAGTGATCAAGGCTTAAGAGGGCGTCGGTATCAGTTTCAAGCGGATACTGGTCAAACGGGGGTAGGCCCACGAATCGCAACAGGCGATCGCCGAAAGTTTTGCCAGAATAGGCTTCAAAGTGAAGGGCTTCATTGAGTCGCCAGTCAGCAAACGAACCTGTTGTCACAGGCCCCCCTTCAAACTGGCCTCCGCCCGGAATCTCAACCCAGGTGCCTCGTCCATTTGGGCCTAAAAAGTCCGCCTGCAAAACGACCTCAAGGGCATCGGGGTCAGTCCAGTCCCAATAGGGAACAGTGACGGTCGGATCAATAGCCTGTAAAGCCTGCTCAAACTGCAATAGAAACTGGCGATGCCAGGGTAAGAAAGCCGCCCGCCCGTGGGCTGGATTAACTTTCTGTGGGCCGGTTGAGTCAGGATTGTGGTCAAAGCCCATTGTCAGGACGTGCTGCAAGACAAACTGCTCATAGCGGCTGAGGTCACTGCCCTCAGGCCGGATCTGATGCAGCCTTTTGACAGCATTCACGAAGGCAATTTTTTCCGCTGCCGTCATGTCTACAACGCTTTTGCGCAGGGAACTTGGAGTTACCTGCGCTTGGGGATAAACAGGGACAGGGGCAGGGTAGTCCAAAGGAGAAGGCGCAAGCGCTTGACGAATAGCGGGAACGCCAATAATGACAGCTGCCACCGCTATCCCTAAGACCATTAGCGCAGCTCGAGGAAACGTTCTAGCAATAGATTGAAGATGACCGAACAGTTTGAACACAAAGCTCATAGCCGAGACTCGACAGGGGGATGCATAGGACAGCCCGCTGTTTGAGAATTGGGATCAATTAGGGTTTGGCGGCGCTGCTTAAACTTATCAAGCACTTGTATAGCCGTCTTATTCTCACAGCGCAGGCTACCAATAGTCTCGCCGCCAAACTTCTGACAGACTGCGCCGTGAGAGGCGGCCAAACTGAGGTACGCCTGCACAAACTGTTCGTGTTGCGGTTTAAGGCTTGCGGGTAAAGTGGCAAAAATGGGCTGCAGCCGCTTCCAGATTTGCACCAGAGCCGCATGTTCCCACGACATCAGGCCGCTAAAGTCGCTCGATCGCACCTGGGGAGGCATCATTGAGGGACGCACCTGATGTTCGTAAGCCTGCCGGCTAAAGCTACCAGCCAGCTCCATGGCAGCGCCTGAAGCGAGCATCAACTCCGCTGCTGTTTCCAGTTCAATCCTGGCACTAGACAGGCTACCAGCCAGCAAGTTTTCCTCAAATCGGCGTAGGCAGATAATTAAACCTTGGATGTTGATGAAGAAAGACCAGTGAAAGCCTTTCCAAATTTGATAAGAATTAAGATTGGCCATTAGGCGTTTTCCAAACTGAGATTAAATACCCTGGCTAATAAATGGGCCTGACTGACAAAGCCGCGCTTTTGTCGCTCTATTTGAGTTGGCTCAAAGTCATAATCCTGCTGAAGCAGCAAGAAAAAGGTTCGACACGTGAGCAATACACTTGCCACTAAGCAGGTCGCTGGCTCTTGAGACTGGACGTGAGTCACATTGAAGTATTGATCAAAATCTGTGACTTCCCAACTCTTTAAAGGCGTTTGAGTCGAGACGATCTCAGCCGGTTTAACTGGGCTACTATTCAAAGTTGCTAAGGCCTGCTCAAGCGTTGCGATCGCTTCAGCGGGAGATTCTTCTAGCGATCGCAACAAATAACAAAGCGCTGTACTCAGTCGAACCTGATGGGCTTCACTCAGCAGCATCTGGCTGGGCAGATCCCACGGTACCAGTAGATAGAGCTGGGGAGGAATTGGGGTCATGTTTCGAGCCTATCTGTTGGCGTAAACTGAGTGGCCGCATATCCGTCCAAACAGTTTTGATGTAGTCTAAGCAATCTTGTTTTAGGCCGCTTTTACCGCCGTCTCGCCAGCCAGGAGGGTTATCACGATGGGCCGGCCAAATCGAGTACTGTTCTTCGTGATTGATAACGACTTTGTACAAAGTGGTGTCTTCTGAGTCGTAATTCATGGTTATTCTCCAGAGGTTGAAAGCAACTTTGACCTCAAGCTGTCAGTTGGGAAAACCTGTTTTTCCCCATCAGCAATGGCAAGACGAAGACTGAAAAGATCTCTCGTCTTTTAGCTTTAGCTAATGATTACGGCACCGCCGCTGTTTGAGTGGCCGCCGCCACGGGTTCTAAACGGCCAGTACCGGCTAGGGTTTGCAGGTCAATATCGGCAATGCACTGAACGGGCACATAATTTAGGGTGAGGTCGCCGACTAGATGCACCGAACCTGACGAATGCTCAAAGTCAGCCTGGCTCCAATCGCTGGCTTGAAGATCAAGCCGGATGCCTAATTCTGTGCCGCCTTGGGTTTGGGTAAATTTGATATGGACATAGCCGCGATCGAGACAGGCTTTAAAGGCTGAGACAGTTTTTTCAGGCCGGAGTGCTGCCTCAACGGGATGGGTTCCTTGAGATAGCTGCTGGACTAATTCATTCATAAAACATTTTCCTTTTTGATGCAGGCTGTGTGGTCAATCTAGATTTTGGGGTAGGCAATTTATGCCTTTAGCGGAGCTGATGCATAAGCAGGAATTTCAAACTCTAAAACGGTATGACAAAACTCTTTCCAGGCTGGCGTAACATCGTCAAAGATAATATTTTCATCCTTAAAAATGCCGTCAGTCACCACATAGTTTTCTTGCAGATAGAGAAAGCTATCTGGCGTTAGCGATCGCTTTTCTGGCGCATTTTCATTTTCATCTGACGGCTGCAAACGTATATTTTCTGTCTGCTCGCGCCATTGGCTAAACTGACGCAACTGCTCTACTGCATAAGCTTTGCAATACCTTCCCATTTCTGCCATAAAAACCTCCTTAAATTATGAGTTAAGCAATGATTAAATTACGATTTAGCCGCTAGCAAACCACTCTCGTGCAGCTCACTAAGACTGTCTTTAATCGCGGCTAAGATCGCGGCTAAATCTGCATCGGTATGCGCCGTGGAGAGAAAACCGCTGGTGCCTCTCAGCAAAATGCCGCGATCGCGCAGGTGATAGGTCAGCAGGCTCAGACCCAGTGCCGCTGCATTAGCTGAATCCGAGCGATCGCCGCCGCTGCGACCACCGGGTAGACCAAACAGAGAGCCGCCGCTGACCATGCGAATCGGAAGACCCGCAGCAGCCAGCACAGCGTTGAGCTGATTGACAAACTGAGCTGTGCGCTGATTGAGCTGTGCTTGCAGGTCTGGTCCCTGCTGCTTTAGGTAGTTCAGCATGGCCTTAGCCGCCGCCATCGCTAGGGGATGCTTGCAGTGAGTGCCCGCAAAAAAAGTCGTCTCAACCTGGGGGGCAGAGGCATCGCCATACTGCCACTGGCCGCCGTCTAGCTTATCTAGATAAGCCGCTTTGCCCGCAATGATGCCAATCGGCAAGCCGCCGCCTACGATTTTGCCGTACGTTGCTAAATCGGCTTCTACGCCAAACCAGGCTTGTGCTCCCCCTAGATGGAGGCGAAAGCCCGTGACCATTTCATCAAAAATTAAAGCAATTCCGGCAGCGGCGGTGATCTGCCGGAGCTGATGCAGAAACTGACGGGGCTGGAGTTCTAGTCGGCTGCTTTGAATCGGCTCTACCAAAACCGCCGCGAGTTCTTGCTGGTGAGCCTCAATAATTTCTAAAGCCTGAGGACTGTCATATTCCAGCACCAGCACGTCGGCAACTAGGCTAGGCACAATACCCGGCGCGATCGCGGTGGCTGCCGGTTCCCCACGACCGCTGGCTTTCACCAGCGCGCTATCAAAGTGCCCATGATACGAGCCCGCAAAGACCGCTATTTTGGGTCGCCCGGTCGTTGTCCGCGCGGCTCGAATAGCCGTCATCACCGCTTCAGTCCCCGTATTGCTGATAGCAACGCGCTCTAGGCCCGTTAGCTCACTGATTAAAGCAGCAACTTCGCCCGCGAGTTCAGCTTGGGGGCCAAGCTGAATCCCTTTTTCAATCTGCTCTTGGAGCGCTGCCTTGATGAACGGCGGATTGTGTCCCAGCAGATTGACGCCAAAGCCCATCATCAGGTCAATATATTCGTTGCCATCGACATCCCAAATGCGCGCCCCCGCCGATCGCTGGCCGACGATGGGATAGCACATTTCCTTGAGCGGGGGAAAGAATCCCAACGCATTACGGGGATCGGCGAGGACTGGCCGATAGGTTTGAGCTAGCTGTTTCGACGTTTGCGTGCGGGTTGTATATCGCTGGATAAAGGCAGCTAGAGGCTGCTTCTGATTGACAGGGGCAGATTGAATCATGAGCTGTTTTATTCCTGTGACAGTAAGGCAGAGATAGGGACAGGCGCTTTATTATTTGTGGGCTAAAAAATAGACCATTTGCTGGTCAGCAGGCGGCGTTAAATCGCCGGCTCGGTCATAGATTTGGACAGCTCGAAAGCCAGCCTGTTCTAAAGCGGTTTGCACATCAGTGCAGGCATATGCTTTGGCCTGATAGGTTAAATCCGATCGCCGCCAAACCCGATCAGCCCGGTGAAAAATCGTGATCTTAAAGAATGCCATAGCGCTGTCAGCGTCGTAGCCTTCGCCCACAGCCCAGGCATAGTCCTCCTTAACTTCACCGCCCGTGAGCGGATAATTGCCGTAGTTGCCCTGCAGCCGCAAATCAAACAGAAAAACCCCATCTGCTTGCAAAGCGGCATAGACATTGGCAAAGACCTGACTGAGCTCGGCCAGACTCAAAATGTGGTTTAGGGAAGCGCTGACTGAAAAAACTGCGTCCACTGGGACTGGCAGCTCAAAATCGCGGGCATCGGCTGTAATTAACTCGGCTTGAGGAGTATTTTGGCGGGCATAGTGCAGCATCTGCTCAGAGCCGTCTAGCCCCACCATCTGATAGCCTTTAGCCCTTAGCTGCTGGGTTAAATGCCCGGTACCACAGCAGAGATCTAAAATCCGCGCGGCTGGCTCTAGCTCAGGCAGCAACAGCTTTTCTAAAAAAGGCAGCTTTTCTCGGCAGTATTGGGGGCCAAGGGATTGATTATAGAGCCAAGCCCAGGGATCGTAGGCCGTATATCTTGCTGTAGATGAGGTGAGGGTGTCGTAAGTCATGGGGCTGCTGTTAGATACGCGTGCAAAAGTATTTCAGAGAAAGGTTTGATGGAATTGAGAGAACTCGTTACCTATCTCGGCCAAGCAGGTGGGTGAGATAGGTGCGCAACAGAGCTTGATCAAGGGGGGGACAGGTAATGGGTGTGCCCGCAAGGCCCTTTTGGGTATTGCGGCTATCAAATTTCAGCTTGGCTGGGGGGGTAGGTGACTCGGCAGTTCTGGCCGGAAATAGGGGAATCAGCGGATAGAGCGGGTGCTCTGGTGAATCCTCAACCGTATGCAGCAGGCGCGATCGCCACTGGTCATAAGGCAGCTGCTCAATATCAAAGCCAAAAGCCCGCACCTGATCGATCAGCAGCTGCGCGGAGACGGGCTGCGGATGAAATAAATGGAACGTTTTCCCCAAAATCTGGGGCTGCTGAGCCAGGTGAACAATGGCCTGAGCGATATAGTCAATTGGCACAATATCTAGGCTGATATCGCCCGCCGGAGCGCTGCCGAGCTGAATGCAGCCTTGAATCAGCTTATAGAGAAAGTCGCTGGCATTGAAAGCGCCGGTTTCACTGTGGCCTGAGATCCGGCCAGAGCGATAAACAGACACCGGCAAACCCCGATCGCGAGCGCTGGCAATCAGCTTTTCAGCGACCCACTTGCTCTGGTTGTAGCCACCGGCTGGAACGCGATCGCCTAAGGCATCCTGTTCATAGGCAATCTGAATATCTGGGGCTTCCGAGGAGGACGGCTCAGGCGTCAAGATGCTCAGGCTGGATACAAAGTGAACTGGCTTGAGCTGAGTCTGACAGGCCAGTCTCAAAATCTCCTGGGTTCCCAATACGTTGGCTGCCCTGAGGACGCTATAGGGAGCCGTATGATTGACGGCGGCCCCGTTGTGATAAATCACCTCAATCTGGGCGGCTAGGGTCTTAAACTGGGCGGCGCTCAGCCCTAAAAGGGGCTGGGTCAAGTCTCCCAAAACAGGTACGATTCGGCTTAAGTCGCGATCGCTGGCTAAGCCGTAGGCGCCCAGAGCGTCAGCCAGTTTCTGCCGGCCTGATTCCACGTCAGCAGCTCGCACCAAGCAGTAGAGAGTGGCAGCCGTCTGATTGAGGAGTTCGTCTAGCAAAAACGCTCCCACAAAGCCGGTTGCGCCCGTCAGCAGAATATGGGCTGGTTTGGTTTGGGGGCTGGGGACAGCCTGAGCCGGGTCAATGCTGGCATCGAGCTGGAGATCAAGCTGGACTGGGGGCGACGGGGAACCGGGTAAAAGCGCTTTCCCCTGCTGCGCCAGCGTAATTTGCTCAGCCAGACCCGCAATGGTAGGTTCCGCAAACAAAATCTGTAGCGGCAAGTCCACCTGAAACGACTCTCGCAGGCGTGACAGCAACTGCACAATCAGTAAGGAGTGTCCGCCCAGCTCAAAGAAGTCGTCGTCGATGCCGACCTGCTCTAGCTTGAGCAGCGATCGCCACAGATTAGCTAGCTCCGCCTCAACCGGCGTACGCGGCGCTGTCCAGCGCGTCTCTAGCTGAGGCCGAGCGGTCTCTGGGCCGGGCAGCGCTTGGCGATCGACCTTGCCGTTAGGAGAGAGTGGCAGTGCCGCTAGCTGAATAAAGGCAGCTGGCACCATATAGTCCGGCAGCTGCTTGCGCAGCACTCGTCGCAGCTCACCGACGGCAAAATTCTCGTTAGCCGCAGGCACCACATAGGCAACCAGGCGCTTTTCGCCAGGGCTGTCTTCCCGCACCATGACAACGCTGGTCACGATCCGAGCATCTTGATTCAAAACCGCTTCAATTTCTCCCGGCTCAATCCGAAAGCCGCGAATTTTGACCTGATGATCGGCCCGACCGAGAAACTCAATGCTGCCACCGGGCCGCACCCGCACCCAGTCTCCGGTTTGATACAGGCGGCTACCCGGAACCCCACTAAAAGGATTGGGAATAAAGGCGGCGGCTGTTTTGATTGGACGGTTGAGGTAGCCGCGAGCTAGACCGATTCCGCCAATGAAAAGCTGACCGGGTACCCCCACCGGAACTAACTGCAAATGTCGATCTAGAACATACAGCTGCTTGTTGGCGCTAGGCCGCACAGTCGGTAAGAGAGAATGGCCGTTACCACAGGGTTCCATGCTGGCATTGACCGTCATTTCGGTGGGGCCATAGGCATTAATAAACAGCCGACCCTCGGCCCACTGGTTGATCAGTTCTGGCGGACAGGCTTCACCCCCAACCAGAATCATCTGCAATGCCGGCAGGATTTCAAACGGCAACGCGGCTAGGGCCGAGGGCGTCAGCGTCATGTGGGTAATGGCCTGTTTCCGCAGCAGCTCAACTAAATCCGGTCCTGGCTGCAGGGTTTCTGCCGTGCCTAAACAGAGCGCTGCGCCAGCCCCAAGGGCCATCACAATTTCCGGAATCGAGGCGTCAAAGCTAAAGGAAAAGAACTGCAGCACGCGGCTGCTGGCACTCACGCCGCAGGTACGAATTTTATCGACCGTCAGATTGCCCAGTCCGGCGTGAGGCACTAGCACTCCTTTGGGCCTTCCCGTTGAGCCGGAGGTATAGATTAGATAGGCCAGATTCTCAGGGGTGACGCCGCTGCGCGGATTTTGCTCAGACGCCTGGGCCATCACCGACCAGTCTCGATCTAAGCAGACAACTTGGGCCTGAGTTGGCGGCAGCGCCGCTAACTGCTGTGCCTGGGTGAGCAGCACCGATACTTGGGCATCGTCAACCATAAAGGCCAGTCTTTCTGAAGGGTAGACTGGGTCAAGCGGTACATAGGCGCCGCCCGCCTTCAGAACCGCCAGCATGGCAATGATTTGAACCGGCGATCGCCCTATACAGATACCGACGCGCACTTCAGGGCGGATACCCAGGGTAATCAAGTGGTGGGCGAGCTGGTTGCTGCGACGATTCAGCTCTGCATAGGTCAACTGCTCCTCTTGCCAGACAATGGCAACCGCGTCGGGCGATCGCGTCACCTGGGCTTCGACCAGTTCGTGCCAGCACCGACCTACCGGATAGTCGGCGGCGCTGCTGTTCCACTCGACTAAAAGCTGGTGTTGTTCTGGCTGGCTGAGCAGCGGTAAATCTGAGAGAGAAAGGTCAGGCTGCTGAACAATGCCGGTCAGCAAAATTTGAAAATGACTGATCAGGCGGGCGATGGTGTCAGCCTCAAATAAATCGGTGCTGTATTCCACATTGCCTTTGAGTCCGGAGGCTGTCTCAGTGAGGGCCAGCGTCAGATCAAACTTGGTGGTGTGAGTCTGGTGGGGCAGGGGGCTCAGGGTCAGATCTGGCAGCTGCAGCGGCGCGGGCGGCGTTTGCAACACAAACATCACCTGAAATAGGGGATGGTAGCTGAGGCTGCGTTCGACCGTTAGCTTTTCTACTAGCTGCTCAAACGGCAGGTCTTGATGAGCGTAAGCCTCTAGCGTCACCTCTCGTACCCGCTGCAGCAGGCCGCGAAAGCTGGGATTATCAGCCAGATTGGTCCGCAACACCAGCGTGTTGACAAAAAAGCCAATCAAATTTTCCAGCTCCGCCCGGGAACGATTGGCGATTGGCGAACCTACCAAGACATCATCCTGCCCGCTGTAGCGCCAAAGCAGCGTCTTAAAGGCGGCCAGCAGCAGCATAAACAGGGTGACATTCTCTTGCTGGCTGAGCTGTTTGAGTTGATGGGTCAGTGCTGGCGGCAGCGAAAAGCGCTGGGCGGCACCGCGAAAACTTTGCTTAGGCGGGCGGGGGCGATCGCTGGGTAGCTGCAAGACCGGCAGCCTGCCACCGAGCTGTTGCTGCCAGTAAGCCGACTGCTGTTCTAGCCGCGCTGCCTGATGTTGCTGTCGCTGCCAGACCGCAAAGTCGGCGTATTGAATTGGTAATGGCGATAGGGGCGCCGGGCTGCCCGTCAGAAAGGCCGTATAGAGAGCCGCTAGCTCTCGCAACAAGACATCAATAGACCAACCATCCGCAATGCTGTGATGGAGGGTCAAGGCGATGACATGATCGGTATCACTCAGACGTAGTAGCCCTAGACGCAGCAGCGGCCCGGTTGTGAGGTCAAAAGGCTGCCGGTGGATGGCTGCCACCAGTTGAGAAACTTCAAAGTCCTGCTGTCGAGAGGATAGGGCTTGTAAGTCTATCAAAGGAATCGGTATCGCCGCCGGTGGAGCAATCACCTGGACAGGTTCCCCTGCAGCTGTGCTAAAGGTGGTGCGCAGAGTTTCATGCCGCCGCCCAATTTCAGTCAGGGCTTGGGCAAGTGTAGAAACCTGCAGCGATCCCGTCAGTCTCACGGCAAAGGCGATGTTGTAAGCCGCACTGTGAGGCTGAAGCTGATCAAAAAACCAGAGCCGCTGCTGCCCGAAAGAAAGGGGCAGGGGCTGCGATCGCGCTACCGGCTGAATCGCATCTTGCGCATCTGCTGCCGCTGACTGGTACAGCAGGGACAAAATTTCCGCTTTGTGCTGCTTTAACCGCGTTTGCAGCATCGGTGTCAGAGTGCCTTTGGGGGCATTGCAGCGCAGGCGATCGCCCTCTGCCCAGAGCTGCACGTTGAGCTGGGCTAAGTCAGTTAGTAACTGATCTAGAGATGTCGTTGATGTCATAGTTCAATCTCCTCCCGTTGGCTTAGCCGCTCTGTCGGTGCATCCGCCTCAGTCCCTGAAACAGGCGCTTGTAACTGTCGTAATTGCTGCAGGCGCTCGATTTGAGCGGCGAGTGCGGCCAGGCGGGGGTAATCAAAAATCTGACGCAGTGGCATTTCCAGCTTGAAGCTCTCTCGCAGGTGAGACACTAGGCGCAAAGCCAAGAGTGAATGACCACCCAGATCAAAAAAGTTGTGGTTGACGCTGACGGTTTCTAACCCTAAAAGCTGTTGCCAAATAGCTGCTAACTTTTCTTCCGTCGCGGTTCGCGGCAACGTGATAGATTCCTCTGTTTCGCTAGGCAACTGTTCTGGTGGTGGTAACGCCTTGCGATTCACCTTGCCGTTGGGGGTAAGAGGAAACGCTTGAAGCCAGCAGAAGACTGCCGGAATCATGTAGCCGGGTAGTCGCTGACTGAGGAATGTTCGTAGCGTTTGATTGGACGGCTGAGGCTGGCAGTCAGCTTTGAGATAGGCAACCAGGCGATCGCCTTGTGGTGTCGTCTGGAGGGTAACAACCGTTTGCTGGATACCGGGATGCTGCGCTAAAGCCGCTTCAATTTCCCCCAGCTCAATGCGGAAGCCCCGCAGCTTCACCTGATAGTCGATGCGGCCCA
Organism: Sphaerothrix gracilis Ecp01; assembly: GCF_030405905.1. NCBI lineage: Bacteria > Bacillati > Cyanobacteriota > Cyanophyceae > Nodosilineales > Nodosilineaceae > Sphaerothrix > Sphaerothrix gracilis. Next base: position 42,066 of record NZ_JASATW010000025.1, read on the forward strand.
GAAACTCAATTGTCCCATCCGGGCGATAGCGGGCTAGGTCTCCTGTTCTATAAAGCCTTGACCCGATTCCAGAAGCTGCCTGCACAAATGGACTCGGCACAAACTTTTCTGCCGTCAACGCCGCCCGCTGCCAGTAGCCCCGCGCTAGCCCCACGCCGCCAATGTGCAGCTCGCCCGGAACCCCCACCGGCACTGGCTGCCCCGCTGGGTCCAGCAGGTAAATCTGCGTGTTGGCAATCGGTTTGCCAATCGGTACGCTGGTTAACTCACCCTGAGGCTGACACGGCCAAGCAGTCACATCAATCGCCGCCTCAGTCGGGCCGTAGAGGTTGTGCAGCTCTGCTGACAGCCGCTCAAAGAAGCGCTCCTGCAGCGCCACCGGCAGCGCTTCTCCGCTGCAGATGACCCGGCGCACACAGACGCAACGCTCTAAATCGGGTGCTTCGAGAAACGCCTGCAGCATGGAGGGGACAAAGTGCAGCGTCGTCACCTGCTGCTGCTCAATTAGTTTTGCCAGGTAAGCGCTGTCTTTATGGCCCTCTGGCCTAGCGATCGCCAGCCGCGCGCCCACCATCAGCGGCCAGAGAAACTCCCACACCGAGACGTCAAAGCTGAAGGGGGTCTTCTGCAGTGCGCAGTCGTCTGCGGTCAGTCCGTAGGCAGACTGCATCCACTGCAGGCGGTTGCTCAACGCCCCGTGGGTGTTCATCGCCCCTTTGGGCTGGCCGGTGGAGCCGGAGGTGTAGATGATGTAGGCCAGATGGGCCGGGGTGACGGCGCTGATGGGATTGGTTGTGGGCAAAGCGGCGATCGCGGGCCAGTCCTGATCCAGGCAGATAGTGGTAGCTGAGTGCTCAGGCAGGGTAGCAACAAGCTGGCTGTGAGTCAGCAGCAGCGGCACTTGGCTGTCCTGGAGCATGAAGGCGAGACGCTCAGAGGGATAGCTAGGATCGAGTGGCACATAGGCCCCGCCAGCTTTGAGGACGGCTAGGATAGCAACGACCAGGTCCAAAGAGCGTTCAAAGCAGAGGCCCACTGGCGTATCGGACAGGACGCCCTGTGCTTGTAGGTAGTGGGCGAGCTGGTTGGCGCGGCTGTTGAGTTCTTGGTAAGTGAGATGCTGATTGGCAAAGCTGAGGGCGATCGCGGCGGGCGTTTGCTCGACTTGGGCCTCTATGAGCTGATGCGGGCAGCGTTGAGGGTAATCAACTCGCGTATTGTTCCAGGTGGATAGTATCGTCTGTCGTTCCGAGAGGGTGAGCAGGGGCAGTGCCGCGATCGGCTGTTGCGGCTGAGCCACCATCCCTGCAAGCAGAACTTGCAAATGCTCTGCTAAACGCACAATACTGGCTTGATCAAATTGCTGGGTGCGGTATTCAATTCTGCCGAGCAGTCCTTGGGGGGTATCTGAGAAAGCTAGGCTTAAATCAAATTTGGCGGAAGCACTTTCATTTTCCTGAACATCCAGCGTCAGCTCTGGCAGCTGGGCAACCGAATTGGGCGTATTTTGCAGGACAAAGAGCACCTGGAAAAGGGGGTTGTGACCGAGGTCGCGCGGTAGCTTCAGTTCGTCTACTAAGCGTTCAAACGGCAGATCCTGATGGGCATAGGCTCCTAGCGCTGTTGCTCGTATCCGGCCTAGCAGTTCTGAAACAGTAGGATTGCCCGCTAAATCCGTACGCAGCACTAGCGTGTTGGCAAAGAAACCGATAATGCCCTCAAGTTCAGTCCGATTGCGATTGGCGATCGGGGAGCCAATCAGAATGTCAGACTGTCCGCTATAGCGATACAAGAGAATCTTAAAAGCGGCCAGCAGGGTCATAAATAGCGTGACGTTTTCCCGCTGGCTCAACGTTTTGAGCGCCTGCGTCAGTTCTTGAGAAAGTGAGAACTGATGAATTGCGCCTTGAGATCCTGGGTCGGCTAAACAGGGCGAGGCGATCGGTAATTTTAAAACGGGGAGTGAACCCTGGAGCTGCGATCGCCAGTAAGCTAGCTGCTGATCCAGCAGTGCTCCCTGAAGCTGCTGCCGCTGCCAGACGGCAAAGTCCGCATATTGGACAGGCAGAGGAGCTAGGGGAGAAGGTTGGCCCCTAGAGAAAGCACCGTAAAGAGCGGCAAGTTCCTGAAATAAAACCTGCATCGACCAGCCATCAGAGATAATATGGTGCATTGTTAGCAGCAGTACATGCTGATCCGCCGCTAGCCGCACTAAGGTGACGCGCAGAAGAGGAGCGTGAGTGAGATCAAAAGGGCACCGAGCAGCTGCTGTGGCTAATCGGGTCAATTCTGCCGTTTGTTGAGCCACCGGTAATAACTGCAAATCCACGAGGGGAACAGCTAGCTGCAGGGTCGGCAAAATGAGCTGAACGGATTGGCCGTCAACCGTGTTGAAGGCCGTGCGCAGTGCCTCCTGGCGCTGCACAATCTGGTTGAATGCTTGGGTCAGTGCTGCAATCTGTAAGGTTCCAGTCAGATGCAGCTGAAAGGCGATGTTGTAAGCGGGACTGCCGGGTTCTAACTGATCGAGAAACCAGAGCCGCTGCTGGGCAAAGGAGAGCGGCACCGTCATCGGGGAAGGCACCTTGGCATTTTTCGCCTGCTTTTGCAATAGCTCTGCCAGTAGCTGCCGCTTGGCTGCTAGCGAGTGAGAGGGGGCATGGATGGGGCGATCGCTCATGAGTTGACCTCCTCCGCTAGCATTTGGTTCAGTAAGGCGTCTACTTCTTGTTCGGAAAGCTGATCAAGATTGGCTGCCGGATCGGCCTGACGGCGATTGAGCTTTTGAATCGGCGTTCTATCAGATGCAGGAGCCTGGATCTGTAACTGCTGAATTTGTTGCGACTGCTGGGCCACAGTGGGCGTTTCAAACAAGCTGTGCAATGGCAAATCCACAGCAAAAGCCTGCCGCATGGCCGCAATCACCTGGGTTGCCAGCAGCGAGTCCCCGCCTAGCTCAAAGAAGTGATCGTGAATGCCAATATTCGTAATGCCTAAATACTGCTGCCAAATCTCTGCCGTCTTCTGCTCAACTGGTGTTTGGGGAGCTACATAGGCCGTGCCCACTGGCGGTCGGGGATAGCTGGGCTGCTGGCTGTCAGGGGCAGGGGTAGAAGCCTGCTGCCAGTGCGCCGATTGCTTTTGGGCCATGACCGCGGCTAAATCACGGGTGGAGATTAGCACCTGCGGCCAATTGGCTTGCAGGCCCCGCCGTAAGACCTCAATGCCTTCCTGCGGCGTCAGTCCCCGCTGGGCTAGCGAATGGGGGCTGGTGGTTGCTGCGAGTGTGGGGGCTGAGCCAGCGAGTGTCTGAGCAGAAATCGCCTTCACTAAGCGGTGGTCTGCCTGAGCAAAGCCAGTATCTGGCTTGACCTGGCGCATCGTGAACTCATTTATCGTGACCAACTCTCTGCCCTGCTCGTCCAAAAGTTGCACGTCAAAGGTCAATGTTTCTGTGGGCGTCTCTGGCTGAGGAAATGCCTGAACATAGCTATAAATGCGGCTGGGCAACGATCGCTTCACAATTAATTGCCTGTAGGAAAAGGGTAAATACACACCGCCATAAACCCGTCGCATAAAGCCTGTTGCTAAATCCAGCAGGGCCGGGTGCAGGCTGTAGGCGTCTAGATCATCTCTAAAGGACGCGGGCAGCTCTAAGGTAGCTAAGGCTTGGTGCTGCCCCACCTGAATCTGCTGCAAATTCGTCCAGCGCGGCCCAAATTCAGCCAGTCGCCCTGAGCCGGATTCTGCGGCTTTAGGGGCGATGACGATCGCTTGCTGTTGGCACTGGGCCGCGATCGCGGTGATGGACTGAGCGGGTAAATCCTGGGTCGCCGCTAAACAACGGGCTTTGCCTTGCGCGTGGACTTGCCACTGATTTGCCCCCGTCGCCAAGCGGCTTTGAATCACGAATTCCATCGCCTCACCCTGCCGCTGCAGGTGGAGCTGCACCTGCTTGCTGCCCGTGTCCGCAACTTCTAGAGGACTGAGAAAATAGACATCCTGCAGGGCGATCGCGCCGACGGGGTGACAATAATCGGCGACGGCTGCGCGTGCCATCTCTAAGTAAGCCGTGCCGACTAACACTGCCGTTCCCTGAATGCGATGCTCATTCAGCACCCAGTCGTCTGCCACCGTTAGGGTGGTCATATAAACGGCCTGGTCAGCCGCTTCGAGCAGGCAGGTATCCAGCAGGGGATGGGCCACCGCCCTGCCAGGGGTGGCTGATTGGGTCAGGGGGGAGCGATCGCCCAGCCGGGCCGCCATGCCCACTTGCTGCCAAGCATCCCAGCTGAGCGACAGGGTCAACGGCCCGTCTGGGTCGGCATGGGCATGGGCAAACGCATCCAGAAACGCATTAGCCGCGCAGTAATCAACCTGCCCGACACCGCCAATCACCGCATTTAAAGAGGAGCAAAGCACAAAGAAGTCTAGCGGTAAGTCCTGACAAACCTGATGCAGAATCAGCGTCCCCTTCACTTTGGGGGCCAAAACTGATTCAACGCCGTCCCGCGTTTTTCCCTGCATGACGCCACCACTAGGCAGACCTGCCGCGTGAATCACGCCGTGAATCGGGCCATAGCAGGCTAGGGACTGGGCGATCGCCTGCTGCATTTGGGCCCAATGGGTAACATCGGCGCGAATCACTAAAATCTCTGCTCCGGCAGCTTCTAACCGCTGCAGGCGCCGTATTTTTTGGCTGGTCTCGTCCTCTAACCCTCGCTCCTCTAGCCACTGAGGCCAGTCCGCTTTAGCTGGAGCCGATCGCCCCAGCAAAATCAGGCGCGCCTGTACGGTCTTTGCCAGATATTCAGCGATCGCTAGCCCTATACCCCCCAGTCCGCCCGTAATTAGGTAGACGCCTTGCGATCGCAGTTGGGGAACCGTCTGGGTTTCGGGCAGCGGCAGGGGTTCAAAGACCTGAACCCAACGCTGCTGACCGCGATAGGCAACGCAGCGATCGCGCGGCTGAGCCTGTAGTTCAACCAGCAGCGTGCTGACAAGCTGCTGAAACTGGCGGCTGTCTAGCGCCGGCAGGCTGACGTCAACACTGCGGCAGTTGAGCTGGGGGTACTCCTGCTCCATCACTCTGACAGGGCCGAGCAGGGTGGCCTTATCTGGACAGAGGCTGTCGGTTTCCAGCACCCGCTGCAGATGGCTCGATATCACCGTCACTGGCAAGGGCTGATTGAGGCTGTGTCGGCCCAGTGCCTGAGCCAGAAAGAGCAGGCTGTAAAAGCCGCGCGTTTGGCTATCGTCGAGGCCATCGAGGGTGAGGCTGGCTGGCACTGAGGCCGTTACCGTCCAACTGTGGACAATCTGATCCGGCCAGCGATCGCTCGCCGAGAGCTCCTGCAGCAGCCGATCGTACTGCTCTGGCTGTGTCGGATTGAGCTGGTAGGTAGCCTGGTCAAGCTGCTCAAATTTCTCGCCGAGCTGAGCAATTGTGACGCGGTGGCCTTGTTGCTGCAGGCGGTGGGCTAGCTGGTCGCCTAGCCCCAACTCGTCGGCAAAAATTAAGAAAGTTCCGGCCTCTAGGGGCTGTGGGCGCGTCAATACTGACTGCTGCCAAAGCGGCACATAAAACCAGTCGGCAATGTCGGCTTTTTTAGCCAGTGACGGCTGAGGGGTGTCGCCGGTAGCGGCAGGCTGACGGTCAATCCAATAGCGCTGTCGTTCAAAGGGATAGGTCGGTAGCGGCAGCCGCTGCCGCTGTTCCTGGCGATAAAACCCGGCCCAGTCAACAGTTCCGCCAGCCAGCCAGAGCTGTCCCAACGCCCGCAGCAGAACAGCCCGGTCGGCTGACTCGTCCTGGGGATGGCGCATCGAGGTTAAAACCACAGCCTCTTTAGCGTGGTGCTTGGCGAAGGTGCTCAATGTCCGCCCTGGGCCAACTTCCAGCAAAACGCGAGCGGGTTGGCGCAGCACTTCGGTCAGCCCTTCACTAAAGCGCACAGACTGACGTAAATGGCGTACCCAATAGCCCGGATCGCTGGCTTCAGCCGGACGAATCCAGGTACCGCTGACATTCGACAGAAAGGGAAGCTGCGGTGTCTTCAAGTCAATAGTTTGCAGGGCAGCGGCAAAGGCATCCAGAATGGGGTCAACGTCAGCCGAGTGAAAGGCATGTCCCACCGCCAGTTGCCGACAGCGAATGCCCGCCTGGGTCAGGGCTGACTCAGCCTCAGCGATCGCCGCCGCCCCGCCTGAAATTACGCAGTGGGAAGGGCTATTGTGACCGGCGATGGTTAAACGCTTTTCTAGGAAGGGCTGCAAGTCAGGAGGAGAAGCGTGCACCGACAGCATGGCCCCGGCTGGCAGCTGCTGCATCAGCCGACCTCTAGCGGCAATCAGGGCCAGCGCCTCCTCTAAAGTGAAAACGCCTGCCAGAGTAGCGGCAACATATTCCCCTAAACTATGACCGATGCAGGCTTCTGGCTGCACCCCCCAGCTCATCCATAACTGAGCCAGCGCATATTCAATTGCAAAGAGGGCGGGCTGAGCGTAGCAGGTTTGGCCTAAGGTATCGGTGGCCGCCTGCTGGCTGACCTCAGCCGAGGGATACAAAATTTCCCGCAAATCTAAGCATAGATGGGGCTTGAGCAACTGACAGCATTGATCGAGCTGCTGGCGAAAGACTGGTTCAGTTTGATAAAGGCCCCGGCCCATCGCCACATGCTGCGCCCCCTGTCCCGGAAACATAAAGACAACGGTAGGCGGCGAGCCGGAGGCATGATGATGGCTGAGGACATGCGGCGGCTCACCGGTCGATAGCTTTTGCACGGCCTCTGAAGTATTCTGGCAGACCACCATGCGGCGGTAATCGAAGGCTTTGCGACCGACCTGCAGCGTATAGGCGACATCCGCTAGGTTGGGCTGGGCCTGCTGCAGATGGGTCGCTAAATTTTGGGTGGCGGTTTCTAGGGCTAAGGGCGTTTTAGCCGAGAGCAGCAGGAGCTGTTCAGGCCGGGAGGGCGCGGCAGCAGGGCGGGGCGGGGCTTCTTGCAGCACCACGTGGGCATTGGTGCCGCCCATGCCAAAAGAGCTAACCCCTGCCCGGCGCGGTGCCCCATTAGACGGCCACTCTGCGAGCTGGGTATTGACATAAAAGGGGCTGGATGCGAAGTCAATTTGGGGATTGGGCTGCTGGAAGTGGAGGCTAGGCGGAATCTGCCGGTGTTTTAGGGCAAGAACCGTTTTAATCAATCCGGCAATCCCTGACGCCGAGACCAAATGACCCACATTGGTTTTCACCGACCCCAGGGCGCAAAAGCCGGTCTGGGTTGTGCCGGTGCGAAAGGCTTGGGTCAGGGCCTGGACTTCAATCGGATCGCCAATCGCTGTTCCCGTGCCGTGGGCCTCAATATAGCTGACGGTATCGGGGGTCACCCCCGCTGCGGACAGCGCTTCGACAATCACTTCTGCCTGTCCGGCCACGCTGGGAGCGGTATAGCTGACTTTTAAGGAGCCATCGTTATTGATGGCCGAGCCTTTGATGACTGCCTGGATACAGTCACCATCGGCGATCGCCTCGGTCAGGCGTTTTAGCACCACAATGCCAACACCGCTGCCAAAAACGGTGCCCTGCGCCTGGGCGTCAAATGCGCGGCAGTGACCATCCGGCGAAAAAATATCGTCTTCTCGATAGCGATAGCCCGTCGTCTGCGGCATCTTGACAGAAACGCCGCCCGCCAGCGCCAGGTCGCATTCCTGATTCAGTAAGCTCTGGCAGGCCACGTGTACCGCCACCAGCGAGGTGGAACAAGCCGTCTGAACATTTAGGCTCGGCCCCTGCAGGTTGAGTTTGTAGGAGAGGCGCGTCGGCATAAAGTCTTTGCTGTTGCCGAAGGTAATCTGTTCCCCTAAATCCGCCATCAAATCCTGATGGGAATACAGGTTGATTAAATAGCTGTTCATATTGGCCCCGGCATAGACCCCAATAGACCCCTGGGGCGCATAGCCTGCCGTTTCAAGAGCCTCCCAGGCACATTCCAAAAATAGGCGATGCTGGGGATCCATAATTTCGGCTTCTCGGGGAGAAATGCCGAAGAACCCTGCGTCAAAACATTCAATGTCGTCTAGTTTGGAACTGGCTTTGACATAGTGAGGCTGATTCCACTGGTCAGGCGTGACGCCAGCGGCCCGCAGAGTTTCCTCGCTGAGGAAGGAAATAGACTCAACGCCGTGCTGTAAGTTGTGCCAAAACTGCTCCAGCGTATTTGCCCCTGGAAAGCGTCCGGCCATGCCAATAATGGCAATGTCTAAATCGTCAATAGCGGTAGATAGTGTCTCAGCCCTGTTCATTTCTCAATCCTCAGTATCAGCCTGGCCTGCTCATCAATCTGTGAGCGAAGCCGCGCGACTCTCAATAGTCTGGAAAAAGCATCTATAGGCGCTGTTTTTGTCTAGCTCGGCGCTTCTGGCCGCGTGTCAGACTCGATGCCAGCGGCGTCTTTTCGCTGTCGTCCTGTCTCAGGAGGGCCGTCAGCTTACTCACCGTCGGGCACTCATAGAGGTTGACGACCGAAATTTGGGCCTTCAACCGCTGCTTCAGTTGCGCAACCACTTGAATACTGCTGAGCGAGTTGCCGCCGAGATCAAAAAAGTTGTCGTGCAGTCCAATCGCCTTCACCCCTAAAACCTGCCGCCAGATTTCTGCGATTGTCCGCTCAATTTGATGGCGGGACGCTCCCTCTAGGCTCTGAGCAGCTGCCGCTGGCTGCGGTGTCCCTGATCGAACAGAGGCTAGCTTGAGCCATTGGTCAATTCGGGGCTGCAAGGCCCCAGTCGAAACCACGATCTGAGCTAGCGCCTGTCGCGGTAGCTGCAGCAGACGGTCAAAAATCGCCATTCCCTCCGTGGGCGTAATCCCGTGTCCTAAGGTAGAACCTGCGATCGCCTGACCTGCTTGCGGCTCGATCTGCCAGGCATCCCAATTGACGCTCAGGATAGGGAAGCTGCCCCGACGGCGTTGCTGGTGAGCCAAAGCATCCATAAAGCTGTTGGCAGCGGCATAGGCGGCAAACCCCAGACCGCCCAGCACCGACGCCAGCGAGGAAAAGAGTAGGCAAAAATCTAAAGCCTCATCCTGCAAAACCTGAATCAGCAGGCGTGAGCCGTGCACTTTTGCCTGGAACTGGCGCTGACAAGCTGCTGGGGTCAAATCTTGAATCCCGTAACGCTCATTGGCGATACCAGCGGCGTGGATGACGCCGTGAATCTGACCAAACTGCTGCTTTGCTTGAGTAACTGCCGTCTGCATTTGTGCTGTATCTGCCACATCGGCTGAAATCGTTAAGACCTCAGCTCCTAGCTGCTCTAGGCGCTGAATTTGCTGAATCCGGTGAGAGGTCAAGTCTGGTTCAGAATGGGTTTCAAGCCACTGCTGCCAGTGCGATCGCTCTGGTAGGCCAGAGCGGCTGATGAGGACTAGCTTGGCAGCCGCTGTCTGCGCAATGTGCTGGGCCAGGATTAATCCCAGCTTGCCGAGTCCACCCGTGATTATATAAACGCCATTTTTCCTTAAAAAATATTGTGAATTATTCTCATTAAAGGGAACGGCTTCAAAGGTTTGCACCCAGCGATGCTGACCGCGATAGGCCACGCTTAAATCGGCGGGAGCTGTTAGTTCACTCGTAAGCTGCTCAAGGAGCGATCGCTCTGATGCTTTCTGACACTGGCTAATATCGACACTGTAGCAGGTGATATGGGGGTATTCTTGAGGAATGACCTTCGCCAGTCCCAAAGCAGTACTCGCCTCAGGGCAGAGCAGTTCGTCACCAGTGATATCGTAGGCGTTGTTAGTAATTATTGTCAATTGTACAGGGCTGGCAATTTTTTGCCGCCCAATAGCCTGGGTGAGAAATAGCAGGCTGTAAAAGCCGAGCTGCTCTGAAGCAGCCGCTGCCGTCTCACACCAGCCGTGGGCGATCGCTTCAGGCATTTGATCTGCTCTCGTCAGCGCCTGGATCAAGCTGTCATAGTCTGGCTGGTGCAGCGGATTCAGCACATAGTCCCCATCCCTGAGACGCTGAAACTGCTGGCCACAGGTGACCGTAATCACGGTTTTGCCCTGCTGCCTGAGCTGACGGGCGATCGCCTGTCCCCAGCCTTGGGCCTCAATCAGCAGCAGCCAGGTTTGGGGCTGTTTCGGAGGTTGAGATCTGAGCAGCGCCAGAGGCGGCGTTTGCTTCCAGACAGGCAGATAGAACCAGTCCGTCAGGCTGGATTTCGGGATCGGGGGCGCAGCGGGCGTAGGGCTAACTGCTGGCTGAGGTTCAACCCAGTAGCGCTGGCGCTCAAACGGATAGGTAGGTAAGGGGAGGCGCTGCCGCTGTTCGTGAGCCGAAAAGCGTGACCAGTCTACGATGACGCCCAGCGACCACAGCTTGCCGAGGGTCTGGAGAATAAAGGCCACATCTGACTGCGACTCTTTGGGGTGGCGCAGGGAAGAGAGTGGGGGGAGGGCGGCATCTGAGAGGGTTTGCTGAGCGAGAGTACTCAAGACCCGACCGGGACCCACTTCTAGAAAAATCGAGGCTGAGGCAGACTGTAAGGTGGCTATGCCCTGGCTGAAACGAACTGGCTGCCGCAAATGCCTAGCCCAATAGCGTGGATTGGTCGCCTCTGCATCGGTAATCCAAGTGCCCGTGACGTTGGAGATGAACGGGATTTGGGGCGGCTGCAGGGCTATCTGCTGCACCTGGGTAACAAACGGCTCCAGAATGGGATCCATCAGCGCCGAGTGAAAGGCATGGGAGGTTTGCAAGCGACGGCAGTGAACTCCCTGGTGCGTCAGGCGATCGCTCAGCTCCTGTATCGCTTCATCGGCTCCAGAGAGAACGCAGAGCTGCGGGGCGTTATGAACCGCAAAGCTAATCTCTTCGCTTAAGAACGGTTTGACTGCTGACTCTGACAGCGAGACGGCCAACATGCTGCCAGGCGGCAACTGCTGCATTAGCCGTCCCCGGATAGCCACCAGACGCAGCGCCGCTTCTAAACTAAACACCCCCGCCAAACAGGCCGCCACATATTCACCAATGCTGTGACCAATCATGACTTGGGGACAGACCCCCCAGCTGATCCAGAGCTGAGCGAGCGCATACTCAACCACAAACAGGGCTGGCTGCGTATAGCGAGTTTGGGTCAAGAGCGCGTGCTCGGTGAATAAAATTTGACGTAAATCAACGTCGAGATGAGGTCGCAGGAGCTGACAGCACCGATCAATCTGTTCGCGAAATAATGATTCAGAGGCATAAAGATCCCGTCCCATATCCCCATACTGGGATCCTTGACCGGGAAACATGAACGCCAACTGCGGAGCAGAGGCCGCCTGCTGCGTCCAGATGGCAGATGAATCGGAGTGTTTCAAGACCTCGATCGCAGTCTCTCTGTCCTCACAGACGGCAACCCGGCGGTGCTCGAAGGCTTGCCGCCCGACCTGTAGCGTATAGGCCACATCAGCCAGCGGGAGCTGGGGATGCTGCAGTAGGTGGGTCACTAAGTTGGCGGTGGCTGTCTCTAGGGCCGAGGGGGTTTTGGCTGACAAGAGGAGGAGCTGATGAGATCGAGATCCCCCGGCGGGTAGGCGAGGAGCTTCTTCAAGCACCACATGGGCATTGGTGCCGCCCATGCCAAAGGAGCTGACCCCCGCCCGCCGGGGCCGAGTCGGGCTGTCCCAAGGCGTGAGGGTCGTGTTGACATAGAAGGGACTGTTGGCAAAATCAATTTTGGGATTGGGCTGCTGAAAGTGCAGGCTAGGCGGAATCTGCTGATGCTGCAGCGATAGGATAGTTTTAATCAGGCCCGTCACGCCAGCGGCGACGCCTAGATGGCCCACGTTGGTTTTCACCGACCCCAGAGCACAGAAGCCGGTCTGGGCGGTCTGAGTTTGAAAAGCCTGAGTCAGCGCCGCCACTTCAATCGGGTCGCCCAGCGTTGTCCCAGTACCGTGAGTTTCGATATAGGTCACCGCGGCGGCGTCAACCTCCGCGATCGCCTGGGCAGCTTGAATCACTTTGGCTTGGCTATCGATTCGGGGAGCCGTATAGCTGACTTTGGCCGCTCCGTCATTATTAATTGCCGAGCCTTTAATCACTGCTCGAATACAGTCACCATCGGCGATCGCGTCTTCTAAACGCTTGAGGACAACAATCCCGACTCCGTTGCCGCCTACGGTTCCCTGTGCTTGAGCATCAAAGGCGCGACAGTGACCATCAGGAGACAAAATATCTCCTTCCTGATAGAGATAGCCGCTTTTTTGCTGGGATGAAATACCCACACCGCCTGCCAAAGCCATGTCACATTCACCATTGAGCAAGCTTTGACAAGCCAGATGTACCGCCACCAGAGAGGTTGAACAGGCGGTTTCAACAGTGCAGCTTGGGCCTTCTAAATTGAGCTTGTAGGAAACGCGCGTGGTTAAATTGCCCGGATCGTTCCCCAGCAAAATTTGGTTAGGCGTGACTGATTGCAACAGGCGATCGCGATTGGGCAACAGATTGGCTAGCAAATAGCTGCTGAGGCGAGAACCACCATAGACCCCAATCAGCCCTTCATATCGCTGCGAGTCGTAGCCCGCATCCTCTAGCGCTTCCCAGGCGCATTCCAGAAAAAGGCGATGCTGCGGATCGAGCACTTCGGCCTCGCGAGGAGAAAAGCCAAAGAACGCCGCGTCAAAGCGATCGCTATCAGCTAGGACGCCGCCCGCTTTGACATAGTTGGGATGCTCTACCGGAGAGGTGCCTGTAACAGAGGCTTCTAGCTCCTCAGGGGCAAAGAAAGTGATGGACTCTTTGCCATCGCACAGGTTCTGCCAAAACTGCGCCACATTTTGAGCGCCTGGAAAGCGTCCAGACAGACCAATGACAGCAATTTCTAGGCCGTTAGTGGCGCTGGCTAAAGGTTGGGAGGTTGAGTCACTCATAAAACACAAAAAACAGATAATCGGCAATCGCGCCGTGACATCAGTTGGGGGATTACTTGAGGCGTTTTTGCCGTCGCTGGCGCATCCGCTGTTTGCCCTGCTGGCGCTGCTCTAGCTGACGACTGACACTGGAGGGCACAGCAGATTGATCAGATGGTGTAGTCTCTCGCTGGCGCTGGTTGAGATGAGTCGCGATCGCTTCAATGGTGGGATAGCGAAACAGGTCGAGAACAGAGAGATCTGCCTGCAACTGCTGCCGGAGCTGCGTATTGACCTGAATCAGCAGCAGGGAATGACCCCCCAGTTCAAAAAAGTTGTCATGAATGCCGACGGTGTCTAACTGCAGCACCTCCTGCCAAATTGCGGCGATCGCCTGTTCTAGCTCGGTCTGAGGTTTGACGTAATCTGGCTTGAGGTCAGGACGGCTCTCGGTAGGGGGCGGCAGGGCCCGGCGATCAACCTTGCCACTGGGAGTCAGGGGCAAAGTGTCGAGCGGGACAAAGACAGACGGAATCATATAGTCCGGCAGGGACTGAGCCAGAAAATCGCGCAGGGCTGATGTGGACAACGCCGAGGCATCATACACTCCATAAGCTACTAGGCGCTGATAGCCGGAGCTGTCGTTTGAGGCGGTGACAACCGTCTCTCGAATTTCGGGATGCTGCGCTAAAGCGGCTTCAATTTCGCCCAGCTCAATGCGGAAGCCCCGCAGCTTCACCTGATAATCCAGACGGCCCAAAAACTCAATTGCTCCATCCGGGCGATAGCGGGCCAAGTCTCCTGTTCTATACAGCCTGGACCCACTCTCAGTCTGAGCAAATGGACTCGGCACAAACTTTTCTGCCGTCAACGCCGCCCGCTGCCAGTAGCCCCGCGCTAGCCCCACGCCGCCAATGTGCAGCTCGCCTGGCACGCCCACCGGCACTGACTGCCCCGCTCTGTCCAGCAGGTAAATCTGCGTATTGGCAATCGGTTTGCCAATCGGTACGCTCGTCAGTTCTGGCTCTGGCTGACACGGCCAAGCGGTCACGTCAATCGCCGCCTCAGTCGGGCCGTAGAGATTGTGCAGCTCTGCTGACAGCCGCTCCAAGAAGCGCTCCTGCAGCGCCACCGGCAGCGCTTCTCCGCTGCAGATGACCCGGCGCACACAGGCGCAACGCTCTAAATCGGGTGCTTCGAGAAACGCCTGCAGCATGGAGGGGACAAAGTGCAGCGTCGTCACCTGCTGCTGCTCAATTAGTTCTGCCAGGTAAGCGCTGTCTTTATGGCCCTCTGGCCTAGCGATCGCCAGCCGCGTACCCACCATCAGCGGCCAGAGAAACTCCCAAACCGAGACATCAAAGCTGAAAGGAGTCTTCTGCAGTACGCAGTCCGCTGTGGTTAGTCCGTAGGCAGATTGCATCCACTGCAGGCGGTTGCTCAGCGCCCCGTGGGTGTTCATCGCCCCTTTGGGCTGGCCGGTGGAGCCAGAGGTGTAGATGATGTAGGCCAGATGGGCCGGGGTGACGGCGCTAGTGGGATTGGTTGTAGGTAAAGCCGCGATCGCGGGCCAGCCCTGATCCAGGCAAATAGTGATGGCTGAATGCTTTGGTAAAGTTGCAACGAGCTGGCTGTGGGTGAGCAGCAGCGGCACCTGGCTGTCGTGGAGCATGAAGGCGAGGCGCTCGGAGGGGTAGCTAGGATCGAGTGGCACGTAGGCCCCACCCGCTTTGAGGACGGCTAGGATAGCGACGACCAGGTCCAAAGAGCGCTCGAAGCAGAGGCCCACTGGCGTATCGGGCAGGACGCCCTGTGCTTGTAGGTAGTGGGCGAGCTGGTTGGCGCGGCTGTTGAGTTCTCGGTAGCTCAGATGCTGATTGGCAAAGCTGAGGGCGATCGCGGCGGGCGTTTGCTCGACCTGCCGCTCTATCTGCTGATGCAGGCAGTCTAGGCTGTGGTATTCAGTAGCCGTTTGGTTCCAAATTTTGAGCTGATGCTGCTCAGCGGGCGTCAGGAGTGACAGTTCAGACAGGCGCTGTTGAGGACAGGCAACTAGATTTTCCAGTAGCGTTTGGAAATGGCCGACCAGTCGGGCGATAGTCGAGCGCTCAAACAGATCGGTGCTGTACTCAACCTGGCCTCGCAGCCCTGCCTCTGAGTCGAATAGGTTGAGGCGTAGCTCAAACTTCGTCGTTTCGTTGTCAAAAGCCAGGGGCTGAGCGGTTAGCTCGCCCAGGGACAACGGTGGTAAAGGGGCCAACTGCAAATCAAATTTGACCTGAAACAGCGGCACCATTTGGCTCAGATTCCGCTCTGGATTCAGGGCCGCAACGAGACGCTCAAACGGCAAATCTTGATGGGCATACGCGCCCAGCAGCACGTCCCGCACCCGCTGCAGCAGCTCTAAGCAGGTGGGATCGCCCGTTAAGTCGGTGCGCAACACCAGCGTATTCACCAACAGGCCAATCAGCCCTTCGGTTTCAACCCGATTGCGGTTGGCAATGTCGGTGCCGACGACAATATCGTGCTGATGGCTGTAGCGCTGCAGCAAAATCTTAAAGGCGGTTAGCAAGACCGTAAACAGGGTGACACCGGACTGCACACTCAAATTTTTGAGGGCATCAGATAGCGGCTTGGCGAAGGTGATAGGATACTTTGCCCCCTGAAACGTTGGCACTGCCGGGCGCGGGCGATCGCTGGGCAAGTCTAAGACCGGCAGCGCGGCCAGCTGCTGTCGCCAATAGCTGAGCTGTCGCTCTAGCTCCGTCCCCTGCAGCCACTGCCGCTGCCAGACGGCAAAATCGGCATACTGAATCGGCAGGGGCGCAAGGGGCATTGGCTGCTGGCGAGAAAAGGCCCCGTAGAGCTGCTGCAGTTCCTGGGTAAAAAGGCCCAGCGACCAGCGATCGGCAATGATGTGGTGCATTGTGACTAAGAGCAGATGCTCCGTTGCCGCCAGCTTCAGCAGCGTTAGCCGTAGCAGCGGCTGAGTCGGGTCAAAAACCCAGCGGGCCTCCTGATGTGCCACCTGTTGCGCTGCCTGCTCTGGATCGGCGGCCTGAGTCAGATCCTGCTGCACCAGCGAAACCGCAGCGTCCGGCTGGATAACCTGGATAGGTTGTCCCTCGGCCTTAGTGGTAAACGTCGTCCGCAGCGTGTCGTGACGCTGGACAACGGCCTGCAGCGCTTTTTCTAAGACCGCAACGTCCAGCCGACCCTGCAGCCGTAAACCGCTAAACACGTTATAGGAGCTGGGGTTGAGGTCTAGCTGATGAATAAACCACAGCCGCTGCTGGGCGAAAGATAGCGGTGCTTCATTTGCGGGGGCAGCGGGCGATCGCCGTGGAATGCCCAATGAAGACGGCAGGTTGAGTCCCCGCTGCTGCAGGCGCTTGGCTAGCAGCGATCGCTGAGCGGGTGAGAGGTCGGCTAGCTGTTGGGAAAGATCAGGCATGAGTTTCTAGCTGAGGGCGGCCATTGTGGGATGTTGACACTGAGCTTTTAGGGTGTTTAGGTGAGGCAGCGCCGCCATGACTTCACCAAAATTGGGATTAAAGTCAATTAGGCAGGCCACTTCATCCACGCCGGCTCGTCGTATGCGCTCAATCATAGGCAGGCAGGTAGCTTGGGAACCAATTAGCGTCCTGCCCTTGAGCCAGCCTTCGTAGGCAAATATCAGCAAGCTATCAATGTCGGCCGGCGAAAGCGACTTCAGATCAATCTTTAAATTGAGGCCCTTAGCTAAGTGCTCTAGCAGATTCAGGTGAGTCTTGAGATAGTTGCAGAAAGGCTCTCTTACCTGCTCCTTCACCGTGTCGAAGTCCTCCCCGACAAAGGTGTGCAGCATCATCGCTACTTTGCCTTGCTTTGGCTCGTGCCCGTGTTCTTGGCGGGCTTGGCGATAGAGGGAGATATGCTGGGCTACTTCGTCTAGGGTGCCAGAGAGTAGGGAGGTCAAGACGTTGGCTCCCATCTTGCCAGCCTCGATGTAGGTACTGGGGGACTGACAGACAATCCAGGGGGTGAGCTGCGGCTGTAAAGGGCGGGGGAAGGTGGCGATCTGAACTTCCTTACCCGATGCCTCCTGCAGCTCTACCGAGTCACCGCGCCACAGCTTTTGCACCATCTGAATGCCGCGCCACATGGCGGCTTTGCGATCGCTGTAGGATTCGGTTGACAACACAAAATCGTCCATTGTCCAGCCGGAGGCAAAGGCGATCGCCACGCGCCCCTGGGAGAGATTGTCTACAACCGCCCATTCTTCAGCCACCCGGGCCGGGTTATGCAGCGGCATCACGACACTGCCAGCCCGTAGCTGCAGATGCTCCGTAATCATCGCCATTGCAGCTCCCGTCACTGACGGATTGGGATACAGGCCGCCAAAGGGGTGAAAGTGACGCTCCGGCATCCACAGGGCTGAAAACCCATGCTGATCGGCAAACTTAGCGCTCTCAATCATCAGTTGATAGCTGTCAGTCTGCACTTTGGAGCCGTCTCCGGAAAAGTAAAATAGGCTAAATTCCATTGATTTAAGTCCTTCAATTTGGGTTTTCAAGCGCCAGAACGGGATTCTTCCAGATACTGCTGCACCTGATCTGGCGATAGAGTTTTGACATCTTCTAGCAACGCCGCGATCGCCTGCTCGTCCGACTGAGGCTGCTCTTGGTCAATCACCTGCGCCAGTCCTGCCACCGTTGGCGCGTCGAACAGAATACTCTTCAAGGGCAGATCCACAGCAAACTGCTGCCGCAGGCGCGAAACCACCTGAATCGCCAGCAGGGAATGGCCGCCTAGCTCAAAAAAATTGTCGTGAATGCTAACGGCTTCGATGCCCAGCAGGTCTTGCCAGATAGACGCGATCGCTTGCTGAATCTCGGTTTCAGGCGCAACGTAGTCTTTTTGAGACTGAGCTGCCTGTATGGGAGATGAGGGTGGCTGTCCGGTCTGAGGACGAGCCGACTGCGCCAGGCGCGATGACAACACGCCGGTTGAAACCACAATTTGGCCCGCCGTTGGCAGAGTTAGAACCCGCTCAATCGCTGCCCAGACTTCTGCAGGGGTCATCGAGAGTTCCAGCGCTGCGTCAACAGGCTGGGCTGAGGGCGACAGCGTCTCCGTTTGGCGAGCCTGCCGGTTCACGCTAAACCAGGGTATCTGGCCGCTACGGTTGCGATCGCTGACCACGGCATCAAGATAGGCATAGCTCGCCGTATAGGCCGCCAACCCCACGCCGCCCAGGACGCAGGCAAGAGAAGACTGCACCAGGCAAAAATCCAGCGGCCGATCGCCGAGGGCGGCCTCTAAAACCTGAAGTCCCTGTCTTCTCGCCTGGAAGGCAGCCTCACAGTTGGTTTGATCCAGGTCGGCGATCGCCTGGGTTGCCTGAGTGGCATCGATCGCGGGGGTGTAGAACACGCCCTGCAGGTCCCCGAACTGTTGTTCAGCCTGAGCGATCGCCCGTTGCAGTTGGACTACATCGGTTGTATCAGCCTCTAGCAGGCAAACCTCAGCCTCCGAGTCTTCTAGGACTCGCCACTGAAGAATGCGCTGACTGAGCAGATCATCCTCGCCATGCTGATCTAGCCACGGCTGCCACTGCTTGCGGGCAGGTAGACCACTCTCGCCGGCCAGTAAGACCTTGGCCTGCCAGGTCTCGACCAGTAGCTGGGCCAGCGAAAAGCCCAATCCTGCCGCCAGATCGCCAGCAATCAGATAAACGCCGCCTCGCCGCAGGCGCGATGTCGCAGGCATTGACGGCAACGGCAGCGGTTCAAAGCTCTGAAGCCAGCGGTGGCCGTTGCGATAGGCGACGGTCTCGGAAGCTGCCTGCCTCAACTCTGCCTGCAGCGCAGTTGAGAGCCGTTGCCTCTGACTCGACTGCGGCAGTATCTCTATGTCAATCAGCTGACAGGTCAGGTGCGGATACTCTTGTGGAATTACTTTATAGGCTCCCAGCAGCGTCGCCTGAGCGGGAGTCAGCGTCTCAGCGCCAGTCACGTCATAAAGACCCTGGGTGAGCACGCTTAGATGCCGGGGTTCCGGGTCAACCTGAGCCAGCGCCTGGGCCAGGTGAATTAAGCTGTAGAATCCGTGAGTTTGAACTGTTTCAAAGGCGGTATCTGCCTCTAAACTCCAGCAGTGGACAATCTGCTGCGGCAGCGACATCTGAGTTTGCAATGTTTGCCATAGCGTTAAGTAGTCCTCTGGCTGGTGGGGATTGAGGCAGTACTGGCGATTGCTGAGCTGCTCAAACTGCCGGCCTGAAGAGACGGTAATCACGGTCTGTCCGCTTTGCTCAAGCTGATGCGCTAGCTGAGACCCAACGCTGCCAGAATCGGTAAATAAAAGCCAGCAGGTTGATGCCGGTGTGATTCCACTAGCGTCTGCTATCAGCGGTCGCCGCTGCCAGGTGGGCAGATAGAACCAGTCAGCCATATCTGGCTGTCGTTGAATGGCGGCGGTCGCTGCTGGCAACTGCGGAGCTTGCGACGGCTCAATCCAGTAGCGCTGGCGCTCAAACGGATAGGTGGGTAATGGCAACCGCTGGCGCTGCTCGTGGGCGTAGAAGCCTGACCAGTCAATCGTCACGCCCGCCAGCCACAGTTGACCCAGCGTTTGTAGCAGATACTCACTGTCAGACACCACCTGCTGCGGATGACGCACCGTCCGCAAACAAAGCTGCTCTCTGACCTGCTGCTTCGCCAGCGTTGTCAGTGTCCGTCCCGGCCCTACCTCTAGTAAAATCCGACTTGACTCTTCCAGCAGCAGTGCCATCGCTGGGCCAAACTGCACCGGCTGCCGCAGTTGCTGGCCCCAGTAGGCCGGATCGGTGGCTTCCGCTGCCGTGAGCCAGTTGCCCGTCACGTTGGAGAGCAGGGGAATCTGCGGTGGCTGCAGCTTAACCTGTGCCACTGCCGCCGTGAACGGGGCCACCGCCTCAGCCATCAGCGGCGAGTGGAAACCGTGGGAAGTGTGCAGCCGCCGGGCCTCAATGCCGGCAGCAGCTAGCTGAGTTTGAAGCTGGGCGATCGCCGTTTCTGTGCCAGAGACTGCCGTCAGGGTTGGGGCGTTGATCGCGGCCAGGGTTACCTTGTCACTGAGCCACGGCTGCATCTCTGCGGCTGACAGCGGCACCGACAGCATTGCTCCGGTGGGGCACTGCTGCATCAGCTCGCCCCGCAGACAGACGAGCTTGAGGGCGTCATCGAGCTGAAACACCCCGGCGAGGCAGGCGGCGACCAGTTCGCCGAGGCTGTGGCCGAGGAGGGCCGCAGGCTGGATGCCCCAGCTTTGCCAGAGCTTTGCTAGGGCGTAGTCCACCACGAAGAGGGCGGGCTGGGCGTAGCGGGTTTGGCTGAGACGGTCTGCGCTGGCGGCGGTGGTGTCGGGATAGAGCAAGGTGCGCAGATCCAGGTCGAGGTGAGGCTGGAGGAGCTGGCAGCAGTGGTCTATGTGCTCGCGGAAGGTGGCTTCGCTGGCGTACAGGTCTTGGGTCATGCCGGCATACTGGGCCCCCTGACCAGGCAGCAAAAAGGCCACTTCCCGGTGTCCACTGGGGACTGGCGTTGCCGTCTGCAGAGGATCTGAAACGCTCAGGGCTTGGATTGCGTCATCCACTGTGCGACAAACGGCTAGACGGCGATAGCCAAAGGCTTTGCGTCCGACCTGTAGCGTGTAGGCCACATCTGCTAAATTCGCCTGAGGCTGCTGCCTGAGATGGCTAACCAAGTTAGCGGTGGTTTGGTCTAAGGCCGCTGCCGTTTTGGCAGACAGCGGCACTAGCTGCCAGGGGCGCGACGGGGATGACGGGGCTGGGATAGGCGCTTCTTCTAGCACCACATGGGCGTTGGTGCCGCCAATGCCGAAGGAGCTGACCCCGGCCCGGCGCGGCATTTGCTTAACGGACCAGTCCTGCAGCGTGGTATTGACATAAAACGGACTTTGGGCAAAGTCGATGTGGGGATTGGGCTGCTGAAAGTGCAGGCTGGGCGGTATTTGTCGATGCTGCAGCGCCAGCACGGTTTTAATCAGTCCGGCAACGCCCGCTGCGGTATCGAGATGGCCCACGTTGGTTTTGACCGAGCCCACCGCACAAAAGCCGGTATTGCGGGCACCACCGCTATGAAAGGCCTGGGTCAGCGCCGCAATCTCAATCGGATCGCCCAGAGCAGTGGCGGTACCGTGGGCTTCTACATAACTAATGCTGTCTGGTTCGACTTCGGCGATCGCCTGAGCGGTCCGAATCACGGCGGCTTGGCTGTCAATCCGAGGCGCGGTATAGCTCACTTTGAGTCCACCGTCGTTGTTAATGGCAGATCCTTTAATCACGGCGTGGATACAGTCGCCATCGGCGATCGCGTCCTCTAGCCGTTTGAGCGCCACCAGCCCGACCCCATTGCCTGACACCGTCCCCTCGGCAGCGGCATCAAAGGCGCGACAGTGGCCATCGGGGGAGGCAATGCCCCCTGCATGATGCAGATAGCCGATGGTTTGCTGGGCGCTGACGGTGATGCCCCCGGCCAGGGCTAAATCGCATTCCCCACTCAGCAGACTGCGACAGGCCAAATGCACGGCCACCAGTGAGGTCGAGCAGGCGGTTTGGACGGTATAGCTCGGCCCCTGCAGGTTCAGCTTGTAGGAAACCCGGGTGCTGACAAAGTCTTTGTCATTGCCCAGCATCAGTTGAAAGCGATCTACCGACTGGAGCGCCTCTGGATTGGCAACTAGATTCAGTAAATAGCTGTTGAACCCAGCGCCGGCGTAGAATCCAATCAAACCGCCATACTGTGCCGGGTCGTAACCCGCCTGCTCCAGAACTTCCCAGGCGGCCTCTAACAAAATCCGATGCTGGGGATCGGTGGTGGTGGCCTCTTTCGGATTGAAGTCGAAAAAAGCGGCATCGAATAAATCCGGATCGGCCAGGGTCGCTCTGGCTTTGACATAGTTGGGCTGGTCTAGTAACGCGGGGTCGACGCCAGCAGCCTCTAGTTCTGCCCGCGTAAACTCAGTGATGGACTCCGTCCCCTGCTGCAGGTTATGCCAAAATTCCGTCAGGTTGCGGGCACCGGGAAATCGCCCCGTCATACCAATGATGGCGATTTCTAATCCATTGAGCTGATTCACGGCTGTAGAGTCCTTCATCTGATCTGATAACGAGTGGTTGATATAGAGGAATGGCGACTTAATCCGCTGGCAGCTAAGGCTGGAACTGGCTGAGCTGGCGAAACTGTCGCAGTCGGTCTTTACCCTGCCGGAGCTGCTGCCTGCGATCGCGGTCTGTCTTGGCGTCAGTTTCGCCATTAACTGCAGCGCCCCGCTGACTCAAAAAGGCCGCTAGCGAACCCACAGTGGGATAGCGGAATAGGTCAAGTAGAGGAAACTCAAGCGCTAGGCGTTGCTGTAGCTGACTCTGCACCTGCACAAGTCGTAGGGAGTAACCGCCTAAATCGAAGAAGTTATCGTCAATGCCAACGGTTTCAAGCTCTAGAATTTGCTGCCAGACTTGAACGATTGACTGTTCTAGCTGGTTACGCGGCGCCACGTAGGTTTGGCCAGTACCGAGCCGCGTCTCCGGCTGCGGCGACGGCAGCGCCCGCCGATCGACTTTGCCGTTAGGCGTGAGGGGCAGAGCCTCTAGCGACACATAGACAGACGGCACCATGTAGCTTGGCAAGGTCTGACTGAGAAAATCACGCAGTTCCTCTAGCTCTAGGGCCGCTTGGGGATGCCGTACCAGGTAGGCCACGAGCGTTTGATCACCTGTCGTAGCATCCGCCACCACCACCGCAGTGCGAATGGCATTGTGCTGCAGCAGTCGCGCCTCAATTTCGCCCAGCTCAATGCGGAAGCCGCGAATTTTTACCTGGTGATCCATCCGGCCTAGAAATTCCAGCGTGCCGTCAGACCGATAGCGCACGCGATCGCCCGTTTTGTAAAGCCTGGAAAACTGTGGGAGTGAATCTGCCGTCTGGAACGGATTGGGAATAAACCGCTCAGCTGTCAAATCAGGCCGGTTCAGATATCCCCACGCAACACCTGCCCCGCCAATATGCAGCTCGCCCGGCACCCCAACCGGAACTGTTTTTTGCTGCTGGTCGAGCACGTAGAACTGGGTATTGGCAATGGGCCGCCCCACCGGAATCGTCGGCTGCTCTTGGTCGGTTGCCGAGAACTTTCCAGAACTCACCGGATGCACTGCGGACCAAACGGTGGTTTCCGTAGGGCCATACAGATTCCACAGAGTCTTGCCTCGCTCCAGCAGGGCATTGGCTAGGGGGCGAGGCAGCGCTTCCCCACCACACAGCAGCTTCAACGGGCGATCGCCCTGCCAGCCGCTGGCAATCAGTAGTTGCCAGGTGGCGGGTGTTGCCTGCATGACGGTGGCCTGAGCAGTCTCCATCAGGGCAGAAAGCTGTCGGCCATCGGCTGCTACTGCCTGATCGGCTAGCACGACTTGGGCTCCGGTGATCAGCGGCAGGAAGATCTCTAGGGCAGCAATATCAAACGCGATCGTCGTCACCGAGAGCAGCACATCCTGGGCCGAGAGTCCCGGCGTGCGCTGCATTGACTGCAGGAAGTTGACTACGGCGCGGTGGGGCACCTGCACCCCTTTAGGTTTGCCCGTGGAGCCAGAAGTATACAGGACATAGGCCAGGGCCTCCGGCGTGGCTAGGGCTGGCAGCGGCTCTGGGCTAGCCCGTTCAATCAGGGGGCGATCGCGCTCTAAGCACACAACTTGAGTATTGGGCGGCAGCGCGGTTATGGCTTCAGGCTGCTGCGTCACCAGCACCGCAATCCCGGCATCTTCGAGAATGAAGCGACGGCGGGCCAGGGGATAGTTGGGATCAAGGGGAATATAAGCCGCGCCTGTCTGTAGAACGGCCAGCAGGGCAATGACCAGCTCTGGCGATCGCGCTAGAGAAATGCCCACCCGCTGGCCTGGCTGAACCCCTAAATCGCGGAGATGGTGGGCGAGTTGATGAGCGCGGTCGTTGAGCTGGCGGTAGGTGAGGAGCTGCTGCTGATAGCGCAGCGCAACGGCATCCGGCGTCTGGGCGGCCTGTACCGCTACCAGCTCATGCAGGCAGGCTTCGGGGTAGATCGCCTCAGTTTGGTTCCACGCCTGGATCTGCCGCTGCTCCTGAGACGTCAGCAGGTCAATCTGGCTGATGGGCTGCTCGGGGGCCGCTACCATAGCCGCTAAAATTTGCTGCCAGTGGGCCACTAAGCGGGTCATGGTGGCCGCCTCAAACAGGTCGCAGTTGTAGTCCAAGGCTCCGCTGATCCCAGCGTCAGTTTCGCGCAGAGACAGGGTCAGATCAAATTTGGCCGCTTGAGTTTGCGACTCTAGCGGACTCAGGGTGAGTCCGGGTAGCTCCAGCGCTGCGGTGGGCGCATTTTGCCAGATGAACATGACCTGGAACAGCGGCGAATGGCTCAGGCTGCGTTCTGGCTGCAGGGCTTCTACGAGACGCTCAAACGGTAAATCTTGATGCGCGTAGGCGGACAGGGCCATCTCGCGCACTCGGTGCAGCGCCTGTTGCACAGTCGGCTGGCCTGACAGGTCAGTCCGCAGGACTAAGGTATTCACAAAAAAGCCAATTAGCCCTTCAATTTCGGCCCGGTTGCGATTGGCGATGGGAGAGCCCACCACGATGTCCTCATGGCCGCTGTAGCGAGACAGCAGGATTTGGAACGCCGTCAGCAGCGTCATGAATAGGGTGCAGTGCTGCTGCTGGCTGAAGCGCTTTAAAGCCTGGGCTTGAGCGGTAGAAAGGGTAAAGATATGCCGCTCACCCCGAAACGTTTGCAGCGCTGGTCGGGGATGGTCATAGGGTAGCTCCAAGACTGGGGGGGCGCCGGCAAGCTGCTGTTGCCAGTAGGCGAGCTGTTCCTCTAGGCGATCGCCTTGCAGATACCGCCGCTGCCAAGCCGCAAAATCTCCATACTGAATCGGCAGGTCGGCCAACGGCGCAGACCGCCCCTGACAAAAGGCTTCGTAGAGGTCGGCTAGCTCCTGGATGAGTACGCCCATTGACCAGCCATCCGAGATAATATGATGCAGGGTGAGCAGCAGCACATACTCCTGGGGCTGCACCTGCACCAGCCGGACGCGCAAGAGGGGACTACAGTTGAGGGCAAACGGCTGTTGAGCTTCCGTCTGGGCTAGGTCGCTGACGGCCCGGTCTTGCTGCGAGGTCGGTAGTGCCCTGAGATCGATCAGCGGCACCTGTAGCGCCATCGCCGCCGACACCACGGGGACTGGTTGACCCGCCTGAGACTCAAAGGCAGTACGCAGAACCTCGTGCCGGGCGACAATCGCGGCCAAGCTGCGCTGGAGCGCTGGGATATTGAGATCGCCCTGAAGCCGCACCGCCGTCGGTACGTTGTAAAACGGGCTATCTGGTTCGAGCTGGGCTAGAAACCAGAGGCGCTGCTGGGCAAAGGACAGGGGTAGCGGCTCAGCGGCATTCCGGGGCTGTAGGGGCAGACTGGCTGCGGGTGCCGTCAAGCGCTGCCTTTCTACGCTCGCGGCCAGCTCCGCCACCGTCGGAAATTCAAACAGATGACGCAGCGGTATTTCAATTTGAAAAGTCTGCCGGACTTGGGAAATAACCTGCGTCGCCAGCAGCGAGTGCCCCCCTCGCTCAAAGAAGTTATCTTGCACGCCCACAGCGTCTTGCTGCAGCACGTCCTGCCAGACTCCCACCAGAATTTCTTCTACGGGCGTACGGGGGGCGATCGCCTGAGCCTCGGCGATCGCCTGAGCTTCAGTGAGTGGAGGCAACTGGCGGCGATCAACTTTGCCGTTAGCCGTCAGCGGTAGCCCCTCTAAAGCCACAAAGGCCGCAGGTACCATGTAATCTGGCAGCCTGGTTTTTAGCCAGCGCCGCAAATCAGCAGGCGTGCCTGCCTCGGTTCTCCAAACGACATAGGCGACCAGTTGCTGGCTATTGCCTAAAGCGGCTTGGGCCAGTACCACTGCTTGCCGCACCTGAGGGTGCTGGGTCAGAGCGGTTTCAACTTCGCCCAGCTCAATCCGGAAGCCGCGAATCTTGACCTGATGATCCAGACGGGCCAGACATTCCAGCGTCCCGTCTGGGCGATAGCGGGCCAAATCGCCAGTTTTGTACAGTCGAGATCCCGGCACCGGACTCAAGGGGTGAGGGATAAAAGCCGCCGCCGTTAAATCAGGGCGATGCAGATAGCCCCGGGCTAGCCCTGCTCCGCCAATGTAGAGTTCTCCCACGACACCGCTGGGAACGAGCTGGTAGTGGCGATCGAGGACATAAAGTTCGGTGTTGGCGATCGCCCGACCAATGGGAATCGGCCCCGGATAGGAGCTGTCTGGTGGCACTGAATAGACACAGCAGCCGACCACCGTCTCCGTTGGGCCATACTCATTGATCAGCCGCGTGGCAGGCGCAGATCGCTGCCAAAAGGCAATATGCTCTGGCAGCAGGTTTTCACCCCCAATCACGAAGGCGTTGGTGCAGTCGGCGACTTCAGCGGCGGCCAGCTGTTCGGCCAGCAGCTGGAGCTGAGCCGGCGTAATTTTGACTAAGCTGAGCTGCGATCGCTGCCGGAGCGCCATCGCCAGGGCATCGATACCCCAGGCTGCCGGAACCAGTTCTACTGACTGTCCCACCAGCAGGGGTGAGAATAATCCGGTGACGGTTAGATCAAAGGCAAGGGAGGAATGCACAAGGGTGCCCTGGCCTTGGGCAACCTCATAGGCTTGGGTACACCAGTGGAGATAGTTTGCCAGACCCCGCTGGGTGATCAGGGTGCCCTTGGGATGGCCAGTGGAGCCTGAGGTATAGATGACATAGGCCAGCTGGTCAAGTTGGCTGGCAACGCGAGCGAAGGATGAGGGATACTGAGCGACCGCCTCGCGGTCAGTATCGAGGCAGATGTAGGGGATTTGTAAAACCGGCAGGGTGGCTAAGCAAGATTGCTGCGTCAGCAGGACCGCCACTTGAGCGTCCTGGAGCATGTAGGCCAGCCGCGCCGCCGGATAGGTTGGATCGAGCGGGACGTAAGCCCCACCAGCCTTGAGGATCGCGAGCAGGCCCACCACCATCGCCAGCGATCGCTCAACGCAGAGTCCGACTAAACGCTCCGGGCCAATTCCTTGCTGCTGTAAATAATGGGCCAGTTGATTAGCCTGCTGATCTAACTGGCGGTAGGTGAGCTGCTGGTCGCCATAGATCACCGCAGTGGCGTTAGGAGTCCGGCTGACCTGGCGTTCGATCCAGTCAATGACGGTGCCGTCTGGAACTGATGCCGGGGAGGTATTCCACTGTAGCCACTGCTGCTGCTCAGACGGGGTCAGCAGCGGCAGTTCCCCAATGGGCCAGTCAGGATGGGCGGTCATGGCCGTCCACACGGTTTGCAAATGCCCGGCCAGCCGCTCAATCGTGGCGGCGGCAAACAGATCGGTGCTGTATTCCAAGCGCGCCGTCAATCCCGCCGGGGTTTCTGTCATCGACAGGGTGAGATCAAATTTGGCAACGGGGCGATCGCTGGCTACCAAGTCCACCGCTAGTTCTGGCAGCAGTAAAGGCTGAGGCGGTGTTTGCCACACAAACATCACCTGAAACAGCGGCGTATGACTAAGATCGCGCTCCGGCTGGATCGCTTCAACTAGCTGTTCAAAGGGCAGATCCTGATGGGCATAGGCGGCTAAAGCCATCTGCCGCACGCGCCCTAGCAGATCTCTAACGGTGGGATTTTCCGAGAGGTCGGTGCGCAGCACTAAGGTATTCACGAAGCAACCAATGAGCGGTTCTAGCTCTGGCCGCGTGCGATTGGCAATCGGTGAACCCACCACCACATCGTCGCTCTGGCTATAACGGCTGAGCAGTAGGGTAAATCCAGCCAGCAATGTCATAAATAGGGTGCAGCCCTGCTGCTGGCTGAGCGCTTGGAGTTTGTCTGTGAGTTCGCGGCAGAGGGTGAACTCGTAGCTGCTGCCGCAGAAGGTCTGGATCGGCGGACGCGGGTAGTCTGCCGGCAGAGACAGCGCGGCGGGGATATTGGCCAGCTGCTGCTGCCAATAGTCAAGCTGAGTGGTCAGACGCTCTCCCTGCAGCCATTGCCGCTGCCAGGCCGCAAAATCAACATATTGAATCGGTAGAGAGGGTAGGGGAGCGGGCCGCTGCTGGCAATAGGCTGCATACAGTATCGTGAGCTCTTGCCGCAGTACCCCAATCGACCAGCCGTCGGTGACGATGTGATGCATGGCAATGAGCAGCCGGTGATCGCGATCGCTCAGTTTCAGCAATCGCACCCGCAGCAGCCAGTCAG
The DNA here is from genome assembly GCF_030405905.1 of Sphaerothrix gracilis Ecp01. Taxonomy (NCBI): domain Bacteria; kingdom Bacillati; phylum Cyanobacteriota; class Cyanophyceae; order Nodosilineales; family Nodosilineaceae; genus Sphaerothrix; species Sphaerothrix gracilis. The sequence goes on from NZ_JASATW010000025.1 coordinate 70,279, forward strand.
TCGCTAAATTAAACGGCTGCCGCGCATTGAATTCAATCTGCTGCTGTAGGGCTACAGTTTGGGCTGTCGCCGACAAAGCGCTCAGATCGATCACGGGCAGGGGCAGAACGATATCGTGGCTAATCTCGACAACGGGGCGAGTCTGATGAACGGGAAAACGTGTGCGGAGGCTTTCATGACGTCGCACAATTTCCTGCAGGCTGTGGTAAAGCGCCTGGATATTCAAAGCCCCCTCAAGCCGGATCGTCGCTGGCAGCGTATAAAACGGGCTGTCGGGTTCAAGCTGGGCCAGAAACCAGAGGCGCTGCTGGGCAAAGGACAGGGGGAGCGGCTGAGTACGCCCGACTGGCGGAATTGAGGACGCTGCCTGGGGAGCCCTTTCCTGTCGGGCGGTCTCAAGGGCGATCGCCAAAGCGGCAATTGTGGGAGATTCAAACAGTTGGCGCAGGGATAGGTCTACTTGAAAATGACGCTGTACCTGAGCCATTACCTGGGTTGCCAGGAGAGAATGGCCCCCTAGCTCAAAGAAATTATCGTCAATGCCGACCGTTTCCAGGTTGAGCACTTGGCTCCAAATCTGGACCAGGCGTTCTTCAACTGGCGTTTGGGGGCGGGTTGTCGGCGGCTTTTGGGGTTGCCACTGGGGTTCCGGCAGCGATCGCCGATTGATCTTGCCGTTGGGCGTCAAAGGCAGTGCCTCTAGGGAGACAAAAGCTGCTGGCACCATATAGTCCGGTAGGGTTCGCCGCAGGTGCGATCGCATCTCGGCTACGTCAATGGCCTGCTCAGACTGGACATAGGCGACTAGGCGGCGATCGCCCCGCACGTCGCGATCTACCACCACGCTTTTCTGCACGCCGGGGTGCTGATCCAAAACCGCCTCAATTTCACCTAGCTCAATCCGGAAGCCGCGCAGCTTCACCTGATAGTCAATGCGGCCCAGAAACTCCAGCGTGCCATCGGCGCGGTAGCGAACGCGATCGCCGGTTCGGTAGAGCCGCGCCGAGGTTGCTCCCTCAAAACCAGCCGCTGCGGTAGTAAACGGATTTGGCACAAACTTCTCTGCCGTTAATCCAGGCCGATTGAGATAGCCTTGGGCTAGCCCCGCCCCGCCGATGTACAGCTCACCCGGCACACCCACCGGCACTGGCTGCAGGTGACGATCGAGTACATAGAGCTGCGTATTGGCGATCGCCCGGCCTAAAGGAATCGCTGTGGTCGCTGCGGATGGCTGCTCAGCCGTGACCTGATGCTGCGCCGACCAAATGGTGGTTTCTGTCGGCCCGTACAGATTCCACAGGGATGCGCACCGCTGTAGCAGTGCCTCAGCTAAAGCATGAGACAGTGCTTCTCCCCCACACAGCAGCTTCAAGCCCTGCTTACCTGGCCAGCCAGCCGTAATCAACAGTTGCCAGGTGGCGGGGGTCGCCTGCATCACCGTCGCCTGCGCCCGGTCAATTAGCGCTGCTAGCTGTGGCCCATCGGCTGCCGTCAAGCGGTCTGCCAGCACCCCCCGAGCGCCAGTTATCAGCGGCAGAAACAGCTCCAGGCCCGCAATGTCAAAGGCGATGGTCGTTACAGCCAGCATCACATCCTGCGGGGCCAGTCCTGGCAGGCGCTGCATCGACTTTAGAAAGTTGACCACAGCCCGATGCGGAATCTGGACGCCTTTGGGCTTGCCGGTCGAGCCGGAGGTATAAATGACGTAGGCCAAATGCTCAGGTGTGATCGGCGCTGGGGGATTGTTTGTGGGACCAGTGGCAAGGGTGGGCCAGTCCCGATCCAGACAGACCACTTGGGCGGTTGGGGCGGGCAGCGCAGCTAGCAGCGGGGCTTGAGTCAGCAGCAGCGGCACTTGGGCATCCTCCAGCACCAGAGCCAAGCGCTCAGTCGGGTAGGTGGGGTCAAGCGGGAGGTAAGCCCCACCCGCTTTGAGGATAGCCAGCATACCAATCACCATCTCCAGAGAGCGCTCTAGGCAGAGGCCGACAAGGGTGCCGGGGGCGACGCCAAGCTGTTGCAAGTGGTGAGCGAGCTGGTTGGCGCGGGCATTGAGTTCCCGGTAGCTCAGATGCTGTTCTGCAAAACTGAGGGCGACGGCAGCCGGCGTCTGCTCAACCTGGGCTTCGATAAGCTGATGCAGGCAGTCCTGATAGGGAGATGGAACATCGCCGGTTTGGGTGGCATTCCACTCCACCAACATCTGACGCGCGGCCGTCTTAGACAGCAGCGGCAGCTCGGAGAGGCGCTGCTGCGGATGGGTGACAACGCCGTTCAGCAAGACCTGAAAATGCTCTAAAAATCGCTCGATGGTAGCGGCATCAAACAAATCAGTGTTGTACTCGCAAATCCCCTGAATGCCACCAGCAGGGGTTTGGGATAGGTTTAGCATCAGGTCAAAGCGAGCGGTGCCGCTATCAACCATGACGGGTTCTAGTGTCAGATCGGCCATTGCAGTAGACGCTAGCGGCACGCCCTGCAGCACAAACATCACCTGAAATAGCGAGCTGTAGCTGAGATTACGCGCTAGATGTAGCTCTTCGATTAGCTTCTCAAACGGGACGTCCTGATGGGCATAAGCATCTAGGGCGATCGCCTGAACCCGCTGCAGCAGCGTGATGAAGCTCGGATCGCCAGAGAGGTCTGTTCGCAGCACCAGCGTATTGGCGAAAAAGCCGATCAGCCGCTCTAGTTCCGGGTGGGTGCGGTTGGCAATGGGAGATCCTACCAGAATGTCGGTCTGTCCCGTGTAGCGATACAGCAGGGTCTGAAAAGCCGCCAGTAGCGTCATGAACAGCGTGACGCCCTGCTGCTGGCTCAAAGTTTGGAGCGGTTTGACTAAATCTGGGGGAATTTTGAAAAAATGGCGAGTGCCTCTAAAGGTCTGCGCGGCTGGCCGAGGCCGATCGGTTGGCAGATCTAGCAGCTCTGGACTGTTTTGTAGCTGCTGGCGCCAGTAAGCAAGCTGGCGCTCTAGGGCCTCACCCTGAAGCTGCTGCCGCTGCCAGTGGGCAAAGTCGGCATACTGAATCGGCAACGCTGCCAGCGGCGAAGGCTGTCCCTGCACAAATGCCTGATACAGGGTTGTTAGCTCTGGCAAAAAGATGCCGCGACACCAGCCATCGGCGATGATATGGTGCAGCGTTACCAGCAGCCAAGCGTCAGCGTCTCCCCAAGTCAGCAGAGTGGTGCGCATCAGCGGCCCCTGGGCCAGGTCAAACGGCCAGCGCAGTTCTGTCTGGGCGAGCTGCTGCAGTTCGCACTTTCGCGGCTGGGCTGGCAGGTTTTGCAGATCCACAACCCGTAGGGGAAGGGTCAACGTTGGCGCGATCGCCTGTACCGGCTGTCCCGCAATAGCAGGAAAGCTCGTGCGCAAGACCTCGTGCCGCCTGACCATCTCGTTAAAGGCTCGCTCTAAAACGGCTACGTTGACCTGCCCCCGCAAGCGCAGCGCTGCCGATATGTTGTATTCCGGGCTCTTGCCCTGGAACTGGTCTAGAAACCACAGCCGCTGCTGGGCAAAGGATAGGGGCAGGCCATCCGCCGCTTGACGGCGCGGCAGGGAGGATGGAGACGGCGGCTTTGAGCTAGCTCGCTGTAGCTGCTGCTCTAATAAGGCTCGCTGTTCTGGCGATAGCGCTGCAATCCGCTTAGCAAACTCATTCATGATCTGGCATCCTGACTGACCGACTCCCGCGAAGTCTGCTGCGTCAGCTTCGCCTGAACTTCTGCGGGAGAAAGATTCTCAATTTCGCTTAATAGCTGTTCCATCCGATCGGCAGCAACAGTCTCTACCTGTGCGGACAGTTGCGCCGCAATCGCCTGGGCTAATCCGGCCACCGTGGGCGCTCCAAACAAAATGCTCTTGAGCGGCAGTTCTACCTGAAACTGCTCTCGCAGGCGGGAAATGACCTGCACCGCCAGCAGCGAATGCCCCCCCAGCTCAAAGAAATTGTCGTGCAGACCAATCGGCTCTAGACCCAGCAGCGCTTGCCAAACAGCCGCGATCGCCTGTTCAGTCTCGGTTTGGGGTGGTTCGTAGTCATTGCTGAGCGCAGGTCGGGTGTGGGCAGCGGTGCTCGTCCGCGATCGCAGCTGCTGCTGCCACACATCTGGCGTTTCAGTCAGCTGGGCTGCTTGCGCTAATCTGGCTGCTAGCGCAGCGGTAGACGCCACTACCTGCCCTGTCCCCGGCATCGCTAGCAGTCGCTGCATGGCCTCCCACACTTCTGCCGGCGTCATTGCTAGCTCGCTTACAGCGGGATGAGCGGAGGCGAGCAGGTCAGCGTCCCATTCTGAATGCCAGGCCTGACGGTTGAGACAGAACCAGGGGGTTGCCTGGGTGTGACAGCGCTGAGTGACCGCCGCGTCTAGGCAGCTATAGCTGGCGGTATAAGCGGCCAGTCCTAGCCCGCCCAGGACACAGGCTAGGGAAGACTGCACCAGATAAAAATCCAGTGATTTATGCTGTAGGGCCTGTTCCAGCACCCGCAGTCCCTGCAGGCGGGACTCTATTTCTGCAGCGCTATTGGCCCGATTGAGTTCGGCAAGGGAACGGGCCGCTTGGGCGGCATTAATCGCGGGGGTATAGATCACCCCATGCAGGGTGCCAAACTGCTGATCAATTTGAGCGATCGCCCGCTGCATCTGGTCAGCATTGGTCAGCTCGGCTTCAAACAGCAGAATTTGCGCCCCAGCCCGCTCTAAAGCTTGAATCTGCGCAATCCGGCGGCTGACCGCATCGTCCTCGGCATGGGAGGTCTGCCATTGCTGCCACAGGTGCCGCTCCGGGATGCCGCTCTGCCCCACCAGGGCAATCTGAGCCTGCCAGGTTTCAATTAAAGCCTGGGCGATCGCAAACCCCAGTCCGTTGACTAAGTCACCAGCAATCAGATACACTCCGCCCCGCCGCAAACGTGACGCCTCAGGCGTTGATGGTAACGGCAGCGGCTCAAAGGTTTGCAGCCAGCGGTGAGGCCCGCGATAGGCCACCGTCAGGTCTGTGGGCGCAGTCAGCAGCTCGGCCAGCAGCGGTGGGGGGGGAGTGGCTGTCGGTGGCCCAACGTCCAAATCGAGATGGCGACAGGTAAGGTGGGGATATTCCTGGGGAATTACCTTGCAGGCTCCCAGAATCGCAGCCTGCTCTGGCGGTGCCGCTTCGGTACCCACCACGTCATGCAGGCCGCAGGTCAGCACGTTGATTTGCAGGGATGAGACATGTCCTAAGTGTTTGGCGATCGCCTGGGTCAGCGAGATCAGGCTATAAAAAGCCGTATGAGCATCAGCCAGAAAAGCTTCAGCCCCCGCAGACGCTAGACTCCAGCCATACAAAACCCGCTGCGGCGTGGCGTGACGAATCATCACCGTTTGCAACAGCGTTTCGTAGTCTTCCGGCTGATTGGGATTAAGACCATACTGGCGATCGCCCAGTGAGGTAAATTCGGCTGCGGGCGTTACCTGAATCACCGTTTGTCCGGCCTGCTCCAGGGGCTGAAGCAGCGGCTCGACTAGCGAGGCAGCATCTGGAGTTAAAAATACCAGCCAGCAGAATGACTCTGCATTCTGCGGCAGCTGGGTAAGGGGTTGGGCCCGCCGCCACGACGGTAGATAAAACCAGTCTGCCTCAGACCTGCGAGCGAGCGAATGGCCAGTCGGCTGCGAGGCTGGCCCAGCTTCAATCCAGTAGCGCTGCCGTTCAAACGGATAGGTGGGTAGGGGCAGGCGCTGCCGCTGCTCGTGCGCATAGAAGCCTGACCAGTCAATCCCCACGCCCGCTAACCAGAGCTGTCCCAGCGTCTGCAACAAATACTCACCGTCAGATACCGCCTGCTGCGGCTGGCGCAGTGACGTTAGGAGCAGTTGCTCTGCCGCCACCTGCTGCCTGGCCAAAGTGGTCAACGTGCGTCCGGGGCCGACTTCTAGCAGAATCTGGCTGGAGCCCTGTACCAGGTTGTGGATGCCTGCGGCAAACTGCACCGGCTGCCGTAACTGTTGCCCCCAGTAGTGCGGATCGGTGGCTTCTTCATCCGTTAGCCAAGTCCCGGTCACATTGGAGAGGAGGGGGATTTGCGGTGGCTGCAGAGATACCTGCTGGACGGCGGCCACGAACGGCCGAACGGCAGCTTCCATCAGGGGAGAATGGAACCCGTGAGAGGTGTGCAAGCGGCGAGTTTCAGTCCCCTGGGTCGCCAGCTCAGCGGCGAGGGTGGCGATCGCGGCTTCAGGGCCTGAGACAACCGACAGAGACGGCGCATTGCTGACCGCTAGGGTGATTTCTGAACTCAGCCAGGGCTGCAGCGCTGCGGCGGAAAGGGGCACTGACAGCATGGCCCCCGTAGGACACTGCTGCATTAGCTCTGCTCGCAGCACTACCAGCTTTAAAGCATCTTCGAGCGCAAAGATGCCCGCCAAGCAGGCCGCCACCAGTTCACCGAGGCTGTGACCCAGCAGGGCACCGGGCTGAATGCCCCAACCCATCCACAGTTTTGCTAAGGCATACTCAATTACAAAGAGAGCGGGCTGAGCCCAGCGAGTTTGGTTTAGCTGTTGGGCGTAATTAGCTGAATTGCTGGAAAACAGAATCTCTCGCAGGTCTATGTCTAACTTAGGCGTCAGTAACTGGCAGCACTGATCGACGACTGCCCGAAACGTGGGTTCGCTGTCGTATAGTTCTTGGGCCATGCCGGGATACTGCGTCCCCTGCCCCGGAAAGAGAAAGGCGATCGCCCGGTGCTCTCCGGTGGTTTGCCCCGTCAAGACCCGTGGCGGCTCAGCGGATTCTAGGACTGAGGCTACATCAGCAGTTACATCAGCGGACTGGCAAACGACCAGCCGCCGATGGGCCAAGGCTGGGCGACCCACCTGCAGGGTGTAGGCAATATCTGCCAGGTTGAGATCAGATGCCTGCTGCAAATGCGTGGCTAAGTTAGCCGTTGCCGTATCTAAAGCCGTTTCGGTCTTGGCAGAAAGCAGCAGCAGTTGCCAGGGGCGAGACGGCTGAGCCGATTCGCGGGGAGGGGCTTCTTCTAAAACGACGTGGGCATTGGTGCCGCCGATGCCAAAAGAGCTCACGCCAGCTCGACGAGGCGCGCCGTTGGACTGCCAGTTTCTCAGTTGGGTATTGACGTAAAAAGGACTGTTGGCAAAGTCAATATGGGGATTAGGCTGCTGAAAATGTAGGCTCGGCGGAATCTGCTGGTGTTTCAGCGCCAGCAGCGTTTTGATCAGTCCGGTGATGCCAGCCGCCGTATTCAGATGACCGACATTGGTTTTGACTGAGCTAATGGCGCAGTTCTGAGTCGGCACAGAGCTGGGCTGAAAGACGCGGTTTAAAGCCTTAATTTCAATCGGATCTCCCAGCGCTGTGCCGGTGCCGTGGGCCTCGATATAGCTGATACTGCTGGGGTCAACCTCCGCGATCGCCAGAGCTTCAGCCACCACATCGGCCTGACCTTCTACGCTGGGCGCGGTATACCCGACTTTTTCGGCCCCATCGTTATTAATAGCCGATCCCCTGATCACACCATAGATATGATCACCATCGGTCAGGGCTTCCTCCAGCCGCTTTAACACCACCAGTCCCAGGCCGCTGCCAAACACCGTGCCTTCAGCCTGAGCGTCAAAGGCGCGGCAGTGTCCATCCGGTGAGGCAATACTGCCGGGCTGATGCAGATAGCCCTCAGATCGCAGATTCTGCAGCGAAATACCGCCAGCGATCGCCATATCGCACTGATAGCCCAGCAGACTACGGCAGGCCAGATGCACCGCCACCAGAGAGGTTGAGCAAGCTGTCCCCACGCTGAGGCTGGGGCCTTTGAGGTTCAGCAGATAAGAGATTCGAGTGGCCAGGTAATCCTTATCGTTACTGATCAGCGCTTCTAAAGTCTGAGACTGCAACAGCTCAGGGTGGGACGCCAGATGCTGCAGCAGATAGTGACTCAGGTTGGAGCCGACGAAGACGCCGGTGACTGCTGGTGTAGCCGGGGGCGGATAACCCGCATCTTCTAAGGCAGTCCAGGCAGATTCCAGCAGCAGGCGATGCTGCGGGTCCATCAGCTCGGCTTCTCTGGGGGTAAAACCAAAAAAGGCCGCGTCAAAAGTTTCAACATCTGACAGGACAGCGCCCGCTTTGACGTAGTTGGGCCGCGCCAGCAGAGTCGCATCCACGCCTGCCGCCCGCAGCTCTGCCTCGGAGAAGCGGGTAATTGTCTCTTTACCCTGACAGAGATGCTGCCAAAACTGGGCAACGGTGTCTGCGCCCGGAAATCGACCCGCAAGGCCAATGACCGCGATCGCGGCTGCAGCCTGATTCGTATCTGACATTGCTAAATTAACCATGACGGTTTTGTCTTCTTTGAATGGAGGCGCGTTTTTCAGCCGCGATCGCGCCTTGTTGCTGCCGCGCTCGGCTACGAATTTGCGAAAATTTTGCAGATTGATTTGGTGCGGCGTCTAGGTATCGGGCCAAGGCCTCAATCGTGGGATATTCAAACGGATCGATGGCCGAAAAATCTCGTTGAAAGCGAGCGCTGAGCACCTCGCTGAGCTGAGCCGCGAGCAGGGAGTCTCCCCCTAGCTCAAAAAAGCTGTCATACACGCCAACGCGATCGAGCTTCAGCAAGTCCTGCCAAAGTGCGGTTATGGTGTGCTCAGTTTGATTTCTAGGGGCGACAAAAGCAGTGGCCAGGGGCGGGCGCGATCGCCCGTCAGCATCGGCTAGCGTATGACTGGCGACGACGGCTAACGCTCCAGCGAGATAGCTGGCACGACAGGCCCGGCGCTGAATTTTGCCGCTTGAGGTTTTGAGGATGCTGGCGGGTTTGAGCAGGGCAATGCCATAGACTTCTAGATCATGCTCCCGCGCGATCGCCTGCCGCATCTGACTGATGACGGCATCAGCATCGAGGTAACGCAGATGGCTGCGCTCGACCTCCTGCACCAGGACGACCCGTTCTTCTCCGCCTACCTCAATCCCAAACGCCGCGCCGCAGCTCGGTCGCAGTGCCGGATGGCTTTGTTCAGCAGTGAGTTCTAAGTCTTGGGGATAGTGATTGCGTCCTCGTACAACAATCAGGTCTTTGAGGCGTCCGGTGATAAACAGCTCCCCTGCCCGCATGAAGCCTAAATCGCCCGTGCGTAAAAAAGGTCCCTCCTGAGTGGGAGCAATGTAAGCGCCAAACGTGGCAGCGGTTTCAGCGGGACGTCCCCAATAGCCCTGGGCAATACTCGGACTTGCCACCCACACCTCGCCGACCTGATGCGGCTGGCACCGCCTTCGGGTATCGGCATGGACGATCGCAATCTGTGTTTCTAGCTGCGCCTGACCGCAGCCCACCACATCTCGACCTGAAGGATCGAGGGGCGGCACTTCAATCACCTGATGTTGCTCTAAAGCCTCAGCCTGAACGGTGCAGTAAGCCGGTTCCTGACTAACTGCACCGCCTGAAATCATCAAAGTCGATTCCGCCATGCCGTAGCACGGATAGAAAAACCGGGATTGAAAACCGTAGGGGGTAAAGGTTTGGATGAAGGCTGCTAGCGTCTGTTTGCGAATCGGTTCGGCCCCGACGTAAGCCTGAGTCCAGCAGCTCAAGTCCAACGCGGCCCGCTGTTCAGGGGTTGTTTTGTGTACGCACAGGTCATAGCCAAAGTTAGGCCCGCCGCAGTGGGTGGCTCGATAGTCAGAAATCGCCTGCAACCATCGAATAGGCTGCTGAATGAAAGCCACTGAAGGCATTAAAATACCCCGGTAGCCGCTGTAGAGGGGCTGAAGAATGCCGTCGATCAGGCCCATATCGTGAAAGCTGGGCAGCCAGGAGACGGACACGCTGTCGGAAGTCAGTTTAGAAGCCTGGTGAATATAGCTCAGGTTATGCATGATGTTGCCGTGGCTGACCATCACGCCCTTCGGATCGCCCGTTGAGCCAGAGGTGTATTGCAAAAAAGCTAGCGTATCGGCAGTTGAGTCTGGAGCGTGCCAGTCTGAGGCCAACTGAGCCGCGATCGCATTGGTATCAATACAGGTCAGATTGCCGAGACCGGCAGCCTGCAAACAAGCCTGAATATCGGCCAATAGCTCTGTAGTCGTCAGCGCGATCGCCGCCTGTGAATCGGCCACAATTGACTGCAAACGCGCCATCTTCTGCTGACGCTTAGATTTGGGTGGATAGGCGGGGACAGCTACAACCCCGGCATAGAGACAGCCGAGGAAAGCAGTAATAAAGTCGAGTCCTGGGGGATAGAGCAGCAAGGCTCTCGTTCCCAGGGCGAACTGACTTTGCAACTGCGCCGCGATCGCCCGGCTGCGCTGATCGAGGACGCTGTAAGTCAGCCGCTCGCTTTCCTGTTCGCCGTCGGCCAAAAAGGTAAACGCGATGCTTTCGGGCGATCGCTCTGAGCGCGATCGCACTAAGTCGTCTATCGTACTGGCTGGTGGACCCTCTGACAGATGCCGAGGGCTTAAATCTTGAAAGTACACGCTGAATCCTCAAACCTTAAAATTCTTATTCCTGAAATGGGTTGGTTCAGGAACTAGAAACCCTTGACAGAACAGGGGCGAACTCGCGAATTGCGAATAAAACTCATCAAAACTCGCACAAAGGTCAGGCTATCAGTAACAAGAATAGATTGCAATAGTGATCAAAAGATATTTTCGAGTCCAAGCTGATATCGAGACTGATTATCGAGAGTAAGTCAGAGCTTATATTGGCTATAGCCCGCTTAAAGTCGACAATTTTCAGCCTTTCGCGATTAAAACTGTTAAGAAATATTCTCGTTAGAAACTAGCAAGACTGGCGAATTTTATGCTTTTTGATGAGAAAGTTTAGCAACTGTAGTAATCTGAATTTTACTTTCGGTTGCCCCCTGCATTAACGAGATGGGGTTATCCCTGCGTGTTCTAGTGTTTTGTGAGGAAGAGTTTTGAAGCGTTCTTTGATGTTCTGGTCAGTTTGGCTGACGGCCGTAGCCTCTATCGCTGCCGTCCGACCGGCTCTGGCCCAAGAGATTTCTCAGTCTGGTTCCTTTGATGTAGATGTGCGTCCTGATGAGGCCGCTTCGCGCGCAGATCTAGCTCAGCTCAATGATTTCGGTGAAGTCCAGGTAGCACAGACAGATCCATCTCCGGTGACGGTGACGGCTGTGCGGCTAGCTCAAACCGAAACTGGCATCGAACTGATTCTAGAGACGGCGACAGACTCGCTTTCAGCCCCAAGCTTCACCACGGTTGAGAATGCCTTAATTGCTGATATTCCCAACGCTATTTTGGCCCTGCCGGATCAAGATCAGTTTCAGGCGGCTGGTCCGGCCCCAGGGATTGCTTTTGTAGCCGTAACGGCAACGGCAACGGGAATCCGAGTTGCAATTACCGGCACAGAAGCCCCGCCAGAAGCCGATGTGACTGTTGTGGCTCAAGGACTGGCGATCGCCCTAACACCCGGTACGCCCAGTGCAGACGCGCCTGAAGAGGCGATTCAAATCACCGTTACGGGCGAGCAGGAAGACTACACCATCACCGAGGCGGCAGTTGGCACTCGAACAGATACCCCCATTTTAGAAGTTCCCCAATCTATCCAGGTTGTGCCGGAGGCTGTCATAGATGATCAGGCGGCAATCACGCTAAATGATGCGCTACGCAACGTCAGCGGTGTACAGCCTTCTTTCGCATCGGCGCGATCGCCCGTTACCGCAGTCATTATTCGAGGCTTCAACAGTGATAACTTTCTGATCAACGGTCTTAGCGATACCACGTTTGGCGATTTAGGGATAGGACTGGCCAATGTTGAGCAAGTAGAAGTCCTCAAAGGCCCTGCCTCTGTCCTGTACGGCCTCGGAGATCTAGGCGGTACGATTAATGTCGTCACAGAGCAGCCGCTGAGCGAACCGTTCTATGAACAGGAATATCGCTTAAACAGCTTCGGCTTACATCGAGCCGCCGTTGACTTATCTGGCCCCCTAAACGCTAGCGAAACGCTGCTCTATCGGCTGAATGCTGCCGTTGAGTTTGGCGGTAGCTTTGTTGACTTTGAAGAGATAGATTCGCGGCCTTTCATTGCTCCGGTCCTGTCCTGGCAAATTGACGACGACACCTCCTTCACCTTAGAAGCCAGCTATTTGAGAAACAACACCTCGGCAAACGCCCCAGCTCTGCCCGCAGTTGGCACCGTCATTGACAATCCCAATGGCGAAATTGATTTAGACGTCAACCTGGGTGAGCCGGATTTAGTCGAAGTGGAGGAGCAGGTCACCCGCATTGGCTATCGGCTGGAGCACGATTTTAGCGACAACTGGTCAATTCGCAACGAGTTCAACGGCAGCTTCTTTCGAGAGTTAACCAACACGATCGTTTTCCCGCTGGGTCTGTGTCCCGACGTAGGCTTTCTAGCATTTTTGTGTCCCAGCTTAGATCAGCGTACCTTGCTGCGGGCTTTGGTTGATGTCGATACCGATCGAGACAGCTATACGCTCAACAACAGCGTCACCGGCAAATTCAGCACCGGCTCTATCGACCATACGCTGTTGCTTGGGGCTGAACTGTCCCGCGAGACGGCCACCGATCGCTTTGTGGCTAACTTCATTGCTCCGATTGACATTTTTGAGCCGGTCTACGTGCCGAATTTCATCGGTCCTGAGGTGCTGAGACAAGACCTATTTACCCGCACTGATGCCTTGGGGCTGTACGTGCAGGATCAAATTGCCTTCAGCGACAACCTGATTTTGGTTTTAGGCGGACGCTTTGATATTGCCGGTAGTGAGGTCAGCGACAGGCTTGCAGGTACAGATGAATTCCAGCAAGATGAAGCCTTTAGTCCTCGCGTGGGCTTGGTCTATCAGCCTAGCGAAGATGTCTCGCTCTACGCCAGCTATGCGCGCTCGTTTACGCCTCAGGCTGGGCAAACCGCAACCGGAGAAACCTTTGAGCCAGAGCGAGGAACTCAGTATGAGGTGGGGGTCAAGGCGAATCTTTTAAACGACCAGATGTTTGCCACCTTAGCCTTCTTTGACTTAACCCGTAATAACGTACTGACGGCGGATCCCAGTAACTCCCTGTTTCAGATTCAAACGGGGGAACAGCGCAGCCGAGGCGTGGAGTTAGATCTGCAGGGCGAAATTCTGCCTGGATGGAGCATTATTGCCAGCTATACCTTCACTGACGCTGAAATTACTGAAGATGAGGTGTTTGATGAGGGAAATCAGTTGTTCAATGTGCCCCGACATTCAGCAAGTTTGTGGAGCGTATACGAACTACAGCAGGGTGATTTGGCAGGGCTAGGATTTGGCTTGGGACTGTTCTTTGTCGGCGATCGCGAAGGTGATCTCAATAACACCTTTGAACTCCCCTCCTATGTTCGCAGTGATGCTATGGTTTACTACCAGCGTGAACAGGTTCGATTTCAGCTCAACTTGCAAAACCTGTTCAACACTGACTACTTTGAAGCCTCCCGCAGCGGCAATAACCTAGAAATTGTAGCTGGAGAACCTTTGACAGTAGTGGGAAGCGTATCATGGCAGTTCTGAAGCTACGCCTTTTGACCCCAGTGCGTCAGAGCCTCAAGCGGGTTTTAGGCTGGCAGCCGCTAGCGCTGAGGCGTATACCTTATGTCCTCTTGTTTATCCTGGCAGTTTTTGCCATTGCGGCCTGCAACCCCGATGCCGCTCCCAAGGTAGATTCCACTGCCTCTACGGACGCAAACTGCCGCCCGGTGCAACACGCTATGGGGGAGAGCTGTGTGCCCCTATCCCCCGATCGCGTAGTCACACTGACTCTACCTGCTTTGGCTAACTTAGTGGCGCTGGATATTGAGCCTGTGGGCACAGCAACCTATGAGGCGTTTGCGGGTATTAACCTGCAGCCCTATCTAGAAAATGCAGTAGACGGGATTGAATGGGTTGGCAGCGACAATCAGCCCAGTTTGGAAAAGATCGCCCAGCTCAGTCCCGATCTGATTCTCGGCTTAAAAAAGCAGCATCAGTCAATTTATCCGCAACTGTCGGAAATCGCGCCGACGGTGCTGTTTGAGCTAGGCGATCGCAGCAACTGGCAGCAGCTTCTCCTAGAGATAGCTGCGGTATTTGATCAAACATCAGAAGCTCAACAACTGCTACAGGACTATTCTCACCGCGTCGATGAACTGCGGCAGCAGCTAGGCGAACAGGGACTGCAACAGGAAATTTCGATTGCCTATGCTTTGGGCGGTAGCCTTTACTCAGAAGCCAAAAACTCATTTCCAGGCAGCGTTCTAGAGGATGTTGGCCTACATCGTCCCCCGGCCCAGGATGTGGCCGCACCCGCCAGTGGCAGACTCGCCTTTTCTCCAGAGCGCATTGACAGCATTGATGGCGACGTTCTTTTTATTCCTAAAAGCGGCAACGATCTCGATCGCGATCAGGAAGCCCTAATGCAAAAACCGCTGTGGCAAACCCTAGAAGTGGTGCAGCAGGATCAGGTTTATCGCGTCAATCTCTGGGAGTGGAGCGGGCTAGATATTTTAGCGGCCCACGAAGTACTCAACGATTTATTCCAGTATCTAGTCAACGAGCCGCCATCCTAGCTTCCTGCTGGCAGTCGGTTGCAATTATCTGACAACTTCTATGAAAACGTTTACGTTCATCTGGTGCGGTCAGATGATTTCGACGATTGGCAGCGCCATGACGGTTTTTGCCTTCATTCTGTGGATCTGGGAACGCACTGAGTCAGCCACCACCCTGACCCTCTTCGGCTTTTTCTCAGAACTGGCGCTGATGTTTGTCGTTTTAGCAACGGGGATTCTAGTCGATCGGTTTAATCGCCAGCGGCTGATGATTCTCGGTGATACGGGTGCTCTACTCAGCACTGTCTTTGTCGCTGGTTTGTACATGACGCATCTGCTAGAAATCTGGCATTTGTACATGATTGTGGCGATACAAACTTGCTTTTCTCAGATCCAAAATTTGGCCTATTCGGCCTCAATTGCTCTGATGTTGCCCAAGCAGCATCTTGCCAGAGCTGGGGCGATGCGAACGATGGTGAATTACAGCGCCACTATCCTTGCACCAGGATTAGCCGGTGTTTTATATCCGCTGATAGGGCTGAGCGGTATCATCAGTATCGACATTCTGACCGCCCTCGTTGCGATCGCCACTTTGGGCGTTGTTCATATTCCGCAGCCAGTTCAGCCTGACTCTGACCCGGCGGATGCAGAGAACTCTGCGCCGCTCTGGCATAAGCTGACGTTTGGGCTACGGTATATCTGGCAAAATCCCAACCTGCGACTCCTAACGCTGACCTTTTCCTGCTTCTGGTTCTTTCATCAGCTGGGTGAATATGTGTTTAAGCCCATGATCTTGGCCCGTACTGAGGGCAGTGCTTTGATCTTAGGCGGCGTTTCGATGGCCGCTGGGGCGGGCGGACTGATTGGAGGCGGACTGATGAGCCTTTGGAACGGCTTTCGGCCTCGAATTCGCGGTATGCTCCTCGGCTTTACGGGTGCCGGGATTGGCAAGATAGTGGTCGGACTGGGTTCAATGCCCCTAGTTTGGATTCTGGCTCGCCTCTATACATTCATCAATTTTCCGATTCTCCTCAGCTCCAGCAATGCCATCTGGTATGCCAAAATCCCTCCCAGCTTGCAGGGGAGAGTTTTTGCTGCCGATCATTTAATCGGCATTACGATTAGTACCTTTACGGCGCTGATGGCTGGGCCTTTAGCTGATAGGCTGTTTGAGCCTGCTATGCAGCCAAATGGGGCGCTGGCGCCTATTTTTGGCCCTCTGTTTGGCACTGGCGCTGGCGCGGGTATGTCTTTGCTCTATGTGATGGCAGGTTTAGCCACCCTGCTGGTTGGAATAGTAGGATTTAGAACTCGCCCCTTACGCCAGGTTGAGGCTAATCTCCCCGATCAGGGGGCCGGATAGGGAGGCAAAACTGGTACATCTGCTCAATATAGATCTTTAGCGGCAACAGCCCAACTCACTCAGCAGTTGGTTCACCAGAGGATGCTGGTGGCGGCGCGGGCTGGGGCGGTGGTGCCGGTTGTGGTGCGGGCTGGGGCGCGGGCTGAGGGGGCGGCGGTGCAGGGGTCGGCGGTGGCGCAGCGGGTTGAGGCTGGGCCGGGGGCGGCGTCGGCTCAGGTGCCGGATTTGCCGGGGGCGGAGAAGCGGGTTCAGCAGGAGCCGCAGGCCGGGGCGGCGATTCGGCAGCCGGACGAGAGGGTGAAGGCGATGTAGAGGGCCTTGGCTCAGCTGCATCTTCTGATGAGCTGCCTGATGCTGGAGCAGTCGTATCATCTGCAGTGTCACTGGCAGCAGAGGAATCCGTTTCTGGCTCTGAAGTAGTTTGAGTATCTGCTTGGCTATCAGTATCTGGTTCTGAGGCCGCATCAGATTCTGAAGCTGTAGATGGCCTTGGTTCAGATGCTTCT
>NZ_JASATW010000026.1:0-84144 GCF_030405905.1 Sphaerothrix gracilis Ecp01
CGCCTAAATTATTCGGCAGCGCCGCCGAGGTAAAAATAGAACACAGCATTGCTAACAGCAGCGGCGTCTGCCCCAGTTCCCGCAGCCGATCCTTAAGCTGCCCCAGCAGTTGCTCCCCCCGTTCCGGCCCTAAATAATTGCCCACAAACTGCCGCATCTGCGCCTCAGTTAGCGGCTGCATCTCCAGCTTCTTCTCTAGCCCCAGCTCACCCCCCAAACTCAGCTCGCGAGTGGTGAAAATCATCGGTGCATTGGCAAAATCCTTCTCAAACCGAGCTACATCCCGCCGCGCCTCCTCCGACGGCAGCTCATTCAAGCCATCCAGCAGCAGCAAAAATCGCCCCCGCCGCAGCCACCCCTTCAGCGTCTCCTCATCCAACACCAAGTCCGGATCATGCCGCTGCAGAAACGCCCCAACCCGCTCCACCACCGACCCCTGCCAGTAGCGCAGCTCCACCAACACCGGAATCCTCTCTATTTCCCCTCTCCCAAGGTTGGGAGAGAGGCTAGGGGAGAGGGTTGCCTCCTCCAGCAGCAGCCGAATCAGCGCCGTCGATTTCCCCGACCCTGGACGCCCTATCAGCAGCACATGGTTCTCCGCATACTTGCGAATTCCCGCCAGCACCGGCAATCGCTCCGTTTTTTCCTGTCGTTCCTGCCGCTCAATTGCGCCTGAGTCCGACTCCGGTTTTTCAGGTACCGTCTGCACCATCAGCCCAAAATCAAACGGCTGGCGATCGCCCCCCGCAATCTTCTTAACTGCCTGCTGCCCGATCGCCTCCGTCAGCGTGTACCGCTGCCACCACTCCTGATACGTTGCAGAGAGCGATCGCAAATAATTGCCAAAATCAATTGCCCCTGACTCCGTCTCAGAACCAAGGGCCGCTACTTTTTTGGATTACCAGGAGCCAGCGATCGCAGCCCCTCATACGCCTTTAAAAAAGTGGGAAACAGCCGCTTAATAACGCCTTCCGTATCCCCCTCTAGCTCATAACTCACCACATTCGGAATCAACGGAATCGCCACCTTCAGCTTGGCCGAGGCCGGCAGTTCCGGCTTTTGCAACTCCGCTAAGATTTGCTGCAGTAAGTCTTTGACCTCATCACGGCGCTCCTGCAGCGTCAGCACCTCCAGCTCATCCACCAGCTCCGCCGTCACCGTTTCCGCTACTGCTTCCGGCATCGCCTGCCGCCGAACTTGCTGACTTAGAGCGATCGTGTACTCCTGCTCTCGCTCATGAATTCTTTGACGAGTTAAGCGAACTTTCTGCTGAATCCGCGTCTTTTCAGCCTCTTCCGCCAGATCAAGCGCTCGTTCCTCACCTGCCAATTGTTCATAGAGCCGATCTAAACCATCTTGAACAGTTGCAAGGCGATCGAGTGTCATAGCCGCGTTGCTCCAGCCGCTAAGTTAAAAATTTCTCCTAAAGTCTAACACCGCCATCTATAAGGATTCCGGATAGTTTGAGGGATGTTCCGTAAGGTGGGCATTGCCCACCCTACCGATGGTGCTTGCTCGTGCCGTAATTCACTCGTGCTCTGATTCACAGCCAAAAACATACCCCACCCGCCCTCACCCTAACGCCCAGCGGTTATCTTTACCTGCCAAAGGCTATAATCAACCTCTACAATTTGAGGAGAGCTTGACTTCGTCACAGCCACCCCGCCGACCCCGACTTCTACGACCTTATGGTGACCTCCACTTCCCTATCCCAGGCTGAACTTGAAACCGCCGTTGAACAGCGGCGCAACTTCGCCATCATCTCCCACCCCGACGCCGGTAAAACCACCCTCACCGAAAAGCTCCTACTCTACGGCGGAGCCATTCACGAAGCCGGAGCCGTCAAAGCCCGCCGCGCCCAGCGTCACGCCACCTCAGACTGGATGGAAATGGAACAGCAGCGGGGTATCTCCATCACCTCCACCGTCCTCCAGTTCGACTATCAGGGCTGCCAGGTAAATTTGCTAGACACCCCCGGTCACCAAGACTTCAGCGAAGACACCTACCGCACCCTCGCCGCCGCCGACAACGCCGTCATGCTGGAAGACTCGGCCAAAGGCTTAGAGCCCCAGACCCGCAAGCTGTTTGAAGTCTGCCGCATGCGATCGCTGCCCATCTTCACCTTCTTCAACAAGATGGATCGGCCCGGACGCGAACCGCTGGAGCTGATGGATGAGATTGAGCAAGAGCTGGGACTGCAAACCTACGCCGTCAACTGGCCGATTGGGGCGGGCGATCGCTTTCGCGGCGTTTTTGATCGGCGCAAGCGTCAGTTTCACCTGTTTGAGCGGACGGCTCACGGCAGCCGGGAGGCCAAAGATACGGTGCTGGATCTGAGCGATCCGCGCATTGAAGAAGTGCTAGAGCAGGACCTCTACTACCAGTTCAAAGAAGAACTGGAGATGATTGAGGAGCTAGGCCCGCAGCTCGACCTAGAGAAAATCCACGCCGGCCAGATGACCCCCGTTTTCTTCGGCAGCGCCATGACCAACTTTGGCGTCCATCTGTTCTTAGAAGCCTTCATGGACTATGCCCTGCGGCCCAGTCCCCGCAACAGCAGCGAAGGAGAAATTCCGCCGACACACGAAGACTTTTCCGGCTTTGTCTTTAAGCTGCAGGCCAATATGGATCCGAAACACCGCGATCGCGTCGCCTTTATTCGGGTCTGTTCGGGTAAGTTTGAAAAAGACATGGTGGTGAATCATGCGCGGCTAGATAAAACCGTGCGCCTGTCCCACCCACAAAAGCTGTTTGCCCAGGGGCGGCAGTCTCTGGAAGAAGCCTATCCCGGCGACGTGATTGGCCTCAATAACCCCGGCGTCTTTGCCATTGGCGATACGATTTATCAGGGCAAGCGCCTAGAGTATGACGGTATTCCCTGCTTCTCACCAGAGCTGTTTGCCTACCTGAAGAATCCCAACCCCTCCAAGTTCAAGCAGTTTCGCAAGGGTGTGACTGAGCTGCGGGAAGAGGGGGCGGTGCAGATTATGTACTCAGCCGATGAGGCCAAGCGCGATCCGATTTTGGCGGCGGTGGGTCAGCTCCAGTTTGAGGTGGTGCAGTTCCGGCTGAAGAATGAGTACAACGTGGAGACGCTGCTGGAGCCGCTGGGCTTTAGTCTGGCTCGTTGGGTAGACGGCGGCTGGGAAGCGCTGGAAAAAGTGGGTCGTCTGTTCAACACGGCGACGGTGAAAGATAGCTGGGGTCGCCCGGTGCTGCTGTTCCGCAATGAGTGGAACTGTCAGCAGGTGGAAGGGGAGCACCCGGAGCTGAAGCTGAGCAAAACTGCTCCTGTAGTAGCCGGACAGCAGCCAGAAGAGATCTAGCTGTTTAGCGGCTAAAAGCGGCGGGACTAAAGAGCATCAGCGATCGCCAGTAGATCCGCGCATCGTCTCAGGTGGCTTATCCAGGCCGCGCTGCGATCGCTGATGCCGCTTAGAAATCTTGATGAAAGCATAACGGCAGCTATGTCGTCGCTTAGCGACTCAATTAATCGTGAAGACTTGCCTTGGGAAGCTCAAACGACCCTGTCGCAAGACTCAGCTAAAGAACGGAGAGGGAGGGATTCGAACCCTCGGTACGGTCTTAACCGTACAACAGATTAGCAATCTGCCGCTTTCGACCACTCAGCCACCTCTCCAAGTGACTCGATGAATAATCATAGCAGATTTTTTGCCGTAGATTGCAGGGCTGATGCCCCCAAAAAGCTTTTTGAATAAGAAATTAGAAAATGTTCGCGTAAGAACGCCGAGATTTCTAATAGTCAAGCTAGAATTTGCGGAAAACAGTCAGTGTTTTTGCTGAGACTAGGGGCGATCGCCGCATTGCCTCTTTCGTCTTGTCCCACTATCTGCACCGTGCATCTACTACTCTCATGCCCAACTATCCCTTTGCCTCTCTCTGGGTCAGCGTTTTGGCTGGCAGCGCGATCGCGCTGCTCTATCCCTTCAAAGCAATTGCTCAGGTTACGGCAGATAATAGTCTTGGAAACAACCGCAGCTTGACCAATGGTACCAGCAACCTTGTGATCGACGGTGGCCGTCCCATTGGTTCTAATACCTGGCTTCACAGTTTTAGTGAATTTTCGATTACTGGTCCCGTTACTTCAGTCACATTCTCCGATCCGGGAGTAGACAGTATCATTACTCGTGTAACAGGAAGCAATAGTTCAATAATAGATGGCTTATTAGCAGTCCAAGGCGATGCAGATTTTTTCCTAATCAATCCAAACGGAGTCACGTTTTTAAACGATGCTCGACTTGAGCTAAATGGTTCTTTTACAGCTTCAACCGCAGATCGTGTTCAATTTGAAAGTGGAACATTTGTGGATGCTTTAGTCGACTCGAATCAGATTGATGAAACGCTGCTCTCCATTGTGGGTGATCCGACTGGCTTTGCCTATACCCAAACTCCTAGGTCGATTCAGATGCTAGGAGCTGACGACTTTGCTACTGACAATACCAATAATCCTAGCGACATCACCCCTTTTTCAGGTCAAGGTGTGTTTTTTGTAGGCGGCAACGTTACTATCTCGCAAAGCAACCTAACAATTCCAGGAGGCCGAGTTGAAATAGTAGGATTATCTGAACCTGGTGAAATTCCATTTGATAAAAATGAAGCTGGAATGTTTGATGGCTTTGTAATTTTAGCTGACAACTTTCAAGGCTCAAATATAAATATTAGCGACTCTAGACTCTTTCTAACTTCGATTTCTCAAAATCCTGGCGAATTTTTTATTCAAGGAAGCAATGTTGTTATCAGCAGTGGAATTTTAGAGTCGGGAACCATTTCTGGCGATGCGAATGGAGTGTTTATTCAAGCAGATTTCCTTTCGATATTAAACAACTCCGCTATCAGCAGCAGTACTCTTAATGGAAGTGGCAATGCAGGAGAAATATTGTTTTTTGTTGATGATTTGCTAATTAGAGATTCTTCAGTCTTTACCATAATCAATTCGGGCGCGGAAGGGATTGCCGGTAATATTTTTATTCAAGCGACTGGCTTCGTAGAATTAGATAATGCAGTTGTTTCTACTGACATTGAAGCAGGTGGACGAAGCAATAATCAGACTCAGTTTAGTGGCGGACTCGCAGATGCAATACTTGGGCGAGATGTGGAGGTAAATGGCTCAGTTATAGTTTTTGCGGATAGCTTAAGACTTCAGAATAGTTCTGTTCTAGATGCAAATACTTTTGGTACTGGTAATGCTGGTGGTGTTCTTGTCTTGGCCCGCTATGTCAGTATTGAAAGTGGCTCTGCCGTGCGCAGTGGTGTAGCTAGCAGCGCTGTTGGGAATGCAGGTGGAGTCTATATGGTCGTTCTTGATGATTTGCGCATTTCAGGTAGTCAAACAGGAATTACAACTGAGACAGAAGGGCAAGGAGATGCTGGCCTTGTTGTTGTTGTTGCAAACGGTGATGTAGTTGTAGAGGGTTCTGGCAGCGGTATTTTTAGTATTGTAGATGGAGATGTTTCTGGACAAGGTGGTGTCATTTCGATCAATGCTGGGCGAGTAGGAGTTAGGAATGGAGCGGAGATTAGTGTCTCCCATCAAGGTACGGGTATTGCAGGTGCTATTGAAATAGAAGCTGGCTTGATCGCTGTTGATAATGGAAGTGCAATTTCTGCTGAAACTCGATCTGGTCAAAGAGGAGACATTACCTTAATAGGTAATTTTTTGTCTTTATCTAATAGCAGTAATGTGACAGCAAGCGCAGATACAGCAGCAACAACTGGGCAAGAAGATGCCAGTATTTTCTTAGATATTTCGGATATTGTTTTTGCTTTCCCATCCGCTGATAGCAACGTAACAGCTACAGCAAGATTAGGAAATGGAGGCAATATTAGTTTGCGTTCAGAGTCTTTCCTTAACGATATTGCAGTTCGTGATGAGGATTTTCCTGAGTCAAATGATATTACTGCTAATTCGTTATTTGGCGAGTCTGGAACTATTAGCGGTAATACGGTTGATATCAACCCGGTCCGTGAAACTATAGAGTTACCACTCGACTTGATAGACTCCGCCCGGCTGATTGCTCAGGGCTGTGCGGCGGGCAATCTGACCGCTGCTAGAGAAATTGGGGAGTTAACAATCACCGGGCGAGGCGGCCTAGATCCAACTCCCAGCGAACAAATTGGGGAAGCTTCTCTGGCCACTGACATTGGTGAACTACCCGGCGAACCCACCGCGATCGCCCCACATCCAACGCCTCCTCCGCCTCCCGTTACCGCTGCGGCTCCCGTCATAGAAGCGCAAAGCTGGCAGTACGGCCCCGATGGAGAAGTGATCCTCACCGCCGATGCCAGCAGCGTCCTGCCCTATTCACCCGCATTTACCACCCCCACCTGCAATGACTGGCAAACCTCCCGTTCTTAAAGCGTTGGGGCTGCTGCTGCTGTTGCCGCAGGTTGCTTACGGGGCCGTCCCCGTTGAGGCTGAGCTAGGCATTGAGAATATTGAGGATGAGGCTGTTTGGCCTGGGGAAGGTGAGGGCGATAGGAAAGCTGGGGAAGACAAAGACGAGCAAAGAGATGCCGGTTTGATGGCGCAGGTGCCGCCAGATCGGACAATTGTGCCGCTGGAGGATCTGCCGTCTGAGGAGGAGCCGGAGTTTGAGCGCCCGGAGCCCCTACCTGCACCGGAAGAGCTGCTGCCCTTTACGCAGCCTATCCCCGAAACGCCAACGCCCGTACCCGATCGCGTGCCGGAAAACATTGTGGTAGAGCGTTTTGAGTTTGTGGGTAATACGGCATTTACGGCTGAAGAACTGCAGGCAGTCACCGAGCCGTTTACGAATCGTCCCCTCGGCTTTAACGAGCTGTTTCAGGTACGTTCGGCTATTACTGAGCTATACGCCCGTGAAGGCTATGTCACCTCAGCCGCTATCATTCCGCCGCAGGTGCTTAGCGCAGGCGTCGTTACTATACAAGTTGTAGAAGGCACGCTGGAAAATATCCGCATTGCAGGCAACGATCGCCTCAAGCCCAGCTATGTGCGCAGCCGCATCGAGCAATACACCACGCCGCCGCTGGATGTCGATCGCCTGCTGGAAGGGCTGCAACTGCTGCAGCTTGATCCGCTAATCCGGCGAGTCTCGGCAGAGCTAGCTGCAGGCACTCAGCCGGGTACGAGCCTGCTGACACTGACCATAGATGAAGCCGATCCGCGAGTCTTGAACTTCGAGCTGAATAATCAGCGATCGCCTAGCGTCGGTAGCTTCCAGCAGATTCTAGAATTTGCCGACAACAACTTTACCGGACTGGGCGATCGCGCTCAATTGCGGCTGAGCCATAGTGAGGGCAGTCGTGCTCTCCGTCTGGGCTACCGCAGCTTCATCAATCCTCAGAACGGCACGCTAGATTTCAATGCCGGGATATCAGTGGGGAAAGTGGTAGAGGGCCGCTTTGAGCTGCTAGACATCAACTCGCGCGCCTTTTTCATAGAAACCACCTGGCGACAGCCCTTGCTGCGTACCCCCACCGAAGAATTTGCCGTTGGTCTGACCTTCAGCCGTCAGCAGACCGAGAGCGTCTTTCTGGGTAGCCTGTTCGGCGATTCTATTCCCTTTCCCGCCGTAGGGTCTAATGATGCTGGCATTACGGCGGTTTCAGCCCTGCGCTTTTTCCAAGAGTGGAACCAGCAGGGCGATCGCGAGGTGCTGGCCCTGCGATCGCAGTTCAACTGGGGCTTAGACGTGTTTGGGGCTACGGTTTCGGAGCGCGAACCCGATGCCAGCTTTCTCTCCTGGCAGGGACAGGCCCAGTGGGTGCGGCTAGTCGCACCGGAAACGCTGCTGTTGTTGAAAGCGGATGTCCAGCTTGCCACAGAATCGCTGGTGCCCTTGGAGCAGTTCGGCCTGGGGGGGCAGCTCAGCGTCCGGGGCTACCGTCAAGACTACCTGCTGACCGACAACGGCATACTGGCCTCGGCAGAGCTACGGCTACCGCTCTACCGCACTCCCACCAATGACCGTCTCTTGCAGATCGTGCCCTTTCTCGATTTGGGCTTGGGCTGGAACTCCGCTCAAGATACTCCGAGTTCTAACGTCTTGGCCTCCACTGGGGTGGGGCTGCTGTGGCAGCAAGCCAATCTGTTTGCCCGCTTAGATGTTGGCTTACCTCTGATTTCGCTGCCGTCTCTGGGCGATTCGCTGCAGGACGAAGGCATTTATTTTTCCATTCGCTATGACCTGTTTTGAGGCAGTTGCAGACAATGAAACCACGGTCAGACTCTCCGGCATTTTCCCAAAAACGACAGTGGCGACGCTGGCGGCGGCATCCTCTAGCTCTAGCCAGTTTGCTGCTGCTAACTTTGATCTTCAGCGTGAGCGGATTGCCAACAGCAGGGCTGCTAGGTTTAACCCAGGTGCCAGCGGCGATCGCCCAAACGCCTCAAACCGCCCAGCAGCTTGAACAGCAGGCCAAAACTGCCTACAGCGCCGGAGACTTTGCCACGGCGGCGGCGCAGTTTCAGCAGGCCGCGATCGCCTATGGTCAGAGCGGCAATCTGCCCCATCAAATGATGGCCCTCAGTAATGCTTCTTTGGCCTATCAGCAGCTTGGTGACTGGCCAGCCGCTACCCAGAGCGTTCAGCAGGCAGTAGCTCTGGTAGAGAGCTTGCCTGGCGATCGCCAAACCGTAGACTGGCTAGCAGCCGCGCAGACCTCCAATGCCCAGGGACGGCTGGCTTTTTCACGCGGACAGGCAGCTGAGGCAGCGGCGGCGTGGGAGCAGGCGGTGAGTGCTTATGAGCAGGCGGACGAGCTGGCCCTAGTGCGTCAAAGTCAGCTTAATCAAGCCCAGGCATTACAAACGGGTGGCTTTTACCTCCGGGCGGTTGAAATTCTGACTCAGCTAGTCGAGGCTACCTCCACGCCTGATCGAACTCAGCTCTTGGCCCTACGCAGTTTAGGCGATGCCCTGCGGCTCACAGGTGAACTCGATCAGAGCCGTGAGACGCTGCAGCAGGCTTTGGCCCTGACTCAGCAGCTAGCTCTGCCGGATGAAACTAGCGCTATTCATCTCAGTCTGGGCAACCTAACCCGTCTCAGCTCTGATGCTGCTGCTGCCACTGAGCAGATAGACGCCAGCTATCAGCAAGCCTGGGCGATCGCTCAGGCACCGCTCTCGCAGCTACAGGTGCGGCTGGCCCAGGTGGGCTGGCTAATCGATCAGGAGCAGTGGTATCAGGCGTATACGCTCTGGCCAGAAATGTGGGCGCTACAGGAGGCGCTATCGCCTGGTCGGGCCGCTCTTTATGCCCGCATCGATCTGAGCCGTCACCTTAATGAACTGCGGCGGATCACGATGCTGACGCTGAGCACTGACCCTGAGCCAGCCCCTTTTTGGGCTGTTCTCGACGAAGAACTGCCCGCCCCGCGCCAGATTGCGGATCTGCTGCGCGAAGCCTATCAGATGGCGCGATCGCTGTCAGATCCTGCCGCAGAAGCCTATGTTTTGGGCACCCTGGCTGAGGTCTATGAGCAAACTGAGCAGTGGGCATTTGCCGCCGATCTGACCCAGCAGGCACTGGCGATCGCCCAAAGCCATAACATTGGCGGCATTACCTATCGCCTCCAGGCGCAGCTAGGGCGAATTCAGCTCAATCAGGATGATAAATCGGGGGCGATCGCTGCTTTGAGTGCGGCGGTAGAGACTTTGCAGTCTGTACGCGGTGATTTGGTCGCAGTCAGTTCTGAGGCCCAGTTCTCTTTTCAAAAAAGCGTGGAGCCAATCTACCGCGACCTGGTTAAGCTGCTGCTGACGGCGGAAACCCCAGCCAACGGCGAAAAAGATAATCTGAAGCAGGCACGAAAAGTGCTGGAGTATTTGCAATTGGCTGAACTGGATAATTTCTTTCGTGAAGCCTGCCTGAATGCGGAATCAGTCGAAATTGATCAGCTTGATCCGAAAGCCGCAGTGATTTACTCGGTACTGCTAGACGATCGGATTGCGACAATTGTCAGCTTTCCAGACGGTCGCTTTCAAACCTATTCTGAAATGGTGGAGCGCTCTGGGGTTCAGGCGACCCTGGATGAGCTGTATGCAGCCATTAAAAACAAATTTTCTAAACAGCCGGAGGGGACGAGGGGCAACAATCGCGGGGATATAGACGTGATTGGCCCCAATTCCGGGGCAGCAGCGGCATCAGAGCGGGAAATTGGGCCTGCGGCGCAGCAGCTTTACCAGTGGATGATTAAGCCCCTAGAGGCAGATCTAGAGGCTAGCGATACGCAGACGCTCGTATTTGTTCTAGACGGTGAGCTACAGCAGGTGCCGATGTCGGTGCTTTATGACGAGGCGAATCAGAAATATCTAATTGAAAAATACGCGATCGCCCTCACTCCCGGTCTTAACCTTTTGGAATCGAAACCGATTGAGCATAAAGCCGCTAGCGTGATTGTGGCGGGGCTGACCCAGGAAAGACCCATTTTTCCTGAGTTTCCGGCTCTACCTTTTGTGGGTGATGAGGTGGAGGCGATTCAGAAACAGCTCCCCAGCCAGGTTTTGCTGGACGAAGACTTTAATATCAGCCGCTTTGAAACGGCAGTGGGCACCTCGCCCTCGCCGATTATTCATCTAGCTACTCACGGGCAGTTTGGCTCTAGTGCCGAAGACACCTTTATCCTCACCTGGGACGACAAGCTCAACGTCAATCGCTTCAGCAATCTGCTGCTCACCAGTGAACTCAGCCGCGAAGGGAGCATCGATCTGCTGGTGCTGAGCGCCTGTCAAACAGCGGCGGGAGATGCTAGAGCCACTTTAGGGTTAGCAGGCGTCGCCATGCGATCGGGCGCTCGCAGTACGCTGGCCACGCTTTGGCAGATTGATGATGAGGCTACGTCTGAGTTGATGACGAATTTTTATCAAACCCTGGGAGAAGCAGAATTGAGCAAAGCCGAAACCCTCAGGCAGGCTCAACTTAAGATGTTAGAGCGATCTGAGCGCGCCCATCCCTATTACTGGGCTCCCTTCGTCCTCATTGGCAACTGGCTTTAGAGTTGGACGTAAAGCTGCAGTACGTTTTAGCCTTGGGCAGAAGGCTTAAGAATCTTGGCGGCTAGCAGTGGGTTCAATTTCGCAGGCAGATTCCACCAAAATGCGGGGTAGACGATGTTTGAAGCTACAGAGGATTTCCCAAGAGATAGTGCCCAAGGTATTGGCCCAGTCTTCGGCAGTGATTTGTTCTTGGCGATCGCGCCCCAGCAGCGTCACAATATCGCCCTCCTGTAGATCCGGCAGATGGGTCACATCTAGCATGAGCTGATCCATCGTGATTGCTCCCACCTGCCGCACCGTTTTTCCTCGAATCAGAGCAGTTAAGCGATTTGAGAGCAGGCGCGGCACTCCATCTGCGTAGCCAATGCCGACCACGGCGATGCGCATGGGGCGATCGGCCACAAACTGATGGCCGTAGCTTACCCCAGTGCCAGGTTCGATCTGCTTTAGGTGAGTGATGCGGGCCTTCACCTGCATGACCGGCTGCAACGGCAAGACAGACTGCAAGTGGGGGGCAGGATAGAGTCCGTACAGGGCCAGTCCTACCCGCACCATGTCGTAATGCAGCGACTGGTCGGTCAGCGTGGCAGCGGCATTAGCCAGATGCAGGCGGGGCGGCTGGAACCCGTGGGAGTGCAGCTGGGCGATCGCCGCTTCAAAGCGCTGCTGCTGGGTTTGCATAAAAGTTGGATCGGGGTCGTCAGCAGTGGCGAGGTGAGAGTAGACGCTGGCAATTTGTAGCTGGGGGAGCTGCTGCACAAAGCGATAGAAATCAGCCGCCTGCTGCCAGGGATAGCCCAGCCGTGACATGCCCGTGTCTAGCTTGAGGTGAACCGGGAGGGGCGATCGCAGCTTGGGGTTACTGCCTAGAATATCTGAAAAGATCAGTGCCTGCTTAGGCGTAACGATGGTGGGCTGGAGCTGCCAGCGGGCCATCACCCGCACTTCTTCCGGTGTATTGACCGCCCCCATGACCAAAATCGGCGCTTTTAAGTTGGCCTGTCTCAGCTCAATGCCCTCCGGCACCGTCGCCACGCCTAGCCAGCTAGCCCCCGCCTGCAGCGCCGTTTTCGCCACCGTCACCGCGCCGTGTCCGTAGGCATCCGCCTTAACCACAGCCATCAAATCGGTTTTTGCCGAGAGACTGGCCTTGAGCTGCCGGACATTGTATTTCAGGGCTGCTAGGTCTATCTCTACCCAAGCCCGACAGTGCCGCATCGAAGCAATACTTGAAGTTGTTTCCCAGCTCAACATATGCAATTCCTCCTCACGCCAGGTTGCAGGTAGAGCCACGGCATGACCCTACTGCCCGCCACAATTTAAGAGATAGTCTAGCAGGGGTTATCAGACAGACAATAGATTAACTGTGCTAATATCGGGAAACACTCTGTTGACTAATCTCGATGAGCAAGGTTCTGGTACTCAACGCCTCCTATGAACCCCTCAACATCACCAGTTGGCGACGAGCGGTGGTCTTGATTATCAAAGGCAAGGCAGAGCGTATTGAACACAATGGCAAGCTGATTTACGCTGACCTGCCGCTGCCAACAGTCATTCGTCTCAGGCACTATGTGCGCGTACCCTATAAAGAAATTCCGCTAACCCGCCGCAACCTGCTGCATCGAGACGCCCATACCTGTCAGTACTGCGGCTACGCTGGCGACGGTCTGACGCTAGATCACGTGCTGCCGCGATCGCGCGGTGGCGGTGACACCTGGGAAAATATGGTAGCAGCCTGCGTACGCTGCAATGTCCGCAAGGGCAGCCGTACGCCGAAGGAAGCCAACATGCCGCTCCAAAATCCGCCCCGTCGGCCCTACAGTAGCCTCTACTTTGAAGTTACTCGTCAGGTCAAAAGTGGTATTCATCAAGAGTGGCGCAAATACGTCATTGGCACTTAGGCCGATCTGAACATACGCCCAGCGCGCTCGCTTCCGTCTATCTTTCGTTATAGATTTGCCAAAAGTCAGGATTTCCCCCTGGCAAATTTCGGTATGCACTGGATAATCAAAGTATAGAAGTACTAGCTGAAAGTCTAAGCATTCCAGGTTTTTCATCGCTCGCAACCGATACGGCCCAGGCCGCGATCGCTCTATACAAAATACTTAGCCGCTAACAATCACTTTTTATACATGGCAAATAATCAACTCATGGCCGATTCTCCCAAGACCGAAGCTGGGCTCTTGGAGCGACGCAGCAGCGAACAGCCGACACGGGCAATTGAGCGCATGTTGGAAGCTCATGCGGGCGATCGCCAAGTGATCTTGCTGCAGGACTTTCCCGATCCAGACGCGCTGTCTTCGGCTTGGGCTTATGAACTCATTGCCAAAGACTATGACATCACCTGCGACATTTTCTATGCCGGGATGCTTAGCCACCAGGAAAATGTGGCGCTGGTCAAACTGACGGGTCTGCCCGCCCGCCGCTGGAATCTGCAGAGCAACGATAATCCTGACTTTGGTAAATATCAGGGCTGCGTCCTGATTGACAATCAGGGCACTACCAGTCAGCTCACGCCCTTGGTGAAATCAGCAGGTGTTCCCGTCGTGCTGGTCGTCGATCACCATGCCCATCAGTCTAAGCTAGAGGCTGAAGTCCTAGATATTCGGCCCCATATTCGCGCCACGGCCACCATTCTGACCCAGTATTTACAGACTGGACTGCTCGAACTTGATCGCAGCAATAGCCGTCATGTGAAATGTGCCACCGCTCTCATGCACGGTCTGCGCTCTGACACTAACCACCTGATGCACGCCGCCGAAGACGACTTTTTAGCCGCAGCCTACCTCAGCCGCTACTATGACGCCCAGCTTTTAAGCGCCGTTCTGCAGGCGTCGCGCTCAAAGCGAGTGATGGACGTGATTGAGCGATCGCTGCGCAACCGCAAGATCGAAAACAGCGTTTCCATTGCAGGCGTGGGCTATCTGCGCTACGAAGATCGAGACGCCATTCCCCAAGCGGCTGACTTCTTAGTGACTGAGGAAAACGTGCATACTGCAGTGGTCTACGGCATTGTCCACGACGAGGATGAGGAGCGGGAAGTGGTGATCGGCTCTCTGCGTACCAGCAAAATTACCCTCGATCCGGACGAGTTTATCAAGGAAGCCTTTGGCCAAGACAACCAGGGCCGCTTCTTCGGGGGCGGGCGATCGATGGCGGGCGGCTTTGAAATTCCCATCGGCTTTTTATCTGGCTTTTACGAAAACAGCGACTACAATCGCCTCAAGTGGGAAGTCTTTGATACCCAAGTGAAGCAAAAGCTGCTGCGCCTGATCAATCCTGAAGATGGCGTTCTTAATACGGATTAAAGCTAGCGGTAGAATTATAGAATGACCGCCTAAATCAGAGCGTAACGGAGCGATCGCCAATGTCTGCCCGCTTCACTGCTTTTGGCAGCCGGATTTGGCTCCAGCTTTTTTAATCTGTCAGGGGCGGCTCTAGTCCAGCGCAGAGGTTTTTGGTAGGTTGGGTAAAACGCAGTGAAACCCAACGTCCGTAAGCTTTGGCTGGATTGACGCTAGCGCCTGATTCAGTCCATGTTTCCGCCGCCTTAGACGGCGTGTGCTGCTAAGCTCAAGGTTTTCAGGAGCAAGCACCTGACTCAGTTTTCTGAGAAACTAAGTGGGCCTAGCACTGCTAGCAAGGCGTTCTTATCAAGCATCTGTTGCAAAGGCCACAGATGTTTGATCGTCATTCACGGTGAATAAACTTAGCGCGTAGCAACGGTGAGATCATGACGGTATGTGACTATCGGCCCGGACTTGAGGGAATTCCGGCAACTCAGTCCAGCATCAGCCACGTTGATGGACAAAACGGCATCTTGGAATACCGGGGTATCCGAATTGAAGAACTGGCTCAAAAAAGCTCGTTTTTAGAAACGGCCTATTTGCTCATTTGGGGCGGCTTGCCTACTAAGCAAGAGCTGGAAACTTTTGAGCATGAAATTCAGTACCACCGCCGACTCAAGTTTCGGATTCGAGACATGATGAAGTGTTTTCCTGAAAGCGGTCACCCGATGGATGCGCTGCAGGCTTGTGCCGCAGCCTTAGGGCTGTTTTACTCCCGGCGGGCCTTAGACGATCCGGCCTATATTCAAGCCGCCGCCGTGCGTTTGTTAGCCAAAATTCCGACGATGGTGGCGGCTTTTCAACTTATTCGCAAAGGCAACGATCCGGTACAGCCCCGCGATGACCTAGACTATGCCGCCAACTTTCTCTACATGCTGAGCGAGCGCGAGCCAGATCCGCTAGCAGCCCGTATTTTTGATATTTGCCTAACGCTTCATGCTGAGCACACCATCAATGCTTCTACTTTCTCAGCGATGGTAACCGCGTCAACTCTGACCGATCCCTATGCGGTGGTAGCCTCTGCCGTAGGTACGCTGGCAGGCCCTCTACACGGCGGTGCTAATGAGGAAGTGATCGCCATGCTGGAGGAAATCGGCTCTATTGATAAGGTGCGGCCCTACATTGAAGATAGAATTCAGCGCAAAGCTAAAATTATGGGCTTTGGCCACCGGGTCTATAAGGTTAAAGACCCTAGAGCAATCATTCTGCAGCGCCTAGCAGAGCAGCTATTTGAGAAGTTTGGCCGCGATGAATACTACGACATTGCCTTGGAACTGGAGGCCGTTGTCACCGAGCGCTTAGGCGCCAAGGGGGTCTATCCCAATGTCGATTTTTATTCAGGGCTGGTCTATCGCAAGCTGGGTATTCCTACTGACCTGTTTACACCCCTATTTGCGATCGCCCGGACGGCGGGCTGGCTAGCCCACTGGAAAGAACAGCTCGGAGAAAACCGCATTTTCCGGCCCACCCAGCTTTACAACGGTCCTCACAACCAGCCCTATATCCCCGTCTCAGAGCGTCCCCATCTCTGGGATAAAAAGTCGATGACTCACAACGGACTGGTTCAGGGATAGCACTGATGGGCTAGACCCCTCTTCCCAATCCGTGAAATTCCCGGCATCATACGTCCAGTGACGATTTTCAGGAACTCCAGCCCCTCCAAACTTCGATTTGGAGGGCTTTTATTTGGAGCTGTCATCTTGCTTCAGATTTAATACACGTCAAGATTGACACAGTGGGGTAGGCGATCGCCCTTAAGCCCAGCCATCAGGTTAGCGATCGCCATATCCGCCATTTTTCGCCGCGTGGCCCGACTGGCACTGCCCAAATGGGGGGCAATCGTCAGATTGTCGAGCTGTAGCAAGGGGCTATCGGCTGCAATCGGCTCCGGCTCGGTCACGTCTAGGGCTGCTGCCGCAATCTCGCCGCTGGTCAATGCCTGATAGAGCGCTGCCGGATCGACAACGGCTCCCCGTGCCGTATTGATCAAAATCGCGGTAGATTTCATCTGCTGTAGCTCCGCTGTCCCAATCAGATGATGGGTGGCGGGGGTTAGCGGCGTGTGAATAGAGACGAAATCTGATTTTGCCAGCAGCTCTGACAGTTCCACATAGGTGGCATTGAGCGCAGTTTCAATCGCGGGTTCGCAGCGATGGCGACCCGTATAGAGCACCGACATGTCAAACCCCTGCGATCGCTTGGCAACCGCCTGACCAATGCGCCCCAGGCCGACAATGCCCAGCGTAGCCCCGGCGATATCTGGCCCTAGCAGCAAATCCGGTTCCCAAGTTTGCCACTGGCCCCGGCGCACAAAGCGATCGCTCTCGACGACCCGCCGCGCCGCCGCCATCAGCAGCGCCCAGGTAAAATCAGCCGTGGCATCCGTCAGCACCCCCGGCGTATTGCCCACCGGAATGCCCCGCGCGGTGGCCGCCGCCAGGTCAATATTGTCGAATCCCACCGCCATCTGACTGATTACCTTAAGCTGAGGCGCTGCCGCAATTAAAGCCTGATCGATCGGATCGGTGAGCAGGCACAGCAGCCCGTCTAGGTGGGGGAGCTTGGACTGCAGAACATCGCGAGGCGGTGGCTGCCGCTCAGGCCAGACTTCCACGGTAGCAATTTCTGCTAAAGCGGCTAATGAGGTGGGCAGACGGCGGGTCAGCCAAACCCTAAACTCAGTAGATTCAGGCATAAATAGTGATTAAACAGGGCGGGAACCTGGGCGGATAGGGAATTTTCGCGGGAATTTATGCGGTTTTAGGCAAACTTGAACGACATGGCAGTTCAGGGTAACTAACAATGCCATACTTTCATCGAAAATTTATAAATGATTAGGGAATGTAAACCATTCGGGTGCGGAGTAAATCTGCCAAGTATGTGAATTGACGAATTGAGACTGCTGTATTCGTCCTAACCAAGACTTGGAGCTTTTTGAATTATGAGGTATTCCTCACTGTGTCTAAGCAGCGCGATCGCGCTGTTGAGTAGTTTTGCGGCAGCGACCAGTCAAGCTGCCGTTATCAGTGCTATCAATGACGATGTGTCAAAGTTTTCGCCTAGTAGTAGCGAAGCGGACATTATTGCTAGCGGGGCCGCTTCGGTCACGTTTGGAGAGACGACTCTCTATATCGGCACTCGCCAGCCTACAGGTCAGAACCAAGATCCGATTATTGCTAGCTTCACCAACGGCTTCAAAAACTGGAGTCGCTCCAACTATGAAACCACAGGCGCAGACGGGCGCGGCATCGGCCTGCTGTGGGATGGGTTAGCTAATCTCTACGCGGCTTTCACCGTGGATGGCACCCAAGGTACGCCCAGTGAGGATTTTCGCCGGTTCACTGCCGATGGCTGGCTCCCCACCTACGGCGCTGGCGGCGGTGCTAAGGCCAGCGTTTTACTGAAGCTTGATCCCACAACGGGGGAGGCCATTCCGGGGGCAGGCACCTTTATTCGCTCGCAGCTTATGAGCGGCCAAACCAACACCGTCAACCCCACGGGCTTGGACCTGGTAGACAATCAGGTCGTCTTCTTTGGCGAGTCCTTCTTCTCACCCCTGCGCCGCGATCGCTCGCGGATGCAGCCCAACAGCCCCAACCAAGACAGCCCATTTGATTACCGCGTGGTCTTTAACAGCAATCTGACAGAAGCCCTGGATACTGAGGCAATTGGCT
Source organism: Sphaerothrix gracilis Ecp01 (assembly GCF_030405905.1). NCBI lineage: Bacteria > Bacillati > Cyanobacteriota > Cyanophyceae > Nodosilineales > Nodosilineaceae > Sphaerothrix > Sphaerothrix gracilis. Next base: position 18,021 of record NZ_JASATW010000026.1, read on the forward strand.
GGGATGGCGTGACGGAGTTCAGTTCGCTCACAGCGGGTAACGGCGGCGGCGTTGGAGAAACTCCCACTGAACCTGTCCCCGAACCCCTGACGATGCTCGGTACGGGAGCAGCCTTAGGCTTAGGCGTATTCATGCGTCGTCGCCAGCAGCAGGCGGCTTAGCGCCCAGCCTGGGCGAGGAAGCTACTGGGTTGACGCTGAATCGCTTCTAAAAAAATAGGCATCTTTGAGCAAAAGGCTGGGCGATCGCTCAGCCTTTTGATTCGAGCCAGTCTGGTGTTTTGATGAGAATTGCAGGTTGCGTAAACGGGGTGAGTGAAGCTGAAACCTGCCCCCCTGGCACTCTAAGCCGCGTCGTGAGGTGCAATCGGTACGACATCACCGTTAAAGAGCCTCTTCCTTCTCCAGCAATTCAGCAATTTGCGACTGCCACAGCGGTACCTTATTGACTACTACATCCCACACCAGGTCGTAGTCTACGCCGAAGTAGGCGTGAAGCAGACGATCGCTGAGGCCAATCAGCGATCGCCAGTCGATTTGAGCATGGGCTTGGCGATACGTTTGAGGCAGGCGCAGAGTGGCTTCCCCAATCACCTCAATGCTGCGGACAAAGGCGCGGCGCAGGGTGGCATCCTGCTTAAAGCTGGCCTTGTCTGTGGCGGGGCTGCTCTGAATCAGGTAGGCGGTTTCGTCCAGGATATGGCGCAGATAGTCGCTAGTCTGAAATGACATACTCAACTTCAGGAAGAATACGAGGGGCAATATGCGGACTGAGGGATTTAGCGGTGACAAGCTCTACTTTGCACAGCAGAATCTCGTCTAGCAGCAGGGATAGCTGAATAAAGTGATCAAAGGTTTTAGCGGCCAAGTCAAATTCGACCAAGACGTCTACGTCACCATTGGGACAGTCCTTATTTTCGACGTAGGAACCAAAGAGGCCCAGTTTTTTAACGCCTAAGGCGGCAAATTCATCCCGGTAGAGCAGCAGGCGCTCTACGATATTGTCTTTGGTGACGGTGGCTTTGGCAGGCGGTTTATCCATCAGCGAAGAGAGCGATCGCAATCGTTTGTACCATGCAAATGTACTGTAACAAGCATTACGTTTTAGCTGCCAAAACTTCACAGTTTTATAGGACTTGCGGAAGTTGGAGGGGAGCCACAATCCTCGCTAGGATTTGGGCAAGCCTTCTAAGCTGATTGAAGAGATGACTGAACCAGATAAAACCGACTCTCAGCCCGCTGTTCCCGAAACTCAGAAAGCGGAACACTCAACTTGGGGCGATCGCTTTACGGGCGCTTGGCAAACCGCCACCGGGCAGTTTAAAAAGCTGTTGCCAATCGAGCAGCTCAGTCGAACGGTGATGCAGTGGTTCAACGTGAGCGAGGCGGAGGTGGCCGAAATTTTAGCGACGGTGCGGGCCGAACTGCCCACCACCGAAGCGCTGCTGATCGGGAAGCCCCAAGCTGGTAAAAGCTCCATCGTACGTGGTCTGACCGGGGTTTCCACCGACATCATTGGCCAGGGATTTCGGCCCCACACCCAACACACTGAGCGCTATGCCTATCCCTCGGCAGATCTGCCGCTGCTAATTTTTACCGATACGGTGGGGCTAGGCGATGTCAATCAGGATACTCAAAGCCTGATTCAGGCGCTGACAGCGGAGTTGCAGCAGCAAAGCACTAACGCCAAAATTCTAATTTTGACGGTCAAAATCAACGACTTCGCCACCGATACCCTCCGTCAGGTGTCCGAACAACTCCGGCGTGAGTATCCTAAAGTACCTTGTCTGCTGGCTGTCACCTGCCTGCATGAGATTTACCCACCCCAGGTGGAGAATCATCCCGCCTATCCGCCCCGCTACGAGGACATTCAGCGGGCCTTTGCTACCCTGCAGGCAGATTTTGCCCATTTCTGCGATCGCGCCGTCATGATTGACTTCACTTTAGAGGAAGACGGTTATGAGCCGGTGTTTTACGGCCTTGAAGCCCTGCGCGATGCCTTGGCCGAACTGCTGCCTGAAGCTGAAGCTCAGGCTATCTACCAGCTTTTGGATGCTGAAAAAGCCGGAGAACAGATTGGCAATCTTTACCGGGATGTGGGCCGCCGCTATATTTTGGCTTTTTGTATTGCTGCCGCCACCCTAGCGGCAGTCCCCCTTCCCTTTGCCACTATGCCGGTTTTAACCGCGCTGCAGGGGTCAATGGTAGGCGTCTTGGGACAGCTTTACGGGCAAACCCTGACTCCTTCTCAAGCCGGAGGCGTGGTAAGCGCGATCGCGGGTGGCTTTTTTGCTCAGGCCATCGGGCGAGAGCTGATTAAGTTTATTCCGGGATTTGGCAGCGTGATTGCGGCGTCGTGGGCAGCAGCCTATACCTGGGCGCTGGGGGAGGGAGCCTGCGTTTATTTTGGGGATCTGATGGGGGGCAAAAAGCCTAATCCTGAGAAAATTCAGGCAGCTATGGAGACAGCCTTTGCCGAAGCTAAAGAGCGCTTTCGGGGCATCAATCGTCCATAGCTGGGAGTTGGCAAGACACGGCCCTAATAGGCTGTGCCCCTACCGCAACGATAAACAGGTTGCTTGCGGCTGCGGCTATTTGCCCTTTATGCGGCACACACCTTTTGAAAGCTAGGGAGTTCTTGAACTTTCTGCCACCAGGCTTTGAGCTTCGGAGCTTCAGCCATCACAGACTCAAATTCCGGCGTCTGAGACAGGTACTTAAAGATAGGCATGAGATAAAAGTCAGCCAGACTGAGGCGATCGCCTAGCACATAGGGATTGCCTACCGCGATCGCCTCAATCGCGTTTACAGCCTTCTGCGCTGGCTCAACGGCTGCTTTAACTTCAGCCTCATCGGCTTGGCCACCCTGCTGGGGCACAATCAGGCGCTGAATCACAATGGAGCCAACTGCTGGCGCGTAAAGATAGCTGTCTACAATCGATATGACCTGACGCATCCGGGCTTGGGCCACTGGCTCTGCTGGCGTAAACTGAGTGCTGGCAAAAACCGCATCCAGATAAGGCGCGATCGCAGCGGTTTCGTATAGCAGTTCGCCACCGATATCTAGGGTTGGCACCTTACCAAAGGGGTTTTTGGCTAAGTAGTCTGCCGTCTCGTTTTCACCATTGAAAATGCCGACGCTTTCGAGATCGTAATCAATCTCGGCTTCTTCCAGCAGCAGCCGCGTCGTGCGGACATAGGTGCTGTCTGGAGTACCGTAAAGGGTTAACTTTGCCATGCTTGAGAAAATGAGTGCTACCCGAACACCTTGCCATTCAAAGCCTCTATTTTCTTGCCCCGAAAGATACATTGTCAGGCGGAGCGCTTCGCGATCGCCACATTTCTATCTGCAGAGATGCGATGGCGCTGCCTAAATATCTCTATACTGGCGAGGTTGTTGGTGGAGAGGGTGTGATGACGTTCTTTGAAAACTGGTCCGAAATTCTGCGCATCTTTGTGACCAGCCTGATTACCTATCCCGTGGTAGTGCTGTTAATCCGGGCCTCGGGCAAGCGCTCTACCTCCAAAATGAATAATTTTGACTGGGTGGTGACAGTGGCAATGGGTTCGATGGTCGGCTCTACCATCCTGTTAAAAAATGTGCCTATTTTAGATGGTTTAGTAGGCATTGTTATGCTCTTGCTGCTGCAGTTTGCCGCTACTAAGTTGGCAGTTATTTGGCCGCCAAGTCGCCAGGTATTGCGGGCACAGCCCAGAATTCTCTTCTGGCAAGGCGAGTTCCTGCAGCAGAATATGCGCCATGAGCGCGTTACCCACAATGAAATTCTTTCGGCGGTGCGAGAAGCGGGATATCACAGCCTACAGGAAATCGCCGTCGTGATCTTAGAATCCAACGGCGATTTGAGCGTTTTAAGCCAGCGGCAGCAAGACTCAGACGGCATTCCGGTGCTAAGAGATGTCATGACAGAGCCGGATGTCACTCAGTCTGTCAGCGGCTCTATGCAAGACTGAGGTAAAGCTTAGCTTTTCGATCTGGCTGGTTTTAAACTGAGAATAAGCCAGCGATCGCGGGACAGAGAAACTGGCCGTCCCGCAAACAGCCATAGTTCAAGTAAGAAAAAGTCAGCGCTGCTGTCGATCGCTGCTCTTGTTTAGGGGGCTTGCCTGCTAGGGAAAAGTAGTTCCATACGGAACCTGCCAGGATTGGCGTGAAGTCATTTGATGTCATCCTGATTATCACTATGCCCTCTCAAAAAGAAAACACCGGCTGCGGCTGTGGCAGCATTCCCTTTTCTGTCATCCTGCTGTTCTTGGGAGTTGGCTATTGGGGCTTTAAAAATTTGGATAGCTTCAACCTGAAGTCGCGACTGCCCGATGCCATCGTTCAGTATCTTCCCGGTGAGCAGCCACCGGCGACCGCTAGCGAGCAGCCTAAGCTGAATCAGCCAGTATCAGTCGTTTCTCCGCCCTCCCAGACAGTGGCTACACAGACACCCGCTGCCCCTGCGCCTCCGGCGACTCAGCCCCAGCCTTCAACGAACTGGCAGCAAAAGCAGATTAGGGGCATCTACTTCAGCCGCTATCAGGTGACTAATAATGCGGATGAAAAAACGATTCGTGAGCGGGTTCGGTACCTGCGATCGCAGGGCATCAACACCATCATTCACGGTGTCTGGGGCAACGGCTGCACCATGTATCGCAGCGAGGTTATGCAGCAAACTTTGGGACTACAAAGCTGTCCCAATCAGTTTCAGGAGCCTTGGCTAGACTGGCTGATTGATGAGGCGCACAAGCAGGGAATGCAGGTACACGCCTATTTTGAGAAAGGCATCAAGCTCGACGAAAACAGCCCAATTTTTGAGACTGCGATCGCCAAACGCTGGATTGTTCCTGGCGTAGATAAGACCTACCCTGAAGTTGATCACTATTTGCTAGACGTGGAGGTGCCAGCAGTTGCTAACCTCTTCAAGCAGATTCTGGTGGAGTTCGTGCAAAAGTATCCAGACATTGACGCGGTGCAGTGGGACGACTATCTGGGCTACCACGCGGATCTGCCGGGGAAGATCGATCGCACCGCCCAGCTTACCCAGTTTGTGCAGCAGATGAAAGCTGAGATGAAAGCGGCAAACCCAAACGTCAGCTTTGACATCTGCCATCACAACCCTTACTGGGGGAAGCAGTATTTTGCGGCTGATTGGCAAAACTGGAACGTTGATCGAGCCTTCATCCAAATCTACAACGACGATAATTTTGCCGCAGAGATGCAGTACGCTGAGAAATACGCGGGCGTGGCGATTACGGAAAAACAGCTACATCGCTTAGCAGCTCTGGTCAACAACCCCAAAATTGAGAGTATTTTAATCTTTCCTTCTACTGGCAAGCCCAAGGAAGCTGCGGCTTTGGTCTCTAACGCTGCTAGCCAGCTTTAGACCGGTGCGAGCTGACACGGGGCGCTACGCAGCCCCTCCAAGGTCGCTACTGCAGCAGCTCTGTGGGCTCTACCAGAGGAACCAATCCGGCTTCAGCCAAAAACCGCTGACCTTCCTCAGTTCTCAGCATTTCAGCAAATTTTTCACCAATGGGCGGGATGCTATTGTCCTGCAGATATATCACCGCCACCGGATAGGCCAGCGGATATTCACCGCTGCGAAACGCCTCTAGATCGGGGTAGTAGTTGCCTTTGCGATCGCAGAGGTCGGTGCGCGGCGTCACGGTTTCGCCATTGCGCAACACGAGGGGCTGCACTGCACTGCCATCTGCTGCCAGGGCCAGCGGATAGACGGAGCATTGCCCAAAAATCTGACTTAGGGGGCTAAAGCCAACGCTGCCCACCGCCCCGCCTTCAAAATCCTGAATGATGGTACGCAGCATTTCCAGCGTTGGCAACTGGGTGATTTTGTCGCGGGGGGCATTCATCCAGCCCAGTTTCAAAATCTTGCGGGCAAAGAGATCTAGGGCTTCTGGATTTTGCGGTACATAGAGACGTATGGGCAAATCCGCTCCGCCAATTTCTTGCCAGCTATAGAGCTGGCCTAAATAGATCTGCTGCACCTGCTCTAAGGTCAGATCGCCTTCTAGGGTGCGGGGCAGGCTTTGATTGCGCTCAGCGTAGGAGAAAGCAACAAATACCGCTAGGCCATCATAGGCAATCTTTTGGGCACCGAGGCCAATAGGCAAGTCCTGCACTAAGGGCACAACGGCAAAATTGACCTGACGGTTTTCCACAGCGGCGATCGCCGCTTCGATAGATTCCGCTGGGCGATAGACCAGACGCAGATTGGGATAAGACTCGGCCAGTTCTAGGTTCAGCGTTGACTGGCGGGGCTGAGACTGCTGATTTTGCTGAACAATGCCGCTCCAAGTCCCATCTTGGACGGCGGTATAGACAAAGATGCCTTCCGGGACGGCGCTAACTTCATTGAGGCAGCAAAGACTCGGATCTTCCTCATCGCTGAGGACAGGCGATCGCGGCCAGAATACCCAGGCGATTGTACCCAAAGCGGCGATCGCAGATAGGCCAATGAGCCAGAGCCACCAGCGCGATCGCCGGCGTTTTTCAGCTTCCAGTTCGGCTTCTGAAGCTTTAGCCAATGGCGGCGGTAAGCTGGGCTGAGGCAGCAGCAGTAACTCTTGTCGGGCTAGCTCAGCGGTTTCAAACGGGGGGCCAAAAGCGAGTAAGCGCCGCAAAAAATCTTCTAAAAAAACGTCTTTACGCGGCCAAGACTCATCCTCGCGGGGATCTAGCGCCGGAGGATTGCCGGTGAGGAGCTGTAGGCCAATCAGGCCGACGGCTTCTAAGTCCTGCGCTACCGTTTTGGGCAAATGCTCTACTGTCGGCGGATCAAACAGTCGCTCCCACAGGGCTAAATCGCATAAATAGAGAAATGGCTGGCCGCCGTGATTCACCCACAGCAGCGTATCGAGATCTAAGTTGCCGTGAACTAGCCCTAGCTGCACTCGACCTGAAGGCAGCATGTATTTCTGCTGGTGCAGAAATTCTAGGCTTTGCAAAATCTGATTGAGCCAGATTCGTACCTGCTCTGGCGGCACGGGGCCGCTCTCAGCCAAATACTGGCGGAGGGTAGGACTGCGATCGCGGCTATCGGTAACTAAGTAGCAGCGGTTGACGCTTTGCTCGTCAGCGATCGCCTCGATGGGAGCAATCAGCCGAAAATCCTGCTCTCGACCGTCAGCCAGATTCAGTCCGGCCAGATTCACAAAGTTTTTCTGCCGCTGCTGGGCTTCTTCATCATTAAACAAGCGGGAGGGCAATAGGTACTCTTTAACAATGACCGCTGCTTTGGAACTGACCTGCGTAGCGGTGAACAAATGTCCCATGCCCCGCGCCCCCAGCCACTGCTCCACGTGATAAGTGCCTTTGCGCCCCCGGACAGACTCGTCTAAAAGCTGCAGAATTTCGTCGCTAGGCGGCTCGACTTCGGCAACAACTTCTTCAGCAGCAGCTTCTTCTTTGGCTGGAAATAGCTCTGGGCGTAGTTCCTCTAAAAGACTCTGCAGCCAGGCATAGCGATATAAGAAATTGAACTGCGTTAGCCGAAAACGGTTCGGGTTACGCCGCAGATAGAAGCCGAGCAGGATCTTGGGAATATTTTTCATGGGCTGACGAAATCGAGCTTCCCCTGCTGTCGTTATAGCGGCGTTGGCGAGGGCTGGGCATTAGCCGCCAGTCTAGTATCGCGCCTGATTTGGCAATTTTGCCGACATTTATAGTTTCATTGCAGAAGCCGGACGCTGCTGGGTGGCAGTGGCTATGTTAGCCAGAGAAAGCGAGATTGTCTTTTTAGGATTTGGGAGTTGAGGCTAGTGGCAAAAGAAGCGGTAGCTCGTTTGTTTAGAGCGGCTCAGAACGATCCGATCCTGCGTCAGGATCTCAGCACGGCGGCTGACCTAGAGGCGTTTGTGAAAAAGGCCAACACCCTAGGCTATGAGTTTACGGTGGAAGAGTGGCGAGAGATGACCCGCTTTTCGGTAGAAGAGCTAGAAGGTGAACTCTCAGAGATTCCGGGACTTTAAGCTAGCAGTGTGTCAGCGATCGCCCCTGAGTCCTAGCGAAAATCGTAGGGATTGTGAGCTTCGGGGCGGCGGGGATAGAGGGCAGGCGGCGGCAAAAACTCTTGCTCGTAATAGCGATAGGGCGGTGGTGGCGGAGTCACCGGATACATCATCTGAGCCGAGCGCGACTGGCGGCGCTGCGACTGTGACATCATAATCAACAGTACGATTAGCACTACGCCACCGCCTAAAATCAGGGCCAACAGAAAGCCTGCCCCCAGCCAGAGCACCAGCGTCTGCGTCTCGCTACGCTCCACAACGGGCGAACGGCTCTGACTCAGACTGAGTTCCTGCAGAGATTGCTGATAGTCCTGTAGCTGAGCCAGCGTCGTGCGAGTCTCTTGCTGCTGGTTGTCTAACTTCTCTTCTAAAGTGCGGATCAACAGCTCTTGCTGCTGCAGCTGGCCTTCTAAATCGGAGGTGGTGTCCTGCTGGCTTTCTAGCTCCCGGCGAAGCTGGTCTTCAAGATTGCTGTTGGCGGTTTGCGGCAGCGGCGGCGGCGGTACCTGCAGGGGCGGTGCCATTGCCTCTTCCGGAAAAGCATTGCTTTGATTGGGAGCTAGCGGACTCGTTTCATCAACGCTAGCCCTGGCTAAGACAAGCAGCAACGCCGCCACGCCCGTTGTCGCGCATCCAGCTAAAAATGCCGTCGTGTCACTCATCCGATGTACTGGCCTTAGACAGTATTACTCTAATCTATTTACGCAATTCTCGCGCCAGGGATCTGACCCCTTTTTCAGAGAAAATCACAGTTTCATGTTGACTTTGCATAGGTCTGATGTCCTCAGCAGTAAAGTCAATTGCAGGTCGATAGAGTGCCAATACACAGATAGGCCCGTGAACATCACGCAAATGCACCAAACCTATGTAACCTGGGAAACAACCGCTATCAGCCCCCATTGGCTCTCTATGATTGCCCCCGCTGAGTTGTCTCCTCGCTATTGGCGTCTTGTGCGAATTGATGCCGCTAGCCGACCGCGCCTGTTACCCCTACCAACCGTTAAATCTTTTCTCAAGCAAATTTTAGCTGACCTGACCGGGCGTTCAGACAGCGCCCTGCAGCAGCGGCTGTGGGATCATTTTCAGCAGGACTCTGCGCTCCAGGCGGCGACGCTGCCGCTAGCAGAAGGGAGCTTGCGCTGTCTCATCTCGCATCAGACTCAGTTTGTCTGTCGCCAGCTAGAGAGCCAGTTTGGCCGAGGGCACAGCTTCAGCCGCTATGATTTGTTTCCCTATGTGCTAGACGAGGTCTATCCTTTAGAACCGCTCGGCAGTCTCCCAGAGGCGGCCTATCGCTCTTTGGCAACCAAAATTCTGCAGACCTACGACCCTAAGAAGGCGAGCCTCAACACCTGGGTCACCCGCCGCGTCCGGCACCACCGGGAGCTAAACCAGTTTTTACTGCAGCAGGGTGTCTATTTAATTAGCGACTGGGCCATTTTGAACGACACTGCGCCCAAGCAGCTACAGCGAATTTTTAGTGAATTTCATCGGCTGACACCGCAGGAGATTTTTCAAGCGGGCGAGCTACTGCAGGTCTACCACCAAGTCTATCGCCAAGACCGCTTGGCCCAGCGGCAGCAAGGGGGGGCCATTACCTGTGTACCTCCCACCACGGAACAGCTAAATCGCATGGCGCAGCGATTGCCTCAGCGGCTGCAGGCTCCGCCAGATGATCTGTTTGCCCAACTGCAGGCGATCGCTACCTATCTACGCCAGTACCGAATTCATGTGCGCAGCGGCGCGATCGCCGCCGCTTCTCTAGATCAGCCAGAATTGGGCGCAGTGGTGGAAGGTTTGCAGACCCAGCCGCCTAGCGAGGCGACCGATGAGCTGCAGGCGTTTCTACAGTTCTACCGGCAGCAGTTGATCAGCTGTTTGGATCAGGCGATTGCTGAGGTGATTGAGCAGTGGGTAGCCCAGCTTAGCCGCCGCAAGCATAAGTCGCCGGAGCCGTTTTTACGAGCGCTGAGCCTGTTTCACTGTCAGGGGCAGGCAATGGGAGATATTGCTCCCCAGGTGGGACTGACCCAGCAGTATCAGGTAAGCCGCTTGCTGAAGCTAAAGCAGCTCCGGGCAGATATCCGCCATCGGCTGCTGCAGCTTTTGAGCGATCGCATTCGAGCAAAAATTCAGACCTATCTAACCCCGGAGCGGCTAAAAGACCTAGATGAGAGCATTGCCGCCGCCTTAGCCGAACAGATCGATGCGCTACTGCAGGAGGCTGAGGCAGAGGCCGCCACCGCTAGCGATTTGCCCCGCAGTTGCTTAAGTGAACACCTCTGCCGCTACCTGGACACTCGGAGAAACCTATCATGATCGCCTATCCTGAAAACTTAGCTGATTCCCTAGAGCACGAAGCTATAGACCCCGCCGCCGTCGATCTCAGTGCCCCTGACCTAGCCGAGTCGGCCCAGTTCAGCCAGGCGATCCTGCAGCCCGATATGCAGTGGCAAAATTATCTCAATGGGCTAGCTGTCGCGGGCTTTGAGGGCTGGCTGGCAGAGCGATCGCCGGACTTACAGCTCGATCAGCAGCACAGCACCCTGCAGCAGCCCGCCTATGCTAACCTGCTGCCCGCAGTTTGTAACCTGCAGGTCGGCGGCTTCAAGCTGTGTCTGCTGACGGTGGGCAGTCTCTGGGATGAAGTAGTCAGCATTCCTAGTGCTGCAGTTGACTTAGCCCAGTTTGTGCCTCATCTCTACGTGCTAATTCAGGTAGAAGAAGAGGCGGGACAGGTGATGGTACAGGGCTGTTTGCGGCAGGATCAGCTAGCGCAGCGGCGGCAATTTCTAGAAGCCGCAGAGGACTGGACTTACTCGGTGCCGCTGGGCTGGTTTGATCTCAATGCTGATAACCTGCTGCTCTATCTGCGCTGCTTAGATGCAGCCGCGATCGCCTTGCCTACCCCTCGCTCAGAGCCGTCGCGGCTGCCCGAACTGCAGCAGCGCCTGCAGTCACTCCAGCCGCTGCTGCAGGCAGATACCGCGCCTCTCTGGCAGCGTTTACCCTGGTCCCTGGGGGCAGAGCTACTGCGGCAGCCTGCCTGGGTCAACTGGCTCTATCAGTTTCAGCAAGGGCAAAATCTGCCTTTGCCTGCCATCGCGGTTCAACCTGATATAGCTCAGGCGGCCATCAATGCTGGGCAGTGGTTGCGCAATCGGCTTGATCAGACAGCCGCTCACCTCTCCTGGCAGCTACTACCACCGCTGCGTCCCGCTACTGCTATGCGCTCAAGCGCAACTGAAATAGAATCCGTGCTGAGCGAGCTAGAGCGCAACGGGGTGCAGTTGGTTTCTCAGGCGCGGGGAGCATACCGGGATATTAGCTGGGAAAATGGCGTCCTGCGGCTGTATGCGATCGCTTGGGCTTTGCCTGCCGATACAGCCGAGTGGTCGCTGCTGGTGGTGCTAGGGCCGCAGCCGGGCGATCGCCTCTCGCCGGGAACGGCGCTGCGCATCCGCGATGCCGAGCAGCTTTTGGTAGAACATACGCTGCAGCCCGGCAGTGCGGACAGCTATCTCTACGGGCAGATCATTGGAACGCTAGATGAGCAGTTTTGGGTATCTATCGCTTTGCCCTCAGGCACCGTGATCGCTCTGCCGGCGATCGCCTTTATCCCAGACCATGAATCATAGCCGCTTTGTTTGGTCATGACAGTTGCAGGATTTTATCGCCTTAAAATTCAGCAAGTTGGACAAATTTGCCTGTTTGAGCTGAGCTGGGATCAGGGGCTGCAGCTACAGGCGGAACTGCCTGCGCCTCAATATGTCTTGGACTGCTACAGCCAATGGCAGCGTGCCTATCTCAATTTTTATCAGACCTTGCCGCTGCCCCAAACCGCACCGCCCGCCACCCATGCTTTGCGGGGCCGGGTACAGGCCAGCGGCAGCGTAGCGCGAGCTACTGACTGGCAGGCACAGCTCGTTGAGGCGGAAGCTAAGCTGATTTATGAATTCAACCGCTGGCTCAGAGATGCCGACCTGCATGAAATTCGCTCACAGCTGGCCCAGGCAGCCCAAAATCATCCCGATCGCGGCCTGAATTTGTTTCTCACCTGTACGCCGCTAGCCCTAGCGCGTCTGCCTTGGGAGGCGTGGGAAGTCAATGCTGAATTTGCTGGGGCAGGGGCGGTGCAGATTGTCCGATCGCCCGCCAATATTCGCCGCCCCACGGTCAAGCCCACTACGCTGCGATCGCGGCCTCGTATCCTGGTAATTTTGGGGGATGACACGGGCCTAGATTTTGAGGCAGATCGCACCGCGATCGCAGCGCTAGACAAGCTGGCCGAAGTGAAATTTATTGGCTGGCAGCCGCAGCAGTCGGTCGCGGAACTGAAGCAAGCTATCGTCACGGCGCTGACGGCGCCCCTGGGCTGGGACGTGCTGCTGTTTGCCGGACACAGCAATGAAACGGCGCTGACGGGAGGTGAGCTAGCGATCGCCCCCGGCAGCTCTATCCGGCTGCAGGAGATTGCGCCCATGCTGGCGATCGCCCAGCAGCATGGTCTCCAGTTTGCCCTGTTTAACTCCTGTAGCGGCTTGAATATCGCGGAGTCTCTGATTGACTTGGGCCTCAGTCAGGTGGCCGTCATGCGAGAACCCATTCACAATCAGGTCGCTCAGGTCTTTCTGCTCCAGTTTTTACAAGCGCTGGGCCAGCACCAAGATGTGCAGGCGGCGCTGCTGCAGGCCAATCGGCATCTGCGTGACAAAAATCTGATTTATCCGGCGGCTCACCTGGTGCCCTCGCTGTTTCGGCATCCTAGCTCGCGCCTATTTCAAATCCCGGATCAAAGCTGGCGGCAGCGGCTACAACCCTGGCTGCCCAAGCGCTATGAGGCAGTAGCCCTAGCAAGTTGTTTAGCACTCAGCACCCTAGTTCCGCTGCAAAACTGGCTGCTGCAGCAGCGCCTACGGACGCAGGCAGTTTACCGCAGTCTGACCCAGCAGATTCCCACTGTGTCGCCAGAGATTTTGCTTATTCAGGTGGACAATGAATCCTTGATCAAAGGAGGAATCGGCGATCCGCGACCGATGGATCGCAGCTATTTGGCTCAGCTAGTAGATCAGTCCGCGTCAGTAGGGGCTGAGGTGATCGGTATCGACTATATTCTCGATCGCCCTTTGCCAGAACAGGACATGCAGCTACAGACCGCTTTGCAACGTGCCTATGAGCAGTCTCAGTCGCGTTTGGTGTTGGCAACCTACCGCGATGATAATGGCGTTTGGCTCAGCACGCTGCCAGATTTAGCTGAAGCTGCCCCTGCTTGGGAAGGAGACATTGCCCTCTTTTTTCAAGGACAGCGGCCCAGCTTGCCCGCAGCCAGTGCCGCTCGTCCCTTGCCTTTTAGCTATCTGTTGGCTTTGGCCGCAGATATTACCGATATTACCAGCAGCGCTCCGGCCTATGCCGTTGAGTCACCTCTGCGATCGCCTCGGACCGCAATCGGACCTTTGACCGCGTTTTCATTTCACTACGGTCAGAGCTGGCTTTACCCCATCGTGGACTTTTCGCTGCCGCCTGAAACTATCTATCAAAAGCTGCCCGCCTGGGAATTTCTGGCGCGATCGCCCGCCGATCTGCGTCAGGAATTTTCGCCGCCGGTGCTGTTGATTATGCCAGGGGGCTATGGTGATGCGGGCGTCAATGCCTTCAGCGCTGACAACTATTCCCTGACGCCAGCCCTGCGCTACTGGCAGCGGCAGACCGACGCAGAAGCCTTAAACACCATTGTTCCCGGGGGGGAACTGCACGCTTACCAGTTTCATCATTTCCGGCATCGCCACTGGGTCGTGCCCCTGCCCGATCTCTGGCTGGTGGCGCTAGCGGCGCTGCTGGCTAAGAGCCTAGCGCTGAGTGTCTCAGCGCCAGCTTCGCAACGCGGGCGATCCCTGGGGCTACTCACAGGCGCGATCGCCTTGTATGGCCTCGTGAGCCTCCAGGTTTATGTCTCTGGCTTAGTTTTGATTCCCTGGTGCTTGCCCAGTGCCTTGCTGCTGGCCTATTTAGTTCCCCCCTTATTTTCAGATAAGTCTCATAGTTGAACCCATGCTTAATCTAGCCGTCATCCCCGCTTATTTTGCTGCTCGCCCTGTACAGTGGTTATCACTAGGGCTATTAGCGCTTACCGGTCCTCTAGTTCAGGTAGCCCAAGCTCAAGGCGAGCCGCCCTTTCCCCGGTCTCCCGGTGGTTCGCGCGGCGATGTCTGCCCGCTAGCACCGCTGGCGGTGCCCCGCTCGGCTCTGACGCTTTGGAGCGATCGCCCCCTGTTTATCTGGCAGGGATCGCTGAGCCGCCTGCAGATTGTGGCCGCCGAGACAGATGAAGTGCTCTGGCAGGCTGATCCGGAGGCTGGTACCACCCAGATACAGTACGGAGCAGAAATGCCGCTGCAGCCTGGACAGGAGTATATTTGGAAAATCTACGGCGGGCCGTTTGCGGTTGAGCAACTACGGATTCCTTTCCGGATTATGGCTCTAGAGCGTCAGGCGGTGATTGCAGATGAGCTAAGGGTACTCAATACCCAACTGGCTCTAGAGCAGGCCGATCTGGAGGCGCAAGTGCTGAGACAGGTGACTTACTTCGCCGATCAGTACCTCTGGGCCGATGCCCTCCAGGTGGCGGCTACTGCCCCGGCTGGCACCGAAGCCGCTGAGAGCTATCTGCAGGCGGCGATCGCCCAAACCTGTGGCTCCGAAGATCCGGAAGCTATGACTGCTCCAGATCAGCCTGAATAGCCGCGATCGCGGCATATTCTGCTTTGAAGCGCTGCAGCAGGTGTTGATAAAGCGGCAGTATCTGGCGATACTTGCGGACATTTTCGGGAATGGGCTGGTGTCGGTGGGTTTCGCCAATCATGTCGGCTACGCCCTCAAGGCTAGAGATAATCCCTAGGGCGTACAGACCCAGCACGGCTGCGCCAAAGCAGGAACTTTCATAGGTTTCTGGAATGACCACCGTTCGGTCAAACACGTCAGCCAGTATCTGCCGCCAAACGGTGGAGCGGGCAAAGCCGCCCGTGGCCTGGATGCTCTTAGCGGGGCCAATGATTTCCTGCAGCGCTGCTAACACCATATAAAGGTTATAGACAATGCCCTCTAGCACCGCCCGCGTCAGGTGAGCCTTGGTGTGGTGCAGCGCCAGGCCAAAGAAGCTGCCCCGGGCATTGGCGTCCCATAGGGGCGATCGCTCGCCAGCTAGATAGGGATGGAAAATGAGACCCGCCGCGCCGGGCGGGACTGTATCTGCGATCGCTGTCAACAGGCTGTAGGGATCTCGTTTGAGCAGGCGGGCCGTGTCGCAGGTGTTATCTACTAGGTGATCGCGTGCCCAGCGCAGGATCAAGCCGCCGCTGTTAGCGGCGCCGCCAATGACCCAATGCTGTTCGGTCAGGACATAACAAAAGAGACGCTCTTGGGCGTCCGTTTGAGGGTGGTCAACCGTTGCCCGCACCGCGCCGCTAGTGCCAACTGTGACAGCAACGACACCAGGCGCGATTGCATTGATGCCTAAATTTGCCAGTACGCCATCGCTGGCCCCGACTACAACAGGTAAGTTAGTCGGTAATCCCAGCAGCTCCGTAATCTCATCTGGTAGGGGCGGTAAAACGTGGGTTGTCGGTACGAGCTGAGAAAGGCGATCGCGCGAAATCCCAGCTATCGCTAGCGCTTCGCTATCCCAGTCCAAGGACTGCATATTGAACAGCCCAGTAGCGTTGGCGACGGCATAGTCCACTACATATTGCTCAAACCAGTGATACAGCACGTACTCTTTGATGGAGATAAATTTAGCGGCCTGGTTGAAGAGTTGGGGCTGCTCATGCCGCAGCCAAGCCAGCTTGACCAGCGGCAGCATAGGATGAAGGGGCGTTCCTGTCCGCTGATAGAGCATATGAGCATTGCAGCTCTGGCGCACTTTGTCGGCCCAGGCCGCGCTACGGCGATCGGCCCAAGTAATGCTGTGGGTGAGAGGCTGTCCCTGAGCGTCTACGGCAATAAGGCTGTGCATTGCCGCACTAAAAGAAAGGGCAACCAGTCCACTTAGACACCTTGGGTTATTGGCAACAATGGCTTGAACCCCTTGCACAACAGCTCTCAGAATCTCATAGGGATCTTGCTCTTGAACTTCCGGTGTAGGCGAAAGGAGGGGATATTCAACTGTCTGCTGAGCAATAGGCCGACCCTGGGCAGAAAAGAGCATCACCTTGGTACTGGTTGTGCCGATGTCGATGCCGATGATGTAGGTTTCTGCTGTCATGCCTTCACTTTAAAGCAGATGGGATATAGGCGATAAAGACTGCGCTGCCAGTTTTGGATTTTGGGGTCGTTGACGCCTAGATTGGGCAATTATTGCTTTTTTGAACAAACTACAAAAATTGCGTAAAAAACTGCATAACTCTTTGAGCTGGAGAAGTAGATGCTTATAAGTCAAGACAGGAGATGTCGCTATGTGCCCCCAGGCTTTGCTCCAGTGCTTCGTTGCCGCTCCCATGCCCCTACTAGCCGTTTGCCTATACCGGGAAATGATTTTGGGTCAGATTCAGCCTGAGCTCAATATTGAAGCTGAGCAGCTTGACAGGTTGTTTGCTCAAAGCTGGCGATATTTCGATCAAGGCGACTTGGCCGCAGCCTTAGATACGTTTCAAACTCTGCTTGCTTGGCACCTACATCTCAACTGTCTCCACGGCCTAGAAGCTACGCTCAATTGTATTTATTTTGTTGGGCAGGAAATGGCCATTCAAAGCGATCGCCAAGCCCCCCAACCAGAGACTGAAGCGGCTGATGCCGCTCTAGAGAACAGCGACTCCTACCAGCAGGCCATGCAGCTAGCCACCCTAGCCGGACTGCACCGACAGTCGGGCAAGCTATCTGAGGCGATCGCCTGCTATCAGCAAGCCGTCAAGGCTTTTCGGCTGGCCGGAGATACGCATAAGGTGGGGCTAATGCTCAACAATTTGGGCGCTATCTATGCGCGCATCGGCCAGCATGAGCGCACCCAAAGCCTTTGCCTGACAGCGGTAAGCATTTTGGCTGATAGCGACGACCGGGCTAGCTATGCGACGGCTCTGCACAATCTAGGGGTTGCTTACTATCAGCTCGGCAACTATCACCAAGCGCTGAAGTATTTAGAGCAGGCTCTAACTTTAAGGGGACAGCTCAACGATCAGGCCGGGGAAGCTTCGACCCTGAGCTATATGGGTAAAACCTACCGACATCTGCGGCTGTTCATGTATGCCCTGAGCTGCTATGAAGCTGCCCTTGATCTATGCCGCACGCCGACGGCTAGCGTCCTGGCGCAGCAGCAGCGGGGCATGATTTTAGGCCACTTGGCTGCTCTCAGCCAGCAAACCGGCCATCCTCAGCTAGCGATTAGCTATTACGAGCAGGCACTGACAGTCTTCACCGCTATTGAAGACGAGAAAGGCGCTGGCCGTATCTTTAGCCAGCTAGGCAAACTCTATGAATATCTGGGCAAGACCACCGCTGCCCTAGACTGCTATCAGCAGGCTTTGGCTAAACTGCGTGACATGGGCGATCGCCTGGGGGAAATCGCCACCCTTGACCAGATTGAAGGACTTTATCAGCAGGTGAATCCCTGCAGCCTGATGGCTGACTTTGTCGTTTAGACAGGGTTAAACCAGCTCTCGCACGTCTGAGACGCAGCCATTGACTGCCGCCGAAACGACCATTGCCGGACTCATGAGCAAGGTTCTTCCCGCCGAAGAACCTTGACGGCCTTTAAAGTTACGGTTAGAGGAAGAGGCACTGATTTGGCGACCCTGCAGCTTATCAGGGTTCATCGCTAAACACATCGAACAGCCCGGTTCGCGCCACTCAAAACCAGCCGCCAAAAAGACCTGGTCTAGCCCTTCCGACTCGGCCTGCTGCTTCACCCGCTCTGAACCCGGTACGACAAAAGCCTTGATCCCTTTGGCTACGTGCCGCCCCTGGGCAAATTTGGCCGCTTCCCGCAGGTCGCTAATTCGCCCGTTAGTGCAGCTCCCGACAAAGCAGACATCTACGGGCGTACCTTTGATCGGCTGGCCGGGCTGCAGATCCATATAGCGGTAGGCTTCTTCTGCGATCGGGCGCTCATCCTGGGCTAGTTCCGCTAGCGTCGGTACCGACTCATCCACGGCGATGCCCTGCCCCGGCGTAATGCCCCAGGTAATAGTGGGGGCAATCTCAGCCGCGTCAAAAACGACCACGTCGTCATATTCGGCGTCGGCGTCACTGTGCAGACTGCGCCACCAGTCCACTGCCTGATCCCAGTCTTGACCTTTAGGCGCAAAGTCGCGGCCTTCTAGGTAGGCAAAAGTGGTGTCGTCAGGGTTGACGTAGCCGCAGCGGGCACCGCCTTCAATCGCCATATTGCAGACGGTCATCCGCTCTTCCATCGACATTTTTTCAAAGACCGTACCCGCGTATTCGTAGGCGTAGCCGACGCCGCCTTTCACCCCCAGCTTGCGAATAATGTGCAGTACCACGTCCTTGGCGTAAACCCCAGGGCGCAGCTCGCCGTTGACCTCCACCCGCCGCACCTTGAGCTTAGCCAAGGCTAGGGTCTGAGAGGCGAGAATGTCGCGCACCTGGCTGGTACCAATGCCAAACGCGATCGCCCCAAAAGCGCCGTGGGTTGAAGTATGGCTGTCGCCGCAGGCAATCGTCATGCCTGGCTGAGTCAGCCCTTGTTCGGGGGCAATCACATGCACGATGCCCTGATTCCCAGAACCGACGTTGTAAAACGTAATTTGGTTTTCCTGGCTGTTGCGCTCCAGGGCCACCATCATTTCTTCCGCCAGCGCATCGGCAAAGGGACGGGCCTGATTTTCTGTTGGCACAATGTGATCGACGGTAGCCACGGTGCGTTCTGGAAACAGCACCTTTAGCCCTCGCTCCCGCAGCATGGCAAAGGCTTGAGGGCTGGTCACTTCATGAATCAAATGTAGGCCAATAAATAGCTGAGTTTGCCCAGAGGGAAGCTGAGCGACGGTATGCAAGTCCCAAACCTTGTCGAAGAGAGTGCCTTTGCTCATAGTGAAATGGTGAGAGCGGTAACCTGTGCTACTTTGCAAATTTTAATTGTAGCCCAAAGGTTTATGCCCGTATGGGCTAAATCAAACCGTGCGCTCTATTTCATCTGCTGCCTGCCCCGTTCATACCAGTGATCGAATAGTTGTTCTAGTGGGAGGTGAGTTCCTCGTAGCTGATCGACCACCTGTTTAGCCCAGTCAAAGTAAGCAAGCTGGCGATCGCGCGACCAGTCCGGCGGTGGTGAGGTGGCCAAGTCTCGAATGTTGGCAATTTTGTCGGCCAGTTTGACCAGCTTGCCGCGATCGCTAATAGCGGCGGCGTGATCGATCTGCTGCTGTTTGCGGACAGCCTTGGGCAAAGATTTGTCGTCAGTCACTTCAGCCACGGTCTGCCGGACGAGGGGGCCAAACAGCTGCTCAATTTCGCTCAGCGTCGTCTCTGTGTCTTCAACCGTATCGTGTAGCAAAGCCGCTACAATCACGACTGGATCAAAGATCTGCGCCTGACACCATAGCAGCTGGGCTAAGGCCAGCGGGTGGTTGATGTAGGGCGTTTGCTCAGGATCTTTGCGGCGCTGATCCCGGTGCCTGCGAGCCGCAAACTCAGCGGCCTGCAAAATAGACGAAACTGTCTGAGCCGACAGAGCTGGGGTATCTGGCTGATCGAGCACTGCCTATGGCCCCTGAACATTACGGGATTCACCAGACTTGAAGAGGTCAAAAATTTGCTGACAGCACTGCTTAAGCTGCTGTCCTGTCGCGGCCTCTGGGCAATTGTCGCCGACAAACTCCCATCGCTCAACCGTAGACAAAGCCCACTGCTTGCCCTGATGTCCGAAGCCAGCCACGTCAATGCCAATCACCTGATGACTGGCCTCTACTGGATCTTGATAAAAGCGAATCTGCACCAGCAGGCTACGGCACTTGAACAAACGACTCACCCCTGGAAAATGAAATCCCAAATCAATCGAGTCGGGATCGACCCAGGCTTGAGTGTCCTGGTCGGTGGTCCAAGGCTGCAAGTCTGCCCTCAGATCAGGAAAATGGGCTTTAAAGATACGAACTGCCGTGGCAATTTTGCTGGCAAATTCAACACTAGTGGCTTGTTCGGCTGCGTTCACGCGCTATCGTCTCTAGCATTCAACAGTTATGATAAAACAGTCCCCAGAGGCGGGCCGTTAACTAGATAACCTACAGTTTATCTGACTGCTTTGAATACTCGGCGAGAATTATTGCCACACTTGTGCTTGATGATCGGCCTGGCAAGTGGCTAGAATTTCGCGATCGAGATCGCTGAGCTCATCAAGCTGCTGAAACCCTTCAATGCTGAACTGCATCGGTGCCGCTCCATCCGCGCCAGCGATCGCCTCTTCCTGCTGTAGCGCTAGGCTATAGTCGAAGGTTTCCTGGCTGTAGCTATCAACAACGGTAAGCGCTGCCTGATCTGTCTGCAAGGGACCGTAGAAGCAGTCAAAAGAAGAGTTGGGCATGTAGAAGGCCCCAATGGTCATACCGCTGCGAGCTTCAAAAACCATGTAGGCCGATCCGGGTTGATCTGGCTGGGCAGACTGGCCGTAGAGGTAGACCCCGTCAACGGATAGACGAGAGTCGTCTGCAGTCTCGTTCGCCGATTGAGCGAGGGCACTGTTCTGAATCGTCAGTGTCGGCTCCACTGCTTTGGCCGTCACCGCCTGAGTCGCGACAAAAAGACTTCCTATTAGCGCCGACAGCATCAATGACTTAGCCAAAAAACCAGATTGCCCTACTCTGACTATCCGGGCAGCAGCTGTTTCTGAGCGGGAGGCGGACTTCTTCAACCAGTTTGAGGCAAACACTTTAATCTTTTTCCTATAGATTGTTTTTCTCTTCTAAATAAGAGCTATACAGACTTATGCATATAGCTTTACTGTAGTTGACTAACTTTCCGGGACAGAGCATAATCATTAATCCCGTAATATCTCTTTGCCTAGGGCCAGCATAAGAACGTCGGACTGCTGCTGAACCGTGTCAAGCTGAGCAGGTCACCGGGCCTAGACATTCTCGATCTTTTAGTAGATACAGCTTACGAAGATTGTATTTCGCATAAGAGAGTCATCTTTGGTTTAGAACTCTCTCACTTACTGCATTACATCATTTAGTCTCTCAGACTGTCTTCTACAGAAAGTCATAGACTGTGCCAGAAAACAAACTGTGCCAGAGATCGTTAAGGCTAAATCAACTTTTTATACGGCATTGGCCTGATGCGCCTCCTCAGAATGCGTCGTTGGGAGGACGTCACAAACAGGATAGGCTAGTAGAAGATGGGCGCTGTGTAGGGATCGATGAGCTTAAAAACTCTGACAAAAAGTTTATGTCACATCCGGTAAGTCAAACTAAAGCTCCAATTAAATTTCTGCTCTTTACCGATAAGCGACCCAATTCAGGAGAACAAGTTCGTCAAATTCGCGCCCATTTGCAACAGCTCCGAGGCAAACACGCCCATCATCTCGAAGTTGCAGACGTCTCTGAACAGCCTTATTTAGCCGAGCATTTCAAGCTGGTTGCCACGCCAGCTCTGATCAAAATCGCACCGCTACCACAGCAGACTCTAACAGGCAGCGATATCGTGTCACAGCTAGATTACTGGTGGCCCCAGTGGCAGCAAGAGGTAGATCAGCAGGTGCAAATATCAGCGATCGCTGAGCGCAACGGCGATCGCCCTGCGATAGAACCAGCCTTTAGCTCCGTTAGCCATTCGGCCAAACTGATTGAGCTATCGGACGAAATCTTTCGCCTCAAGCAGAACAGTGATGCCCTCTCAGCCCAGCTCCAGTTTAAAGATCGCATCATTGCCATGATGGCTCACGATTTGCGCAATCCTTTGACAGCCGCTTCCATTGCCATTGAGACATTGGAACTGGGCTATGGCAATCCCGAACGGGCTTCTCAGCTCACGCCTAAGCTAACGACGCAGCTTTTGTGTCACGCTAAGACGCAAATTCGAGCGATCGATCGCATGATTACGGATATTTTGCAGGCAGCTAAGGGCGCTTCCGCAGAACTGCAAATGCAGCCACAGCCTTTGCAGCTCAAGGGGCTATGCTTGGAGGTGCTGGATTCTCTGAGCAATAAGCTAGACGCCAAGCAGCAAAGGATTACCACTGATATTCCTCAGGATTTGCCCCGGGTCTATGCCGATCGGCTGCAAATCCGTCGGGTAATTACCAACCTTATCGATAACGCTATCAAGTACACCCCCGCAGGCGGGCGGATTGATGTGTCGGCGCTGCACCGCACTACGCAAAAAGTACAGGTCAGCGTTCACGATACTGGTCCAGGTATTCCCAATGAAAATCGGGAGCGAATTTTTGAAGAAAGCTTTCGGCTACAGCGCGACCATGAGCAAGATGGCTATGGTCTGGGGCTGGCGCTTTGCCAGCGGATTATTCGGGCTCACTACGGTCAAATTTGGGTAGACGCGCTGTCAAACCAGGGCAGCTATTTTCACTTCACCCTGCCCGTCTACCGCGAATAGCGATCATCACCCTCTGCCGGAGGCAGGTTAGCCTGCTCGCTGCCTGAGATCATCTGAGACTTCATGGCCGCTAGCTCAGCTTCGACATCACTGCCGCCTTCTAAAGCCGCAAACTGAGCTTCTAAACTATCCGTATTTAGCTCAGCGATCGCCTCTGACTGGGCTTCTAACTGATGTACCCGATCCTCCATGCGCTCAAAGGCCGCGATCGCCCCGGTGGGTGCATTCTGTCCCAACATTTCGTTGATCTTCTGAGACGCCTGCGCCGATCGCGCTCTAGCAATATACATGTCTTTTTTAGTGCGCGCTTCGGCCAGCTTGGATTCCAGCGTCCGCATATTGTCTTTGAGCTGGGTGACGATACCCGCCTGCTGCTCTAGCTGCGCCTTCATGGAGCTAGCGGTCTCCAGGTAGGCTTTGCGCCGTGTGAGGGCTTCGCGTGCAAGTCCTTCTTCGCCTTTTTGCAAGGCTAGCTGCGCCCGGTTGTACCACTCACGCGCTGTTGAGTCGGCCTGCACCTGCTGCCGTTCGGTGCGCTTTTGCGTGGCGATCGCCTGCGCCACTGCCTGCCGAAGCTGAATCAGGTCTTCCTGCATGTCAGCTACAGCCTGTTCCAGCATTTTTTCTGGATCTTCTGCACCGCCGATCCAGCTATTGACGTTGGCGCGAAATAATCGGCTAATGCGATCCAGCAAACCCATTATTCTTTTCTCCACAAACTGAAAGCCCCTACTGCTTAGAAGCATAGCAAGCAGGCTTCAGACTTAACAGCTTCCTAGGGTCAATCTTCCCTGACGCTAGCCGAGATTCCCTGTGACTGTAAATTCTCCGCCAAACTCTCAGCCGCTTCAGCACTGTTAAATGCGCCCATTTGAATCCGGGCCCCCTCAGAGAAGTTGCGCACATAGGCATCTTCGACCGCAGTTCGAGCTGTAGAAAGCGACTGATCGCCGGTGTAGTCTGTCACCACATAATAATTGACTGGAGCTGGTGTGCTGCTGGGCGCGGGAGCAGCGGCTGCCGTAGCGGCAGACTGGGGAGCAGGCGGCCGTGCGGGGGCGGTGGGGGCAGGCTGAGGAGCCGGTCGGGCCGGAGCCGCAGGTCGGGCTGGTGGCGGTGGAGCAGGCCGCGCCGTAGCTGCCCTGGGAGCTGGACTGGTTGGAGGAGCAGCCGCAGTAGCCGGAGCAGTTGCAGTTGCCGCTGCTGATGGTGGCTGAGCGGCTGGAGCTGTCGCAGTAGGGGTGGATGCTGGCTGGGTCGCAGTTGTTGAGGCGGGACTGAGCGGCACAGCGGCGTTCGTCTCTAAAGTACTGAGCGTATTTAAATTAAGCTCAACAAACTCTTGCGACGATAGATCTGGTCCTAGGGAGTGGAACGTAGCGTCAGAAGCCTCTAGATTGTCAGTGTTTGTCAGCTCAGCGTCAACGTCTCCTGCCGTAGATGTCGCTGATAGCCGTTTGAGCAACGGTATGTGGCTAATGGCAGTGGGGTTAGTCAACACGTAGCCTAGTCCAGCACTGCCCACCAGCAGAAGCGCCAGAGAACCTACCCCCAAAGGGGTAGCCCAGTTATCCAGCCAAGTGCTGTCAGACGGGGCTGCTGCTGACTCATCTGCCGTACCGTCTGCGGCTAAGCTCTGTAAGAGTGCTTCAGAAGAGGCTAGATAGCCTTCCGGGCTGAGATCGTGCTGAGAGGCTAAGGCTGTAACGGATTCGTCCCCTTCTATGTCGCTGGGCGCAGCGATCGCTGGAGAAGTTGCTTCAGCCTCGGTTTCTGCCGCTGCCGGGTTCGGTATCCGTGGTGGTGGCGGAGGCGGAATATTAACAGCCCCCGAAATAGTCGGTGTAGCCTGGGAAGGACTGCTTTCTGTCGGCTTGACGGTGATCAAATCCAAAGGTCTTTGACTTTTGACCTTTAATCGCCGGGGCAGCGGTGCGGGATGGCCCTGACGCTGCCGCCGGTAGCGGGTGAGTTCTTCATCCAAGGTAATATTAAGGCTACCCAAAGCACTCTGCAGCGGTGCTTTGAGTTCAGTCGCTGATCCCTTAAGCTCTGACTGACTGGCTGGGGAACGTTTTGGCATAGTGTGTGAACCTCCCGTGATTAGCCTCACTCGCAGACTACAGCCTAAATGCGCAAGTAAAGTGTTTCAAATTACAGCTAGCACCCGGATACAGCATAGGCTACATCACTTTATTTCACATATCTCAAATTTGCTATGAATAAACTAAGCAATTCCTTTAAATCTGCTAAATCTGCTGATCTGAAAGTGGAACCGGATTTAGCTTTCCTTACAGGGCCGTGGCTATGACGTTCCAATCCCTCGACCAGCTAGTCAATCAGCTACAGCGGCAAAAAAATTGGCGCGTCCAGCAGCAGTTTAGACGCCTCACCGAAGTTTGGCCCGACATTGTCGGTGTTGCAGTCGCCCGCCAGACTCGCCCTGTCGGCATTACCCGCTATCAGGTTCTGCGCGTGGCCACTGCTACCCCTGCCTGGTCACAGACGCTGATTTTCGAGCGCCATCGTATTTTACAAAAGTTGAACCAACAACTGGCCCTGAAGCTAACCGATATCCGATTTTCTGTTGCCCAATGGCATACTGACCAAAAACTAGAGGCGATCGCCCCGGCTGCCCAGGCCTTGCAACAGCATCCCAGCTTTATTAAAACGAATATTGACCCCTCTCATGTTCCCAATGCCGCTAGCCAAGAACCTACCGCTGCTTTCGAGCGCTGGGCCGGGTTGCGGCAGCAGCAGACCCGTCACTGTCCCCTTTGCCCGCAGTGTCAGTGTCCTACGCCGCCTGGAGAACTGGAACGCTGGTCAGCCTGCGCTCTCTGCGCCGCTAAGCAATGGTAATGTTTGCTTAAACAAGAGTTGGCATAATTCAGCTTGAATCTGTTAAGAGCTACGTTGGCCCATAGAATGCGAGGGCCAAAAGTAACGCTTAGCTGGATTCGATAATTTCTTCGGCCTGGTGGGCGATCGCTCGAAGCTGATCTAGCGTATTGGCGTCTGGCTGCTGCCACAGTCCTCGCTGATGAGCTTCCACTAGCCGTTCAGCCATATCTCGTAGCGCCCAGGGATTTTTTTGCGCCACAAACGTCTGCACCTCAGAGTCAAGCACATACGCTTGCGCTACTCCCTGGTACATGTAGTCCTCAACGCAGCGGGCCGTTGCGTCATAGGCAAATAGATAGTCCACCGTTGCCGCCATCTCAAACGCGCCCTTATAGCCGTGTCGCATCACCCCGGCAATCCACTTGGGATTGACCACCCGGGAGCGATAGACGCGGGCAATTTCAGCCCGGAGCGATCGCACTTTGGGATTTTCCGGCAGGGCGTGATCGCCAAAGTAAACCTGGGGATTTTGGCCCTGGGCTACGCGCACCGCTGCCGTTAGTCCGCCCTGAAACTGATAGTAATCATCAGAATCAAGCAGATCGTGTTCGCGGTTGTCTTGATTATGTAGCACCACCTGCATTTGCCCTAGGCGCTGCTGAAAAGCATCCGGGGCCGATCGCCCTTCGGCTTGGCGGCTATAGGCGTAGCTGCTCCAGTTGATATAGGCACGGGCCAGATCAGCGTCTGTCGTCCAGTTTTGAGCCTCAATGAGTCCCTGCAGTCCCGCCCCGTAGGCCCCCGGCTTGGAGCCAAAAATGCGGTAGCGCGATCGCGCCTCGGCCTGCGACAAATCAAGTCCTTGCTGCTGCCAAAACTGGGTTTCTTGGGCTGTCTGCGCCGCCAGTGGGTTTTGGTCGGCGGGTTCATCTAGGGAGGCGATGGCGCTGACGGCCTGATCGAACAGGTCAATTAAATTGGGAAAAGCATCGCGGAAAAAGCCAGAAATTCGCAGCGTCACATCGACTCTGGGCCGTCCCAGCAGCGACAGCGGTAAAATCTCAAAATCCACCACGCGGCGAGAGGGGCCATCCCAGACCGGGCGCACTCCCATCAGCGCCAGAGCCTCAGCGATGTCATCGCCGCCGGTGCGCATGGTAGCCGTACCCCAAACGGAAAGACCGAGCGTTTGCGGATATTCGCCGTTGGTTTGGACATAGTCCTCAACTAGCACCTCAGCGGCCTTGCGGCCCACATCCCAGGCGCTTTCAGTTGGAATGGCCCGAATATCTACCGAGTAGAAATTGCGCCCGGTCGGCAGGACATCAGGGCGGTTGCGGGTGGGCGCGCCAGCAGGGCCGCTTGGAACGTAGCCGCCGCTGAGGCCGTGCAGCAGGTGGGTGATCTCCTGCGGGGTTTGCTGCAGGCGGGGTAGGAGCTGGGTTTGAATCCAGGCGAGTTCGGTTTCGAGGGCAGAAGCGGGCTGGCCGTCAGCGGAGTCGAATGGGGAAGAGAAAGGAGATGCTAAGAGAGCGTCGATGAGATGGGCTGCCTGGTGTTCGATCTGTTCGATGAGATCGGCGTAGGTGCGGCAGTTTTTAAGCAGAGGAGAGGGCGCGATCGCGGCTGGCTCAGGCGTATAGGGCGTGGCGGGATCAGCGGTGAGGGGATCGAGATCGATCTGCCAAGACTGGGCGATCGCTCTGGTGAGTCCTAGGCGATCGTGGCTAGGATGACGGGCGATGGCAATAATCAGGTCACGGAGCTGCCGCGCCTGGGGGCACTGGCCGAAAATATGCAGGCCGTCGCGGATCTGGGCTTCTTTGAGGTTGCAGAGATAGGTGTCAAGCTGGGGTAGAAGTTGGGGAAGGGCGGTAGATGCCGACATAGGCGGAGAGGGCCTATCGCGAGCGGCGTCAGCCGGAGCGGTGGGAGAAGTGGGTTGAAAAATAGCAAGATTGGGATCTTGGAGCAGGTGAGTGGTTTGGAGCAGCTTGAGCAGGCGATCGCTAATGATGGGAAGGCGATTCGGATCGAGGGATTGAGCTTCGTAATATTCGTCTACTAAGGCTTCGAGCTGCTGCAGCGGGCCGTAAAGTTCGGCGCGGGTCATGGGGGGCGTCAGATGATCGAGAATCACCGCTTGAGCGCGGCGCTTGGCCTGGGCGCCTTCGCCGGGATCGTTGACAATGAAAGGATAGAGGTGTGGCAGGGGACCAAAAGCAGCTTCAGGGTAGCAGTTGCAAGTCAGGCCAACGCCCTTACCGGGGAGCCACTCCAAGTTGCCATGCTTGCCCACATGTACCATTGCCTGTGCCCCAAACTGATGTCGCAGCCAAAAGTAAAAGGCTAAATAGTCGTGGGTAGGGGCTAAATCGGGGGCGTGATAGTTGAGCGATGGATCCTGGTCATAGCCCCGACTGGGCTGAATCCCAATGAAGACATGGCCAAGCTGTAGGCCGGGGATGGGGTAGACGGACGCAGCCGCGGAGACAAGTTTGCCCCCGTTCGCTGTGGTTTTCTGGTTCTGGTCAGCCTGAGCCACGCGATCGCCCCAGGCAGCTAAATGCTTGTTCCTGCTGCCTTCGTCTTTCTTGCCCTCCTCTTCTCCATTTCCCCATTGTTCACCTACCCCCTGTCGTACAGCCGCCGATAACTGCTGGAAATATTGCCCATAGGTTTCGACCGTCAGAGACTGCGGCACCGGGCGTAGGTGATGGCCTTCGGGATCATTGGTGACGGCGGTGGTAAGCCACTGGATCAGCTCATCGCCGGATTGGGGTAGGCGAGGAATGGCGTATCCGGCTGTTTGCAGGGCTTTCAGAATTTCAACGCAGCTTTGGGGGGTGTCGAGGCCGACGCCGTTGGCAAGGCGACCGTCTCGGGTGGGATAGTTGGCCAGGATGAGGGCGATACGGCGCTGGGCTGGGGGTGTGGTGCGCAGGGCGATCCAGTTGACGGCAAGAGCGGCGAGGAAGTCAATGCGATCGCCCACAGGCTCATAGGCCACAACATCGGTTTCTAGTCCTGTATGGCGCTGCTGCACGGCCTTAAAGGAGGCAGTACGGGTGATGATGCGGCCATCCACTTCCGGGAGGGCCACGTTCATGGCAATGTCGCGGGGAGATAGCCCCTGTGGGTTGGCCTGCCAGCGCTCGTAGGTGCCGCCGCTGAGAATCACCTGCAGAACGGGAACGTCAAGCTGCTGCCAGAGGTGGAGATTGGGTAAAGCCGCAGTGAGTTTAGCCACAGAAAAGCTGGTGGTGTTTAATAGAAGATCAATGCCGGGAGCGGCTTCAGGCTGGAGCAGGCTGAGCAGTTCGGCCTGGACATCAGGATCTTGGAGCGAAGAGATATAGACAGGTTGGGGCTGAATTTGGCGATCGCTGAGCGCCTGACAGAGCGCCTCAATCGGGGCCAGGTTTCCGGCTAAATAATGAGAGCGATAGAATAAAATGGCGGCTCGCGGCCAGTCTTTTTGTTTGTCCTGCAGGTCGGCAGGAATGCTAGAACGCCAGTTGTAAAGGCCGACTTTGGCGATGGCTTGCGGCGATGGCGGTTTATAGTCAGTGCCAAAATAGCGATCGCTCAAAGACTGCAAGCCCCACTGCCAGTTATCGCTGCCACCTTCGGTGAAATACTGCCAAAGCTGATTGACTACGGCTAGAGGCGCAGTAGAGTGGCTCATTAAATCGATATCGGGGCGATCGTCGCCGGGAATGACAATCAGCGCTGCTCCTGACTGCTGCACCGTCTGCTTGACCACTTCTAGGCCGTAAGACCAGTAGGCCCGTCCCCCCAGCAGGCGTAGAATGACGACCTTAGCTGCAGCAATCACGGTGTCAGCATAGGTATCAATTGAGAGCTGCTGCTGAAGCTGCAGCAGATTGGCAATCCGCAGAGCCGGGAAACTTGCTGGCAGGCGCGGTAGGACGTTGGCTAGGGTCTGAATATCGGTGTCGGCGGCGCTAAGGAGCACTACCGGGGCCGGGGTCTGCTCGACAAAAATGACGCCTTCTGCAGTGGGATCCCAGCCGCCAGGGGTCGTCGCTAAACGGTGCATTGAGTCAAATCTGAAGGAACTATTGTCTTCACGCAGGTTTGTGAAAATAGAAAGCTAGGATGATCCCTAAGCCCCAACTTACTCTAGCTTGAACAGTCAGTTCACCATTGGCTAAAACCTCAGCAACCTAGCACGTAAGCTTTGGGGGATTGCAGAACCTTGATGCCTGGGCTTAAGTCTGTGCTCAACAGAGCTGCCTCAAGCGGATAAGTTAGCTCTCTTCAATCGACAATCATCTTGAACATTTCTGTTTTCGCAGCCACCTATCTTTGTTTGGCACCTCATGCCTAGCTTTTTAGATCCGCTTCCCTGCTACAAACTTCCCCTAGCCGTTTTCAGTGAACTGCACCGCCTAATTTTAGACAAGGGAACCCAGACTGAGGCTTTTGTCATCACCGATGCTAGAGTCGTGGCTGCCAAATTGGCCCAGACCGACGTACAGCGATTCGTTTTGAGCATCTCCTCAAGTATGCAGGTGCTGTTAGTGGGGCAATTGCCGCAGACCTCTAGTTTGTCAGGCGATTGCCGCTGCCAAGTTGGGCTAACTTTTGAGCCAGTGGCGATCGCTAATTTTCTCAATCAGCTAGGGGAGCTTGTGCCTGACGATGAGGCGCTGCAGGAAAGATTGCGCCTAGCTCGACCGCTGCTGCAGAGCGGCCTGAATCAAGACTACGGCGATCTAGCTTTGCAGCTCTTACAGCAGGCAGTGGCGATCGCCCCGTCAATAGACACACCGACGGCACAACCCCACGTTTGTCAGCCCGTACAGGCCGCCCTTGACCAGCAGCTCGAAAAAAGTTTGCTGCTCAATCAGGTAGTGAATAAAATTCGGCAGTCGCTAGAGCTGCCAGTGATTTTGGAAACAACCGTAGCTCAGGTGCGGCGGTTTCTTCAAAGCGATCGCCTGGTAATTTATCAGTTTGAAAATGCAGCGAGCGAAGCTGTTGAAAATCTGACCCTGATGCCAGCCGCGTCGTCAGCAGCCGCGTCTACTAGCGAGGCGCGTCGTTCAGGACTGGTCACTTACGAGTCTCGCATTTCAGAGCAGCTACCTTCTGTCATCAATCAGTCGGAAGCAGACTGCTTCCACGATTGGCCCAGCAGCAGTCACCAACAATACGAGCAGGGTATTCCTACGGTTGTTAACGATGTGCAAAAGACCTATCAGGCGTCGCCCTGCCTTTTAGCTTTTTTAGAAAAGATACAGGTTAAGTCAAAGCTAATTGCGCCAATTTTGGTCAGAGGCAAACTTTGGGGGCTACTCATCGCTCACCAGTGCCGCGAGACTCGCTACTGGCAGCCCTGGGAGGTTGAGTTTCTGCAACACATCGCTGCGCACCTAGCCGTTGCTATCTCTCAGGCCCAGCTCTACCAGCAGCTCCAGCAGCAAAAACGAACCTTAGAAGCCAGGGTAGTCGAGCGCACCCAAAATCTTCATGATGCCCTGATTGCCGCTCAGTCTGCTAGCCGAGCTAAAAGTGAGTTCCTAGCAACGATGAGCCATGAGTTACGAACACCGCTGACCTGCATTATTGGCATGTCTGCTACCTTGCTGCGCTGGTCTATTGGCGACTTGAGTCCACGACAGCGCAGCTATCTAGACACTATCCATGCCAGTGGGGCTCACTTGCTCAGCGTCATCAACGATATTTTAGAAGTCTCTAAGATTGAGTCTGGGCGCATGGCCTTAGATATCAGCGAGTTTTCCCTTTCGAGCTTAGTGCGTCAAAGCCTAGAAGGGTTTCAAGAACAGGCTCAGCAAAAGCAAATTCAGCTGATCAGCGATTTAAAGATTCCGGCCAGTCAGGATCTATTTATGGCCGATCCGCGACGGCTGAAGCAGATTTTGCAGAACTTACTCAGCAATGCCATCAAATTTACGCCCGTAGAGGGCAGTGTCAAGCTGCGGCTGCGCTTTGAACAACAAGCGGCTGTTTTTCAAGTCGAAGACACGGGCATTGGCATTCCCGATTCGCAACATGCCCTGCTGTTTGAAAAATTTCAGCAGCTCGAAAATACGCGCCACCGTCAGTATCAGGGAACTGGCCTTGGACTAGCGCTCACTAAACAGCTCGTAGACTTACATGGTGGCTCAATCAGCGTCCAGTCACGAGTAGGCAGCGGCTCTATCTTTACCGTGCGTTTGCCGCGCCAGGTGCCAAGATCGTCTAAAGCGGAACTAGCCCAGCAGCTTAGTCACTCTTCTGAGCCAGTGACGGGCCGGGTTGTTTTGGTCGAAGAGCAGGAAGAAGTGGCTAGCGTCATTTGCGATATGCTCACAGCCGCAGACTATCAGGTGATTTGGCTAGTTGATGGGTCGCAGGTAGTTGAGCAGATAGATTTGCTCCAGCCTAGAGCCGTCATCATCAACCTGCAGCTCACCAGCGCTAACGGCCAGCAAATTATTAACAGTCTGCGGCGCTACACGGCAGCCCATCACACCCGAATTCTGGCGATAACTGCTGATCCCGGTTCAGAAACCACTGTTATGCCGCAAACCGGAATTGATCAGATGATTGTTCAACCTATTGACCCTGAGAAGCTGTTGGCTACTGTCAATGCTCTGATGAGCCAAACGACTGCCAAGCCGCTTACGGATGCCTGAAAATCTTATCCCTACAAGCAAAGCAAATTTGCCTTAGTTCAAACGGGCTCTAAGTTCACCTGTTATTTAGGCAATACTCAAAAACCTTTTGAATTTAGCCAAGCACAAAGCCCATGATGAGAGTCGAACTCATGACCTCACCCTTACCAAGGGTGTGCTCTACCACTGAGCTACATGGGCCTACCGTGGTGGGCCGGGCTGGATTCGAACCAGCGTAGGCGTAGCCAGCGGATTTACAGTCCGCCCCCATTAACCACTCGGGCACCGACCCGCCCATCCACGGATATTGATAGTAACATAAAGCCTCCCCCGCATGTAAACCAAAATTTCAATTTTGCCTCTATTTTGGGCGAGAGGGCTGCTGCCTGGAAAGGGGCCAGCTTTTTAGGCTTCGTATTTTTCGTAGGCCGCTACAATCCGCTGCACTAGGGGGTGACGTACCACGTCCGCCTTGGTCAGTTGGCAAAAGGAGATGCCTTCAACCCCCGCTAAGATCTTGTGGGCGATCGCCAAGCCGGACTGCTGATTTTGGCCCAGGTCGGTTTGTGTAACATCGCCAGTCACGGCCATGCGGGAGCCAAAGCCTAGGCGAGTCAGCACCATTTTCATCTGAGCTGGCGTGGTATTTTGAGCTTCGTCTAAGATGACAAAGGCATTGTTAAGGGTGCGGCCACGCATATAGGCCAGCGGGGCCACCTCAATCACGCCGCGCTCCATGAGGGAGGGAATCTTTTCTGGATCAAGCAGCTCGTGCAGGGCATCATAGAGCGGGCGCAGATAAGGATTCACCTTCTGCTGCAAATCACCGGGTAGAAACCCTAGCCGTTCTCCGGCTTCCACCGCCGGCCGCGTCAAAATCAGGCGCTCGTATTCGTTATTCATTAGCGCCTGCACGGCTACCATCGCCGCCAGAAAGGTTTTGCCGGTGCCGGCTGGCCCAACGCAAAAAACTAAGTCGCGCGATCGCAGGGCTTCAATATACTGGCGCTGGCGAAAGGTTTTGGCCCGAATGACTTCGCCCCGGCGGGTACGGGCGATCGCATCTCGGTAGAGCGAAGACAGTTCGTCTGTCCGCTGGGTGTTGAGGGCTTGCTTGGCCGTAAGAATATCGGTCGAGGTGACGCTTTGATCACTGCCCCACAGGGGTTCCAAGGCACTCACCAGCCGCCGACAAAGATCGACGGTTTTCTCAGTGCCGGCAATAAGCAAGTCTTG
Source organism: Sphaerothrix gracilis Ecp01 (assembly GCF_030405905.1). NCBI lineage: Bacteria > Bacillati > Cyanobacteriota > Cyanophyceae > Nodosilineales > Nodosilineaceae > Sphaerothrix > Sphaerothrix gracilis. The sequence continues at coordinate 51,331 of NZ_JASATW010000026.1, forward strand.
GCCCCTCAGAATAAGCGTTGCCCCCGTCTGCCGGGCCAAAAGTTTGAGGTTCTCTTCCTGCGGCCCTGCTAAAGCGATCGCGCTTTCGGCAGTTGGCAGCGTGAGCGTGAAGGTGTGTGCCATAAGCGGGCTAGAGCCAGGTTTCCGAATAGAAAGCAACAGCCCCGACAGAATCGAGGCTGTATCAGTGCTTTTAAAAGTTTTTGAGAAATATTGAAGGTCTTTAGGGCAGCTTTATTTTTTAGGGCGAGGGGGACGCGATCGCGATGAACGCTGGGGACGCGGCGAGCTGCTGCCCTCCCGCTCTGAGCGATCGCCGCCCTCACCGTAAATTTCTAAGTGAGCCTGTAGCCCAGAAAGCTGAGCCATCGCCTTGATCACAGTCCGAATAGCCTGAATATTACGGCCCCCACGACCAAAAACGCGCCCGCGATCGGCCCCATCAAACGCAATCCGAATCCATAGGCGAGAACGATTAGCGCGGTACTCACAGTCCACGCTCAAATCAGTGGACGCCTCTAAGAAAGGAGAAACTAAGAACCGAACGACTTCCGCAAAATCAGGCTCGTTCTGAGCTGCCACAGATGACTCTAAATTAGGCGCGGACTTGCTCGAAGACATTGGCTTTTTCCAAGAGATGCTTCACTGTCCGGGTAGGCTGTGCCCCTTCCTGGAGATACTTAACAATAGTGGGGACATCCAACCGGGTTTCGTCGGTACGAGGGTTGTAGAAGCCTACTTCTGCTAGCGGACGCCCATCCCGGCGATCCGTATTTTTCATCGCAACGATACGATAACTGACTTCTCTTTTCTTTCCAAAACGCTTTAGTCGCAGCTTGATCATAGGTTCCTAGTTTCTGCGGTATACGGCTCCAGAGGTTCTGGAGCAAGAAATTGACACAATAAGCTGAGCCATGACCGTTTTACGACAAGCGTACGGCCATAAGCTACTACGGAGTTTCCAATTTTATCATTAACAAGGCAAAATTGGCGCAGGAAAATAATTTTTGGGCGCTCAGAACGCTCTAGTCCTCGTGATCTTCAAACGGATCGCTGAGCTGCTTGGCCGGGGGGCCAAAAGAAGTGTAAATAGCAAAGCCAGTGACGCCAAGCAGGATGGCACCCACGGAAATGATAAGAACTGTTGCAGGCTGCATAGGTTTTTTCTAATGAATGATTCCCTAAACCCTATAATATTACAGATTATTAAAGTGAATTTATTGAAGGTTACCTATGGCACAAAGGACTTGGTTGGGAAATCTTTTGCGGCCCCTCAACTCTGAATACGGTAAAGTCTCCCCTGGCTGGGGTACGACGCCGCTGATGGCTGTTTTTATGCTGCTGTTTTTTGTTTTCCTCTTAATTATTCTGCAGCTCTATAATTCCAGCCTGCTGCTTCAGAATGTAGACGTAGATTGGAGAAGTCTAGGAAGCTAGCTACGGCTTTTTGCAAAAATGGCTGTTGGGGCATAGAAACTGTAGGAAACTGCTGCAGATTTCTCTATGCCCCTTTGTTATAAGGGTTATTGAAATTATTCAGTTAGCTAAGCGCCTAGACCTGTCTTCAGCCGAGGAAGAGATCGCGCTATAGTGTTGGCGGTGCCTTTGGCGGCATATAGCTCGTTAGCACAGACGACTCACGAACGAACACTGGGAGGAGAGACGCCATGAATATCTTTGGCATTGGTCTGCCGGAGATGGCGCTGATTTTTATTGTGGCGCTATTGGTCTTCGGGCCTAAAAAACTTCCTGAAATTGGGCGCAGCTTGGGCAAGGCGATTCGCGGCTTTCAAGAAGCTTCGCGTGAATTTGAGACTGAATTCAAGCGGGAAGCCGAGCGGATTGAAAAGACCGTAACAGAGCCAATGAAGGCAACGCTGGAAACTCCTCAGAAAAAGGCACTTTCGCCGCAGCCAGAGGCAGCCGAGTCGTCTGAAGACGTAGACAGCGAGAATGCGGCTGAACCGGCCGAAACCGCTAAAGACGAGCAGACGGTTTAAGGGCAGCAGCGAAATTGACTACAACCGACGCCGTGATTCCCCAGCTAATCGTGGGTTTGGGGAATCCGGGAGACAAATATTACCGCACCCGCCACAACATCGGTTTCGACATTGTGGATGCTTTGGCTAAGCTCTGGCAGGTTTCTCTAGCTGAAAATCGTAAGTTTCAGGGAGCCTGCGGCGAAGCTAGGCTATTTGGCGGCAACAAAGTTCTGCTTTTAAAGCCCTCTACCTACATGAACCGCTCTGGTCAGTCAGTACGGGCCGTGATGGATTGGTTCAAGCTGCCGCCTGCCAGCGTACTGGTGATCTATGACGACATGGATTTGCCAGTGGGTAAGCTGCGTTTGCGCCCTGCTGGCTCAGCCGGAGGACATAACGGCATGAAGTCAATGATTGCCCATCTAGGAACGCAGGAGTTTCCGCGACTGCGCATCGGCATTGGCGCTACGGAAAAAGCTGGCGATCGCGAAGGGGCGGTGATTTCCCATGTGCTAGGCAAATTTTCACCCACAGAGCAAACTCAGATTAACGGTATCGTTGACTTGGCCGTGAGTACGGTTGAAGCCAGCCTTAAGCGAGGCGTAGAGTCGGCTATGAGTCTTTACAATGGTCGCTCAGTTCCTGCGGCTAGCGAAAGCGAATCGGTTTAGGGCTTCAGGTCAGGCTCTCGTTGATAGGAAAGCGATTGAGCAGCGCGATCGCCTCGCGGGCATTGCCCACAATCTGCGGGCTGAGGTGGGGGATGTGAGGAATCTGGGAGAGAAAGTCGAGGGTGCGGCGTAGAATGCGCACAATATCGCCTTCATCCAGGCTGGTCTGGTCGCAAAGCTCGTTCCAATCCGTCTGGTGTGCCCACTGCTCGACTAGAGCGGTCAGCTCGTATTCTAGCCAAACAGGCAGCATCATTTGATGGCGACGCTGCTGCTTAAAAATATCACGCCGCAGACTGCGCAGCCCGCCCAGAGCCTCTTCCACCACGGGTGAAAGCTGGTAGCGCACCCAGCTATCAGGACGGCTATTTTCCGTCACCAGAGCGGCGCAGGCGGCAGCTAGGTAAGGCGCTTCTAGCTGATCGAATTCTCCGGTCGCTAAGGCTAAGCCTAGCCAAAGCTCATTGTCGCCGCGCACAGCCGCTGCGATTTCGCCTAAGAGCATGGGCTGCACGCCCTGCAAGCAGCCAAAATGCTGCAGAATGCTCATCAGGTCAAGAAATTCTTGCCAGTAGCGATGGGAAAGCGTAGACAGCTTCGCCCGCCGATCGCTCAGCTCAGCTTCCAGTCGCTGTAGCTGCTTTTGCCGCTTCAGCAACGCCGTCGGATTTTGCCAGCTTTGAGCCGGATGATTTTTTAGCATGGCTTCTACCGCTGCCACCTGCGATCGCTGAGCCTGCACTTCTGGTGCAGCCGCTTCCCAATCGGGCGGCTGTGGAATCTGCTGGGCGAGAGCCGCCGTCTGCTCATCACCGCTGCGGCTTTGCCCCGGCTTAAGCGGTAGATCCGCAGGCGGACTGAGGGTTTCTACCGCTGTCAGACGGTCAAACTGATCGTGCAGGTCTATGACGTCGGCTACGGCAACCACATACCAGCGGTTGTCCTGCCCCAGGCAGATGAGGTGGGGAAACTGACCTGGCCCAGGAATTTTGCTGACCAAAACGGCAGGAAGCGGCGCGGAAACTTTGACGTTTTTACCCTTGAGGCTGAGAACGGTGCCAGAGAGTGCAAATGACAAAGCCATCACTGCCCCGCCAGCGAGCGCCTCTTCTGCCTGCTGCTGCAAAATTTTGAGTAAGCGGCGTTCTTCTTTGAGCCGCCCCCGCAGCTTTTCATAGTCTGCCAAAATCGCCGGGTCAAAAGCGGCTAGCTGCGCCTGATGGTGCTCAATATGGGCCTCTAGATCGGCGATCGCCTGCTGCTGGGGCACCAAATGCAGGGTGGCTAGATACTGGCCAAAACTGCGCTCAATCAGTTCTTTGGCTTCTTCTAGGGTATGGGTTTGTAACAGGTTCAGCACCATGCCATAGCTAGGCGTAAACTGGCTGACCAGCGGATCGGGGCCGACGGTGGCCAGATAAGCCGCTTCCTTAGCATCCTCAAAAGGCGTCTCGACCGTAACTACGTACCCACGGGTATCCATGCCGCGCCGCCCGGCCCGCCCGGCCATCTGTAAAAATTCTGAGGCGGTCAGCAGTCGGTGACCGCGATCGGTTCGTTTAGACAGGCTGGAAATGACCGTTGTGCGGGCGGGCATGTTGATCCCCGCCGCCAGCGTTTCAGTGGCAAACACAGCTTTGATCAGTCCGGCCTGAAACAGTTCTTCAACCAGGCTTTTCCAAGTCGGTAAAATACCCGCATGGTGAGCAGCAATACCGCGATAGAGCGGCTCTACCTGCCCAGCCCTAGCGGCGTCCGGGTTCCAGGCCAAAAACTCATCTACTTTTTGCTTTAGCAGTTCGGCTTCTGCTTCCCCAACTAGGGACAGGTGGCCTAGCTCGTTCACCGCTTTGTCACAGCCTCGGCGGCTGAAAATAAAGTAGATAGCCGGTAGCAGATCTTTTTGATGTAGCTGGCTGACGACAAAAGCCGGACTGATGTGATGACGATTGCGGCGGCCCTTTTGTCCTTTCTGGGCGCGAGACTGTCGCCGCTGCCGCAGACGCGGATTAATCTTGGTTTGCTGCTCATTCAGCAACGGAAAAATTCCCTTAGGATGGCAATACTGAAACTCCAAGGGCACAGGCCGAAAGTCGGAGTAGATCAGATCCGTCGGGCCATGAACGCGGCTAATCCAGTCGGTGAGCTGATCGCCATTGGCAATTGTGGCCGAGAGAGCGACAAGCTGAATATTAGGCGGACAGTAGATGATTGATTCTTCCCAAACGGTTCCGCGCTGGCGGTCATTCATGTAGTGGCATTCATCAAGCACCACTGCTTCAACCCCCTGCAGCGACGTGCCCACTTCCCCAATCGGGGTGCCATAGAGCATGTTGCGAAAGATCTCGGTGGTCATCACCAAGACAGGCGCATCCCGGTTAATCGAGAGATCTCCAGTGACTAAGCCAACCTGTTCCGGGCCGAACTGCTGCCGAAAATCTCGTAGCTTTTGATTAGAAAGGGCTTTTAGGGGCGTGGTGTAAAAAACTCGCTTGTTTCGCGCTAAGGCGCGGTAAATCGCATATTCACCAATGAGAGTCTTCCCCGATCCGGTGGGGGCACAGACGACGACCGATTTGCCTCCGTTTAAAGCGGCGATCGCCTGCTGTTGAAAGTCATCTAGCTGAAACGGAAAAAGCTGCTCTGTAGCCAGCACAAATTCAATTACCTCAGGCGTTCTTTCCCATTGTGCCGGAAGATAGAGATTCTGCGGTAACTTTGCCTAACGGGTGTGCCACGAAAAAAGGCCAGCACCGGAGAGCTGACCTTTATTTAGATGGAGCAATTTCAGCAGTAATGAACGCAGTTTTGCCTTTCATTCGAGCTAGGCAAAGCGATCAAATACGACGGCTAGCCCTGCCGCAAATAGAGTTATTGCAACAGCTACGCCAGGATTTTGGCCTTGACTGACGGCAAAAGTCGTGACAATGCCTGCGCCCAAAGCGGCGATCGCGGCAGAAGTCAGCCAATCTCTTCTAGACTCGTACATACGCTTTACCGGGAAAGTGAATTAATCAGCAAATACTGAAAGTCAGGCTATCATCCTAACCCCGGTAAGTAGCGTAGAACACGCTCAGACTGTAACTAAGTTTTATGTTGAGTTAGCTTTCTTTACAACCTGAGCAATCGCCTGCTAATTGAGCGCCTCTTCAGCCGGGGAATCTGTCTCAACCTGTCGCGTATTACCGGCTTTGACCCAGCCTTCCTGACCGTTGCGGGGTAGCCGCACCTGCAGCCAGCCCTGATCGTCACTCGTAGCTAGAACAATGACTTCCTCGTTGTATTCCACCCCGCCCAGGCGAGCATAGCTGATACTAGGTCCTTCTCGCAGGACTAGGCCGTCCCGATAGACTACAACGGCTTTATAGCTATCAGGTGGCAGTTCTTCCTCCGGCAGCGTTTCTGCAGGCGGCGTGGCTGCTGTTGCGGGGGTAGAGGCCGTTTCAGTGTTGGCGGCAGGAACCGCTAGACTCGTATCGTTTTCATAGAGGGGTTTGTCGGGCAGATCGGCAAGGCGACTCATAAAATAGCGAGCAGTGGCTACGCCCGCCAGAGACAGCAGGACTAAAGCCAAAGCAATGCCAATAATGAGCTTGGTTAGACTGAGTAAAAAGCCCCGCATGGAACTGTCTCCCCGGATCACACTTAAGATTTGACGCTGTTGAAAATGATTATTTCTAACAGGGTTTGCAGCCCATTTATAGCACTTTTACAGAGCGACAGCGGAGAAACCGTTTGGGGACTGGCTACTCCGAATTGCGCAACTGCTGTCTCAGCTGGCTGTTCATGCTGACTTCGCTGGCCCGCGAGGCTAATCGAGCTTTGCCCGACTTGGCCCAGGCCAGTAAATTTTCAACCTGTTCCTGCGCCGATCGCGCTAGGGGAACAATTTCGCTGGCGGCCTCCAGGATATCCTCGGTAGTAAAGTCACGGTTTTGGCTAAAACCGATGTGCATCGCTTCAACAATAGCCTGCTCAATTTCAGCCCCGGAAAAATCGGGGGTTTCGTAAGCCAGACGCTCTAAGTCATAACGCTCCAGGCTTTGAGGCCGCAAACGCGACAGGTGGACTGAGAAAATAGCCTGACGCTCCGGCTGGCTGGGCAGGCCGACAAAGAAAATTTCGTCAAAGCGACCCCGCCTTAGCACCTCCGGCGGCAAGGACTGAATGTTGTTAGCGGTGGCGACGACGAACACTGGCGATGTTTTTTCCGCCAGCCAGGTGATGAAAGTACCAAAAACGCGGCTAGTTGTCCCCGCATCACCGCGACCGTCTACCCCCGCAAAGGCTTTATCAATTTCATCAATCCACAGAACACAGGGAGCAAGGGCCTCTGCCAGCTGAATCATCTGCCGCGTGCGAGATTCAGACTCGCCCACCAGTCCAGCAAATAAACGACCTACATCCAGCCGCAACAAAGGTAGGTGCCAGTGATGGGCGATCGCCTTGGCGGTCAAGGACTTGCCCGTCCCCTGAATACCTGCCAGCAGCAGCCCCCTGGGATGGGGCAGGCCGTACTGTCTGGCCTTTTCGGAAAAAGCATGGCCCCGCTTTAGCAGCCAGTCTTTGAGGTTATCTAGGCCACCAATATCGGAAATGTCCTCACGGGCCGGATAAAAATCCAAAATTTGGGTCTGGCGAATCGTCTGCTGCTTTTCCTCTAAGATGAGGTCAATATCGCTGGGCTGAAACTCTCCGTGGGCCGCAATACCGCGCGCCAGTACCCGGCGAATCCGCTCAATTGAAAGTCCCTGGCAAGAGCGCACTAGCTCATCAATCACGCGATCGCTCAGCACTGTTCCCATCGCCGCTAGCAGCCGCTGCACCTCAACTCGAATCTCTTCTACGGTCGGTAAGGGAAACTCCTGAACCGTAATCACATCCCCTAGATCTTCTGGAATAGAAAGCTGTGGCGACAAAATAATAATGTTTTTGGGCTGCGATTTGAACCGTCGCGCCAAATTTCGCAGCTTCCGCGAGATGGCAACATCGTCTAAAAAGCGATGATAGTCTCGCAGCAGACAAATGGCCGCAGCGGTAGGGGATAGCTTTTCGAGAAATTCCAGTGCCTGCAGTGGATTGCGGCGACCAAACCCGGCATCGTTGGGATTGCCCTGATAGCCATCAACAAAATCCCAGGTATAAACGCTGCGTCCTTCCTGCTGGGCGCAGTCGGCGATCGCAGCTTCCGCTCTTTCTTCTTCTTTCGTCGGCACGTAAATGAGCGCGTAGCGGGCGCGCAGCAGCAGGCTCAGTTCCTCACGAAAGCTCATATCGCTTAGCCGACTCTGTATCGGAGAATAAAAGTCATTCAGATGTTGAGTGGGGCAACTGTTGCTTCAGGGCTGCTAGAGCCGCCCAGCGGTGGTCGCTAGAGGCAGCTTCAGATAAGCCAGGAGAGAGGACAATGCCTTCACAGGCGCGATCGCAAAGCTGCCGCTGGGGCATTGCCAGGCAAAGCTGCTGATACAGCCATTCGCTGGGATAGAAATAGCCATGAGGAGACAGGGTTTCTACTAGATCTTCTAGGGGAACTTCTCGCTCTACAGCCCAGACTTCATCAGCCGTTTCTTCTAGCCACACCAGCTCAGAAGCCTCTACCTCCAGCCGATGATTATAGTTTTGCAAACAGCGGTGGCAGGTTAGCGTTTTGATGGCCTCTGCCTGGGCCTGCACTTCCAAGAAGTTGCCGTGGTGGGTGACCTGTAGCTCTCCTTTCACAGGCGTCAGTGTCTCTAACTCCTCGAAGTGTTCTCGAAATGACAGGGTCAGTGTCCTATCAGGAGCCTTGGTTAACTGAGGAATATAGATAGCTTCCATCGGTGAATATCTTCCGAACTGCCTGGATACTCTGTGCTGAAAGCAGTAACGTCCAGTACAAGAGGCTATGCCTCTTCAGTACTGACTAGGCGCACTACTAAACGGCGATCGGGTTCTTTACCCCGACTAAAAGTTTCAAGCCCCTCATGGGTTTTGAGGAAGTTGTGCATTTGGCGGCGCTCTGCCGAAGACAGGGCAGCGATCTCATACTCCTCCTGGGTTGCTTGCACCTGTGCAACGGCCTCAGCCGCCATCGCTCTAAGCTCATCCTGCCGTTGTGCCCGGTAGCCCGCCAGCTCGACGGTATAAGCCTGCTGCTCTGGCTGAGGCACACCCAAATTCAGCGTCGTGTTTGCCAAATACTGAATCGAATCTAAAACGGCTCCCTGGGGGCCGATAAGCTGCTCTACCTGTTCTGCCGATAGAGCCTCATCGTCCATAATCAGCCAGTAGCTGATGCCAGCTTCATCGGTGATAATTTCTTCTTTCACCGATATTGTCTGACCAGAGAGGTTGAGCAGCGTTTGCAGCCACTCAGCACCTGCTTTACTTTTTGACTCAGTCATAGGAGCTAACCGCAAATTATGAGGAGGCTTTCTTTTTAGAGCGCTTCGGCTCAAAGGGGAGTGTCTGACGATCTTCATCAGCCGTTGCCTTGGCAGATTCAGCATCTACAATCTTTTGTAGATTTTCTGGCAAAGGCTCGCGGGACAAAATGAAGGTCTGTAGGGTTTGGAACAGGTTGGCAATCACCATATACATCAAAACGCCTGCAGGTAGGGGGAAAAACAGGAACATGCCGGAGAAAATCAGCGGCGTGAACTTGTTGACTGCGTTTTGCTGGGGATTAGCCGCATCGGAGCCTTGGCCAGAAAGTACTTGGTTCAGGTATAAGCTGATGCCAAAGAACAGCACCATGCCCAGAATATCCCAGTGAATTTCGCCGTCATCTCCGGTAACCCCTACCCGGCCCAGAGCCTCAATGAACAAAAAGCCCCGGTTAGCGGCTAGGCCCGGTACCGTCACCTGCAAAGTTGCTTCACCGGGCTGTAGTGCTTCAATATTGCCGTCCTGATCGATGTTTATGAGCTCAGAACCTTTAGTGATTTCCCAGTTGGGCGTCACGTCTTGACCGTCATCAAATTCGTTGATTAACGACTGTAGTGACTTGCCATCGGTGGTCTGAAGGCGAATAGCTGTCTTTTCTCCCTCAACTAGCTTATTGCCGCCGGGAACAACCGCCGCTACCGGAAAGTGAGTGCCATCTGCGATGTAGATGTTTTTCGGTGAAGTCGCAAAAGCTTGGGGCTGAATCTGCTCAATCTTCTCTTGGGGAAAAATTTGCAGATTCACGCTATAGCTAATATCGGCAAATGGTGATCCCCGCAGGGTGGCAAATAACGCAAATAAGATGGGCATTTGCAAGAGGACTGGAAAACACCCGGCTAGAGGATTGCCAAATTCTTTATAAACCTGGCTCATTTCCTCCTGCATTTTGGTGGGGTTATCTTTGTAGCGCTCCTGAATTTCCTTAACCCGCTTCTGCATCAAAGGCTGGGCTACCTTCATGCGACGCATATTGCGGATAGAGCCTGCGTTTAGCGGATAAAGCGCAAAGCGAATGACTAGGGTTAGCGCCACAATCGCTAAACCATAGCTCGGCACAATCCCGTAAAAAAAGTCCAGGATTGGCAACATGATGTTGTTAGAGAGAAAGCCAATGCCAAAGTCCATGCGCTCTGTGCCTAAATGTCTGGGCTGTAAAAACGATCCTTTCAGATTATCTATGTTAAACCATTAGCCCGCCTGCTTTGGGTCGCAAGCGACTGCAGCTAACAGCTCCTATAGAACTAGCCTACTAAGAGCTTTTTCATCTTATCAGCTCAGTCTGCTTTCCAGCGGCAGCGGTGCTTTCTCTCATAGGCGGTATTATTTTGACTAGATTGCCGCAGCTACGCTGGACTAGCTGCCAATGCCGCCGCTGACTGCCCGCGCCTTATCAGAAATTTTGCTGCTGATGTAATCGTAAAGCTCCCGGAATTTGGGAACGGCTCTAAGTTCGAGGCGGCTGCCATCTTTCAGGGTTACAACCATGTCGCCCCAGGCACCGAACCCTCGCGGCACAGTGACGACTTTGGCGACTTCGGAGTAAACAATGTCAGAGCGCTCGCGGCCCATCCAGCCGCCAATGACTGAAATGCGGCGGTTAGTAATGCGATAGCGCAGCCAGAGGGCTCGCACAATGGCTCCAACCGTCAGCGGAATACAGATCACCGTAAAGCCCAGCAGAATGTTGATAATCAAATCGCCTATGTGGGGGCCGCCTTCATAAAAGACGTCTTCTTTAATAGCCATTAGTGAGTTACCTCAAGCTTTTTTAACGTATCCTCTAATTCTCTCAAAAATTGACTATATTCGCATTCCACTGCGCTAGAACGAGCGGTAATCACAATCCACCAGCCGTCTGAGATCTGGGGGATAAGCTGCTGTAGCGCCGCTGCGATCTGGCGCTTGATGCGGTTACGAATGACGGCCCGCTTGCTGACCTTCTGGCTAATTGAGATGCCGATGCGAGTAGGAGCCGCAGCCACGTCGCCGCGCTCAAGCTTGAGTCCCCGCACAGACAGATGGGGCGAAAAACAGCGATCGCCGTGGCGGTAAACCGCCTGAAATTCTTTGCGGTGCTTGAGTCGATGCTGCTTGGGCAAAGCCACGGGCAGAGATGAACGTAAAGATGACGGGGGAGAAATTGAAAACCGCGATCGCTGGAGACGCGGCCTAAGCAAAATGGGGTCAGGCAGACTGCCAAACCCCACTTTCACTGCTGCAGGAAACTTTCAGGCCGTAGAGCGCGTGGTCGATTGCTCTTTGCAAAAGCAGTCGGACTAAACGGCCAGTCGCGCCCGCCCTCGTCGCCGCCGCGCTTTGATAACCTGCTGTCCGGTTTTGGTCCGCATTCTGGCTCGAAAGCCAGAAGTCCGCTTGCGCTTACGATTAGTGCCACCCAGAGTGCGCTTGGTCATAGCCTATATTCCTTGAAAAATTCAGCAGTTTTCTATCTTATCATCTCTGCCAGGGGCGATCGGCAGCAGCCTCAACTTGCCAAGTGCCAATATAGCGACGCACAACGTCTCCCTGATACAGCACTCTTAGATTGAAGCGATGCATTCCATAGCGACGAGGGTTGCGCACGTCTAGCAGCGCCACGACAAACTCGGTATCGGCTGGAATAATCTCCTGCGTGTAGATCTCCAACCGATGACTTTCCTCATCCCAGACTACGCTGTCTAAGGGAATGACTTCACCCTGACGTCCGCCACGAGAGCTGTCAATCCGAATTTCAATATTTTCTGGATTTAGGGTGGCCCCATTTGGGCTGCGGGTAAATGCTTCTGGATAGCTAATTTCAATTTCGCTGATGCCGCGCTCTACTTTGTTGCTATCTACCTGCAGGTAGTAGCGGGCATCGCGATTGCGTGGGGTATTGTTATCGATGACGTAGCCCAGACGAAAATCTGGGTCAACTCCGCCGAAAATAGTAAAACCGGGTAGCGTACTGCTGCTTTGGGCCTGACCTGAAGGGGTGAAAATTCCAGACCAAGCTCCGGCGATCGCCAGCCCAGAACACATCAGACCGGCAAAGAAACGAGCTTTAGAACGGTTGAAAGCCATAACAATTGCACTCCTCGTATGTGCGTATCTGAAACCTGATCGGGTCAGCAGGCTGTTGGCAGTTACAAAACTTCAACATTATACATTGACTCTTACAGGTTTCCAGACAGTTGCGTATAAACACCAAACCTGTGTGACGCAGCCTGGTGACTAAAAGTGCCAAGCCACTATTCTCTATCATACTCATCCCTCATTGTCTCTCCCGGGTGAGATCCAGCTTTAGAAGCTTCAGCTCAGATTTTTTTGCTCAATAGGGTCGCTGCCTCAAAGATATGTCGCCGCTTGGGATAGATGTTTTGTTAATTTTGGTATCAAAAACTTTCGGCTCTTAATGTTCAAGGCCGCTGATTTATATTTTCTGAAATGTTCTGAAATATATAGAAAACATATTGCTGGTTTGTGACATGACTATATATAGTTTTTTCTCGTTTGAGCGTAGTTGAACCGCTTTCGTAGATTAAGGTTTAGACTACGTTTGATAGAGTGAAAACACAGCCGGAAATATGAACTCGGATATAAAGCAAGGCTAAAGAAGCCCGCTATCTTCAAAAGGGTGCTTTAGTATGCGAAAGAGCAAAGCGCAAAGCAGGTGTTTTGAGGAATCTCTATCGAAAACGGCTACGGTTGTGTCTGATTAGAATCGCTGGCTTTTTTGAGTTGGAGAAAGCTTCTGACGCATTTTAGCTATTGCCCACAGGCTGTTGACTAGGTTTCTTTTAGCCAGTTCTTGGCGGAAGTGGCTGAAGGAATTGATATCTGCTAACCCCGTGTATTTGTCTCCAGATGGAGGCTGGGCACAGGTTGTTTTAGAGGCTGCACGAATTCGCGGTGGCTGTTCATTTCTTGAGATAGGAAATATTCATGACGATTGCTATAGACAAAGAAACTCAGTCTGCAAAAGAACAGGCAACCGCCCCTAGAAAAGTCGGGGTGCCTAAAGAGGTGTTTCCCGGCGAAGCTCGGGTGGCGGTAACGCCTGAAACGGCTAAAAAACTGCAGAAATTGGGCTTTGAGGTCATCGTGCAGACCGGTGCGGGTGCAGCCGCAAGCTTTAGTGATGCGGCTTATCAGCAGGCAGGCTGTCAGATCTACTCAGATGTGCGATCGCTCTGGACGGACGCTGAAATCGTACTCAAAGTGCGCCCGCCGGAAGCCCATCCGGATCTAGGCGTTCACGAAGCCGAGCTGCTGCATGAAGGAAGCACTCTAATCAGTTTTCTGTGGCCAGCGCAAAATACAGCGCTGGTAGAGCAGCTAGCAGCCCGTAAAGCAACCGCTTTGGCGATGGACTCTGTGCCGCGAATCACGCGGGCTCAAAAGATGGATGCTCTCAGCTCAATGGCAAACATTGCGGGCTATCGGGCTGTCATTGAAGCGGCTAACCATTTCGATCGCTTTTTTACCGGCCAAATTACGGCTGCGGGTAAAGTGCCGCCCTGCAAGGTATTGGTGATTGGTGCAGGCGTTGCGGGTCTTTCAGCCTTGGGTACTGCGCGGGGCTTAGGGGCCGTCGTTAGAGCCTTTGATACGCGCCCGGTGGTGAAGGAGCAGGTGCAGAGCATGGGCGCTGAGTTTCTAGAGCTAGATTTTGAGGAAGATGGTTCTGGCTCTGGCGGCTATGCCAAGGTGATGAGCAAAGAGTTTATTGAGGCCGAGATGGCGCTGTTTGCCCAGCAGGCCCAAGAAGTAGACATCATCATTACCACGGCCCTGATCCCCGGTAAAAAAGCGCCGCTGCTGATCACTCAGGCGATGGTGGAGAGCATGAAGCCGGGGTCAGTGGTAGTAGACATGGCGGCGGAACAGGGAGGCAACTGCGAAGTGACTCGCCCCGGTGAAGTCTATCAGTACCACGGTGTCACAATTGTCGGCCTCACCGATTTTCCCAGCCGCATGGCCAGCCAGTCGAGCCAGCTATACGGCACGAACCTGTATCATCTGCTCAGCGACATGGGCGGCTCTGAAAACTATCAGGTGGACTTTGATGATGAAGTGGTGCGCGGTGCGCTGGTTACCCACGAGGGGGAAGTTACCTGGCCTGCTCCGCGTCCAGCTGCGCCTGCTCCCCAGCCTGCCGCGCCTCCCAAAGAAACCGCCGCTACCGTAGAAGTAGATAAGCCTGCGCCCAAGCGATCGCTGGCTTGGCTCTGGCCTACCCTAGCGGGCCTAGCCCTGCTGGGGGTAGGGGTGGGAGCGCCTTCTTCCTTCTTGTCTCACTTCACCGTATTCGTGCTGGCCTGCTTCGTTGGCTGGCAGATCATTTGGAACGTGGCCCCAGCGCTGCACACTCCTTTGATGAGCGTTACCAATGCCATCAGCGGCATCATCATTATTGGCGGTATGCTGCAAATTTCTGGCGAACTCAGTTCTCCCACGACAATTTTGGGCGCGATCGCCATTTTAGTTGGCACCATCAACATTGCCGGTGGTTTCTTGGTCACCCAGCGGATGCTCAAGATGTTCCGCAAGTAGGCTCCTGACCGCTTTTAGCCTTACGTTTCCATTCATTTGCTGATTCGGACTTAATTGAAAATGTCTCAGAACTTAGTAACGGTCGCCTACGTGGCGGCAAGTGCCCTGTTTATTTTGAGCCTGGGCGGACTTTCTAACCAGGAAACCGCCCGTCGGGGTAATCTCTACGGTATTGCAGGCATGGCGATCGCCTTTGTGGCTACAGCCCTGAGCGCTCAGGTGACAGGCTATGTCACCCTCAGCGCCATGATTGTCCCCGGCGTCATAATCGGCGCGGTTTTGGCCTCTCGCGTGGCTATGACCTCCATGCCCGAACTAGTCGCTATCCTGCACAGCTTTGTGGGTCTAGCCGCAGTCCTGGTGGGGATCGCCAACTACCTACAGCCTGATCCAACCCTGCTAGGGGTAGAAGAAACCATCCACAAAATTGAGATTTACATCGGCGTCTTTATTGGCGCGATCACCTTTACGGGATCAATTGTGGCCTTTGGAAAGCTGCGGGCTATTCTCAGCAGCAAGCCGCTGGCTCTGCCGGGTCGCCACCTGTTGAATATTGCCATGCTGGTGGCGGTAATTGGTCTGGGTATTCCCTTCATGCAGGCAGAGGGGGCGGCTGGGCTAACGCCGCTACTGATCACGACGGCGATCGCGGCGGTACTGGGGTTGCATCTAGTCCTGGCAATTGGCGGGGCCGATATGCCCGTGGTGATCTCCATGCTGAACAGCTATTCGGGCTGGGCAGCGGCGGCAGCGGGCTTCATGCTCTCCAATGATTTGCTAATCATCACCGGGGCGCTGGTGGGCAGCAGCGGTGCCATTCTGAGCTACATCATGTGCAAAGCCATGAACCGCTCTTTCTTCAGCGTTATTTTGGGTGGATTTGGGGCTGGCAGCAGCAGCAAAGGGGCAGTTGCTCAGGCTCCCGGTGGTAAGGCTACTTCCATTGATGTAGAAGAAACAGTCGAGCTGCTAGATCAAGCCAGCAGCGTCATCATTGTGCCGGGCTATGGCATGGCGGTGGCTCAGGCCCAGCACGCGGTTTCTGAGATTACGCAGCTCTTGCGCAAGCAGGGCAAACAGGTGCGCTTTGGTATTCACCCGGTAGCGGGACGTCTGCCAGGTCACATGAATGTGTTACTGGCTGAGGCCAATGTGCCCTATGACATTGTGTTGGAGATGGACGAGATTAACGAAGATTTTCCTGAAACCGATGTCGTGCTGGTAATTGGCGCAAATGACACGGTGAACCCTAGCGCGGCTGAAGATCCGGCTAGCCCCATTGCTGGGATGCCCGTCCTCGAAGTTTGGAAGGCGCGGCATGTTGTCGTCATGAAGCGGAGCCTTTCTAGCGGCTATGCCGGGGTAGATAATCCGCTGTTCTACAAAGAGAATACGCAGATGCTCTTTGGCGATGCTAAAACCAACGTCAATGCGGTGCTAGGCAAGCTAGTTGAAACGGAAACGCCTGCGTCAGCTAAGGTGTTAGCAACGGCTTAGACCACAGGCTTCAAGAGGGTAGGAGCTATGGGCTAGTGCGATTAGCTCCTACCAGGGCAGACGGCTGCCATCCCAAGAAAAGAATTCGCCGCTGTCAGCTTCATCAAGCTGCATCATCACGCTGATTAGCTGCGTCACTGTCCGCTCGACGGAAAATAGTTTGTCCGGTGGCACGTTATTTTGAAAAGGCTGAGATAGCTTCGTGTCTGTGGTACCGGGATGCAGCACGGACAAAATTGTTTTGGGGCTTTTGCGGCTATATTCAATAGCCGCAGTTTTCATAAACATGTTGAGAGCTGCTTTAGACGCCCGGTAGCCGTACCAGCCGCCGAGCCGATTATCACCAATACTGCCGATCTTGGCTGAGATGGCCGCAAATAGGCTGCGATCGCCATGTTGAAGCAGAGGCAGCAGTTGCTTAGCGAGCAAAATAGTGGGCAGGCTATTGACCTGAAAATAACGCAGAAGCTGGTCAGGATCAATTTGTCGCAGCGCTTTTTCTGGCTTCAAATCGCCTTCGTGCAAAATCCCGACGCAGTTGATCACCCAGTGTAGCTTTGGCGTCTGCTGCTGTATGTGTTGGATCCCCGCAATAATTTGTTCTTCTTGGGTAACGTCAACCTGCAGCAGTTTGAGGCGATCGCTCTTGGCGGCCAAAGCCATCAGACCCGCTGCCGTTTCTGAGCGACGATAGGTAGCGTAGAGGGTTTGCACTTTTGTCTGCGCGAGAAGCTGATTGACAAAGCCCAGCCCAATCCCCTGACTGGCCCCGACGACGAGCGCATTAACTGACCCTAGCGGCTCAAAAAGTTCCACAAACTCTTTCCCGAACGATAGTTAATTGTAACTAATTGTAAAGATAACCTAAGTTCGAGAGTAGATTGTTGGTGGTCAAAACTGTATTTTTAGCCAAGCTTGGCCAGCGGGCTAGAAGGCAATTTTTTCAGGGGGATTTGAACAAAAAAGGTTGTCCCTTCGCCCAAAACTGACTCGAAATAAAGCTGTCCCTGGTGGTGTTGGGTCACAATCTGATGGCTGATGGCCAGGCCGAGTCCGGTGCCTTCCCCTACCTCCTTAGTCGTGAAGAAGGGATCAAACAGCTTATCGCCAATGTCAGCCTTGATGCCTGAACCATTGTCTGAAATCGAAATCAGGACTTTATCGGAGGCCGTGATTGCCGTCGTGATTGTAATCGTAGGCTGAGCATTGTCTTGGCAGCGTCGCTGGTCTAAAGCATCAATAGCGTTGCCGAGCAGATTCATAAACACCTGGTTGAGCTGCCCTGCATAGCATTCCACTAATGGAATCTGACCGTATTGCTTGATGACCTGAATCTTCGGCTGGGAGGGCTTAGCCCGCAGGCGATTTTGCAGCAGTTTTAGCGTGCTGTCAATGCCCTGATGAATATCAATTGCTTTGACGGCTGATTTATCTAAGTGGGAAAAGGTGCGGAGCGACTGAATAATTTCATAAATGCGCTCTGAGCCTACCTGCATGGAATCTAGCAGGCGGTGAATGTCCTCGACCAGAAAAGGCAAATCAATTGACTCGGTCTTGGCCTGAATAGAGGTTTCTGGCTGGGGATAAATTTGCTGATATAGAGTGAGCAGAGCAAGCAGATCGTTAACGTATTCTCTGGCATAAGGAATATTGCCGTAGATAAAGCTGACGGGATTGTTAATTTCATGAGCGAGTCCCGCCACCATCTGGCCCAGGCTAGACATCTTCTCAGTTTGGATCAGCTGAGTTTGAGTTTCGCGTAAATGACTGAGTGCCTGAGAAAGTTCTTTAGTCCGCCGCCGCACCCGATTTTCTAGCTCGGCGTTGCTCAGTTCTAATTCTTGGTTTGCTTTCTCCAAGGCAATAAAAGAGTCTTGAAGCTGCTGTCCCATTTGATTAAAAGAAGCGGCCAGGGTGTTGAGTTCGGCCACGGCTGAATTTTCGGCAACTGTCTGCTTCAGATTGCCCGAAGCGATCGCCTGAGATGCCTGATTGAGCCGTAAAATAGGCCGGACAATCCAGCGAGAAGTGACAATTCCCAATAGCGTAGCGACCCCCAAAGCTGCCAAGCATAGCAAAATGGTGGTCTGAGTGTTGCGCCGAATCTGGCCCATAAAGTCGGCTTCTGGCACTGTCACCACCACCAGCCAATCAAGTCCCTGATCGCTGCGCCAGGGAGAGATTTGCACAAACTGCTTTTTGCCTTCAATGTCAAAGCTGATTTGCTGGACTGTCTGAATTTGACCTAGATCAGCAAAGCTTGCGGTCAGGTATTGGGCTGTAGCTTGAATTAAGGGATTTTGGCTGCGCGCCGCCGATAGGCGCTGGGGCGTTCCGTCAATCACTTCATAAGGCATTTCGTCAGCAGAGCTGCCAATCAGCAGACCGTCGCGCTCGATGATGAATACCTGCCCGGAGGGGCTGACACGCAGATTTTGTAAAAAATTGCTGACATGGGCTAGATGCTGCTCGGCTGCCAGAACGGCAATGCGATTGTTAGCGTCATCGTAGATGGGATGAGCATAGGCGATCGCTAAGTTGTAGGGTTCCACCAGCCAGTTATAGACCGGACTCCAAGTGGCTCCCTCTTTCTGAATGGCTGCAACATACCAGTCTTCATCTTTGGGATCGAAGGGGCCACCGTCGGCGATAATTTCAGTTCGATTTCCCTGCTGGTTAGTTTCCCAAAACAAGACGTGATTGCTACCGTCTTGAGTTTGAGGAGAGACAAGGTCAAAGGTAATGGGATTGTTGTCAAAAGAGCCTGCTGCCGTATAGTTGCCGTTCTCGAATCCCACCAGGATGTAGTTAATATTAAATGCCTGTAACTGCTGCCACAGGAATTGCTCTAGCTGACTTTGATTTTGTAAACTGACGCCATCAACTTGAATAGCGTTGACGCTGGTTTGCGTCACCACATAGGGAATATCCAAATAGCTATCAAGATGCTGGTCAATGCGATCGCCCACCTCTTTGCGTAGCTGTGAGGCCAGCTCATTAACCGCCTGACGGCCATTGCGCAGGGACAAGTAGCCTGTCAAACCGACGGCTGCAAATATCTGCATCACAAAGGGAACTACCAGGATTAAGCTTAAAGGAATGTGCCGCAACTGCCTTTTAGTCTGCTTTGCAAATCGGTTAGACTTTGAACGACTTAGGGACACAGGCGGTGACACAGCTTTACCACTCATAGAATTCAGAAAAATCCAGCTAACATTAGCTTGCCCGGATGGCGACAGGATGTATTCCTACTGGCTGAATTGTAGTGTAGATATTGATGGGGAGCCGAAAACGACTATGTACACTATTCATGCCGCTACGGCTACAGCCGCAAGATTTAAGGACTAATTTGTTAATAGGTCTGTAGGTCAAATGTCCGTTGGGGGTTCAGTGCGGCTTAATCAAGCTACACCCAAAGGGAGTTTCAGAAATGGTAACTGTTCGTGTCAGGCTAAGATCAATCACCTAAGCTAAGGGTGTGGTGTGAATTGTGGATGCTTCGGCTGCTGACAATACATTATTTTCTCAGTCGTCTGCTTTAGCTCAGCTAGATGACATTAAAGCCCAGCTTGATTTGATTTTGCTGGCTTTAGAAGCGCTGTCTGGCTTAGGCTCTGAAGCCGTCTTAGCGGCGGCTCAGTCGCTGGGCTTTGCCTCGCTAATATCTGATCGGGTAAATCTCTGGCGTCTGCGACAGTCAAGCCCTTTGCGTAAAGGCCAAGGTCGCAAAAAGCTAGATATTGAGGAAGCTAAAGCCCTAGTAATGGTGATTTGCCATCTTGCCCAGCAGCAGCAGCAGGCAATTCGTCAGGCGATCGCCAAGCTGGAGGAATCAACTGAGAAGAAACAGCCGCCTTATCAGGTGGCTATTCTAGGTAATTATCTTGATGCCTTTAGCAACAGCTATCAGGAGCGGATGGAGATGGACCCGGCGTTGCCGATGTCGGCACTGGAACAGCTAGCTCTAAGGCTTTTGGTTGATCTTTTGTTCTATAGCTCCCCCAAGGGCGATCGCCGCCTTTGGCTAGCGCTACTGGAGCGATCGCAGCGACAGGAACAAATATAGTCAAGTTGTAGTTATGACACTTTCCTCTCAGGCTATCAGTCGGCGCTATGTCTCTGAAACCTGGGTTTTAGAGATCGCAGGCAAAACGTCGGCGCTTTCCACCTGGAGCGATCGCCTAACCGTTGAAAAATTGCGCTTTCGGCTCATCCGACAGTCCTGGGCCCCCTCTGCTCAAGCACAAATTAAAGGCAGCCAGTCTCAGCTTGTAGCCCTAGCGGCGGCAGTCGAGAGCTACGTGCAGTCGCGGCTGACAATGGTAGCCGCTGTGACGCCAGCAGCCGAGGCCGAAACGTTGAGTCCCAGAGAGCCACCTCAGGAAAACATCTCCTTGGTAAGCCAAGGGCTAACCCAGCATCGCCTGCAGCTTAACCCGCTGCCAGGGCAGCCTATAGATTGGATCCTCAGCACCCTAGAACTGGCTGATTTGGCTACGGTGTTGGAGCACTTTGCCACCGAGATAGCGATTGTTCCTGCGGTTGCCCACCCGCCTTCCCGACGACGACGATTTAGCTACATGGGAATAGCTGCCGCTAGCACAATTGCCGCTGTCGGTGTCGCTGCCCTACTGCACCAGTCGCAGCCTGCCTTCCAAACGGCCCAGACCTCTGGGGACGAAGCGGCTGAAATTATGTCAGAGCCAAATTTAGAAAACCTGGAGTCGGCGGTGCCGGAGACGGCTCAAGCAGGCGATCGCGCACCTATTAGACCGCTGCCCGCCGATCCGACCGTCAGCCCTACCGTACCGTCTGCCACAGGTGCTGCTCCGGTACCTGCCCCAAATAATGCCGCTCCTCCCGTCTCGCCAAGACAGGCAAAGCAGCCTCCTAGTTCCCCCTCAGCAACTCCCCCCAGTGCAGCCTCAGACCCGGCAGGGACGAGTCCCTCAATAGCAGCGGATGAGGCGGCTGAAGCACCCGCAGCCAGCGCTCCAGCGGAGCTTTCCCGCAGTCGCCCTAGCCCAGAAGCGATCGCTGCGCCGCCGCAGCTAGGGGAGGTACAGCAGTATCTAGAAACTATTTGGCAGCCGCCCGACAATTTGACCGAGACTTTAGTTTACGACTGGGTGCTAGCCGCTGATGGCACCGTGAGCGAAATCAATCCGGTGGATGAAGCTGCCGCTGCTTACCGCGATCGCCTGGTGCCGCAGCGGGATTATCCTGTCTTTTCGCCGCTGAATCAGGAAAGTCTGACTATCCGGGTCACGCTGACGCCTTCAGGCGAGGTAACCACTGCGCTGCCCTAAACCTAAAATCAGGCCACAAAAATAGGAGCGTCATAGCGGCGCTCCTAGCTAAAATAATTCTGCTTTAACCAAAAGGATGGCTGGGCCTTAAGGCGACTGTTTACGCCGCCGGCTTTTTTCCTTCAGCCGTCGCCGCCGCGCGGCTGAAACGGCTTTATCTGCCGGAAAGCCAACGACGGGCATGACCTGATAGCGGCGATCGGCTTCCAACTGCTGCACTTCGGTATAGTCCATCCAGTGGATGCAGTCTACCGGACAGGTATCAATCGCTTCCTGAACTAGCTCGTCTGGATCACCATCTTGGCGAACCACACGGGCCCGGCCATAGTCCGGTTCGATATAAAAAGTATTACGAGCAACGTGGGCACAGTTTTTACAGCCAATGCAGGTTAACTCATCGACATAAACGCCCCTTTGCCGCACCGCACCGCCCAGTTCTGGTTCCAAACCGGAGCGTACGGCGCGATCGCGCAAAGGACCCCCTAGTTCTGGCTCCAGTCCTGTTTGATTATCCTGAGACTGATTGAACTGATTCACAAGCAAGGCTGCTATGACGACAGCTTGAACGACCTTATGCGCTCCAGCGCTGCAGGACTAAGCGAATAGAACCGTCCGCCTGCTCCTGCTGCTCAGCAACTTGAAACCCTTGCTGATTGGTTTCGGTCAGCACTGTATGGTAGGCGTAGCGCTGGGTTACCTGATTGAGGAAACCATCTACAGACAGGGGTTGCTGCCAATACTGCAGGTCAGCCACCAGTTCGTAGTCGCTGGTTTCAGGATTGCGGCGAAAGCCGATGTCATAGCCGTTGTCCTGCTCAATCACGACTTCTGCCGTCTGCGTTTGACCCTGATAGCCTCGGACGGGTTGAGGACCAGTTTTCCAAGAGGCTCCTACATCAGAGAGAGCTGCCTGTAAAGAAGTCAGGTTACGGATCTTCGTTTTGATTTGGCTAAAGTGAGACATGATGGTTAATACGCAAAAACTAAACAGACTACTTTCTATAGAGAGTGTCGAGTTACCACTGGCTGAAAGAAACTTGGGCTTCAGACGCAGCTTCAACGGTTTGCCGCTGGGCCTGAGCGTAATATTCAGAGGTTTGCTGCTGACTGAGTACTTGACCTAACTTTTCCTCAATTGCGGCTGTAACTTCAGCACAAGAGGAGCCTACGATGCCGGTGACCATTTCCTTGACCCGACCATCAGGATAGATGACAAATTCCAGCGTTTCCATCAAGCCCTAACCTCTGAATTCTTTAGATGAAACTATCAATGCCTGCGAGCAGAATCTCGACGCTTTATCGCCCAGGATGAGCCCGAATTTGAGTAAAGTACTGCTAACTTTTCTTCAAACTTTGTCTTGAAAATGGTTAAAAAAGTTATGGATTTTATTATCCTAATGAGCGATCGCTTTAATCGTTCGTTTAGTTTCGCGCAACTTTTCTTCCTAGTCAAGAATAGTAAACTTTGTAAACTTCTTTGCTCTACCGCTGGTTAGATTTGGTAGGCTGCCTTCTCTATAGGCGTTTGAGCGCTTCCCCTTTTCCTGAAGAACTCCGAGTGACTCTCAATATTATTAGTCCCTCAGCTCTCACTAGTAATATAACTTAATCTTTCCTGCTCAAAGTGATCGTATTGGCCATAGCTAATCTGTGGCTGAGTTATGAAACTCAGCAGACCTGGTTTGACTGCGATCGCCGTTGAAGTTTCCTGCCTCCAAACACTTGCCTAATCAAACAGTTTTGTCAGAGATGCGTATGCCCGTGGAAGAATCTGCCTTTTTTGCCTTTGAGTCTGATTTTGTTGAATCGCTGCGCTGTATTCCCATGCAGGTGCGCATGAAGCTGGATATGTGCGGTGTCAAGCTGAAGCTGACCCACTGGCACCAGTTCAGCGCTGCCGAGCGGCGATCGCTGACGCAGCAGCCCTGCTCTACCCCCATTGAGATTGCCGACTATCGGCAGCAGCTCCAGCAGCTCGTTACTCACTACAACGGTGCGCCTGCCAAAGATTTGCCAATAGATCCCCAGCCCGCCTGGCTAGCGGCGCAGGTTCCAGAGTCGGTTCAGGCTCAGGCTGCTAGCGTTAAAGCAGAAATCTCGGCGCAGCAGTGGCAGGATCTCAGCCCATCCCAGCGCTTTGCTCTGATCAAGCTCAGCCGCCCCAGCCATGAAAACCGCAACTTTGTACCCGCCCTCAAAGAGTTTGGCTTGGTGCCGTAGCTTGAACGCCATAGCTTACAGGGAAGGGGAAGCTACCCAAACGCCCATCAGAAATCCGGTAATCGTAGAGAAGGTGACCGAGCCACCGCCTAGCTCATAGGCTTCTGGCATCATGGTGCTGGCTAGCATCGCTAGGATAGCTCCACCCGCAATAGACTGAGCGATGGCAATCACCAGGTTAGAAGCAACGCTGCTAAGCAAGCTGCCCAACAGGGCCATGAGGCCGCTTAGCACGACTGCCCCAATCCACAGCGTTAAAATCCGGCCTACTGAGGTTCCGGCCTGTCGCATCCCCGTCGAGCTAGAGAGCGCTTCTGGAATATTAGAAATAAAGACGGCCATCAAGAACGAACCGCCCATTTCGTAGCTATTTGCCGTTAGCCCCAGCACCGCTGACTCTGGAATATTGTCAATCAAAGTGCCCACCAAAATGGCGAGGGGGGCAGTGTTTTTGGTGAGCTGCAGCAGCATGGCCTGCTGCTCTGGCAGGGGCAGGTCAATCTCAACGCTGTCTAAGACCTGTCGCCGCCAGGTGCCATCTGTTTCGAGGCTGCGCAGCGTAGTCTGTGTCGTATCTCGCAGTCGCCTCGCTAAAATGCGGCTGAGACCACTGGCTAGCTGAGGCGATCGCTCCAGCATGGCGTCAAAATCGACCTTGTCTAGCTCATATAGCTCCATTGACGTTCCAGCAACGACGCTGGCCGATCGCTCCTCGCCGGTCAGCAGCGCCATCTCACCGAACATCTCGCCGGGACCAAGCAGCGCTAAAAGCTGCTGACCTTTAATAATCTGCGCCTCGCCCGTGACAATCAAAAACAGCGCATCTCCCGGTGCTCCCTCTTGACAGATGAGGGTGCCGGCTTCTACTGAAAGCGGTTTGAGCAGCGGAATAATTGCCTGCATCTCTGCTGGAGAGAGGGTATGCAAAATTTCTACGTGGGAAATGCGATCGAGAATTTCTGAGGTTTCTTCTTGCCGCTGATGGTATAGAAAGCGACGAGAGGAGGAAGGATGGCGCAGAAAGCCGCCCTGCTGGTCGATGTAGCTGATGACGGCGGTGAAGAGAGTGCCCCCAATCAAAAAGCCCACCAGCAGGGGCCAAAAACCGCTGAGTTGGTAAACTGGCAGCGAAATGTCGAAGGCGATCGCCGATAGCAGCGTGCCGCTGCCAAAGGCCATAATGGCTGCCGAAAATACCCGGCTAGGCTGCCAGTAGGCTCCAAGCAGGCCGCCGATCAGTAGGCTAGAAGCGCCTAGTAGCCCCTGTAGCAGAGCGTTGAATGCAACTGGCATGAAAGCTCCTATTCTCCCCCTTATTTTCTCACGGAAGCGCAGCCCTCGGTATACTCAAACCAGGATTGCTGCTGACAGTTTTCTCTATCTCCTATCCCATTACGAAGATGCGACCTGCCATGAAAGGATCTTCCCGTCGCCGCCGCACTCGTCTGCCTCAAGCGACCCTCAAAAAACAGATTCCTTGGGGATTACTTATTCTGTGCGGCTTGCTCTATGGCTTTGTCGGTTTATTTTTGGCGGCGTTTCCAGCGCCCTACTGGATTTGGATTTTGGCCTTGGTGGGTACCCTGCTGCAGGCGATCGCCTTAGCCGGGCCGATGTCTTTGGGGCAGTTTCGCTGGTGGCCTGCTAATTCGCTGGCGGGGCTGGCTATTTTGGGGATGGGTTTGGTGGTAGTGGCTTTAGCAATTGCGATGAACTATGGCGGCACCATTGATTTAGAAAGAATAACGCCTGCGGGGGAAGCCCTCAATGTCTTTAAAGTTGGGATAGTAGCAGTGGTGACCGCAGCTCTCAGCTCCATCATGACGACTCTTTTAGGCGATCGCCTGCTGCAGCTCTTTAAGCGGGGCGCTACGATGCTGATTGTTGCTGGTGTTTCAGTGTTGGGGCTTGGCATTGGCGGTCTGATTGGTTTAGCCTTTATTGCTAGTCAAACTGCCTAAAAAATTGGGGTTTATGGCGTCGCTTTCACCGAATGGAGCCGGACTTTGGTTTAGCCTTTATTGCTAGTCAAACTGCCTAAAAAATTGGGGTTTATGGCGTCGCTTTCACCGAATGGAGCCGGACTGGGGGGATTGTTCATTGGGGCTGCTTATCCTTTGCGGGCGCTGCGGCTGCTGCAGCGACACCCTGAACTGCGCCCTTATGTCATTTGGCCGATTGTCATTAATTTGCTGCTGGGCATTTCTTTGTACGCCAGCCTATTTTGGTTTGGCCTACGGCGGCTCGATGCCTACATAGAGAGCTACTTGGCAACCTTGCCTAGCTGGCTGGCCTTGATTGAGTACGGCATTCAAGCTTTGCTGTTGCTGCTGTTGCTTGTCGTAACGGGGCTGGTGCTGCTGCAGTTTGGCAGTCTGCTGGGCTCCCCTTTCTATGGCAAGCTTTCTGAAGAATTAGAAGTGCTGAAGACCGGGCAGCGACCGACGGAGCTGCCATTGACGCCGCTGGGCATTCTCCGCGATCTGGGCCGAGCCGTTATGTTTGAGCTGAAGAAAATTCTGCTGGCGATCGCGGTTGGCGGTGTCTTACTGCTCTGCAATTTGGCTCCGGGACTGGGAACCCTAGTCGCCAGTTTAGGAGGAATTACCCTAGCCGTTGTCCTGGTCTGTCTAGACTTTTTAGATCCGCCTTTAGAGCGGCGACGGCTGGGCTTCCGCGTCAAGCTGAGGCTGATTCTGCAAACGCTGCCTGCTAGCGCTAGCTTTGGCCTGCTCTGTCTGGGCTTAGTCAGTCTGCCACTAATAAATCTGCTGGCGATTCCCCTCTGTATCACCGCGGGCACGCTATTTTTTTGCGATCGCATCTACTCTAGACAGCACTAATCTGCAAAAGTGCGGCTATTCTTGGTCAGGAAGTAGCCCATAATAGAGCGTGTGCAAGTGGGACTGAAGAGAGTATGCTGGCAAAACGGATTTTGCCCTGCCTAGATGTGAAGGCAGGCCGCGTAGTGAAGGGGGTTAACTTCGTCAACCTGAAAGACGCAGGAGATCCGGTAGAGCTAGCTAAAATTTACGATCAGGCCGGAGCCGATGAGCTGGTCTTTCTCGACATCACGGCGACCCATGAAGATCGAGATATCATTTTTGACGTGGTTTACCAGACGGCGGAGCAGGTGTTCATTCCGCTGACCGTCGGCGGCGGTATCCAAAACTTAGAAACGATTAAAAAATTGTTAAGGGCAGGGGCCGATAAGGTAAGCCTCAATTCGGCAGCAGTACGCAATCCTGATTTGATTAATCAGGCCAGCGATCGCTTTGGTGCCCAGTGTATCGTCATTGCCATTGATGCCCGCCGTCGCCCTGATTCTCAGCCGCCCGGGTGGGATGTATATGTCCGGGGAGGACGCGAAAATACGGGATTAGATGCGGTGGCCTGGGCGCAGGAAGTGGTGCGGCGGGGAGCTGGGGAACTGCTGATCACCAGTATGGATGCTGATGGCACCCAAGCAGGCTATGACCTGACCCTTACCCAGGCGATCGCCTCGACCGTTGATGTCCCTGTCATTGCCTCAGGCGGTGCCGGCACCTGTCAGCACATTTATGAAGCATTGACTACGGGTAAAGCTGAGGCGGCTCTTCTCGCATCCCTGCTACATTACGGCCAGCTCAGCGTGTCTGAAATCAAAGCCTATCTGGCTGAGCATCAGATTCCGACCCGGTTGATTTAGGCGCTATTAGCGGCAGCTCTCACTTTTGTAAGAAGTTTATATCCAGCGAAAAATTAAGCCCCTGGGCTGGCTTAAAACGGTGTTCCAAACTGGACGACAACTTTACTTTTCTTAGGTTTTCTTAAGCATTGAGGCAGCAGTTTTCTTAAAAACTGTTAAGATATTTAATGTAGAAACGCTTTCGGAAGCGTCTAATCATAGCTGCTTATGCTGCTTCTTATTTTGGCTATTGTGATAGGGCTGGTAGCCTGGGCGCTACAGCTCATGGAAAAGGCAATTGAAGGCCAAGAATTTTCCTTAATGTTGGCTGGCTTTTTGGTAGCCTCTACTGCCGCTGCTATGATGGGCGTCTACTTTTTGATGGGCAACTACGTCCTATTTGTAACGCAGGCAGCCCATGCTTCCGATCGGGTGGAAATTTCTCAGGTGGATAGTTCCAGCTCAATTCCTTCCTGGCTAGTTGAGGCCGAGTGGAAGTCGCTGCCCTGAGCGTCAGCCTGATGAGAGTTCGTTAAAGCATTTCAAAAGCATTAAAGCCTTTCTCAGCGCAGCAAAGCGCTCCAAGTGGCTGCACCCACAATGCCATCTGGGGTAAGCCGGTACTGCCGCTGGGCCTGCTGGACAGCCTGCTCCGTTGCTGGGCCGAAGATGCCATCAATAGCTCCCCTGTAGAATCCCAATGCCTGTAGCCGCTGCTGTAGTCTGGCCACAGCAGGCCCATACATGCCCTGCTTCAGGACGGGCAGTTCAACAGGGGGATTGGTATTGGTTCTAGCTGGCGTAGGCTCAGCGGGGGCTGGCGAGTCTGAAGCTGACTCTGAAGTGGCAGGCGGCTCAGATGATGTCTCTGCGGCGGCTGTTGGTGAAGCTGCGGTTGTGGCAACAGGGGAAGCTTCAGCGGGGCCAGTCGCAGGGGTATCGGTGGGGTTAGTAGCGACAGGGGTAGCTTCTGCTGTTGCTCCCACGGCTTGATCTGAGCTGGTAGCAGGGGGATTGTCAGCGCTGGGTGGGCTAGGCAGCAATCGATTCCAGGTTGCGGGTCCCACAATGCCATCAACAGAGAGATCTGCTGCCTGTTGAAACTGAGCTACAGCTGTCTGAGTCTCTTCGCCATAGCGACCGCTCACCTCGCCACTGTAATAGCCCAAAAGCTTCAGCAGTGCCTGTAGCTCAGTGACGGGGGTGCCCTCGCTGTTGAGTCGCAGCGTGGGTCTAGCGGCGCGCTGCTGGGTCGCAGAAATTGGCTCAGTGGGGGGACTGGCTGTCTCTGTCTGCTCCGGCGACTGGGCCATAGCTGGCGCTATGATTACGCCCAGGGCGATCGCACTGCCAGAGAGCAGCCGCACCCACTGCAGGCGGAATCGAGTAGACATAGCCGAATAGCTTCTAGAATTCAAAGGACGATTTGCTGAAATCATGGATCAAGCGTCTTTAAACCTATCAAAACACAGCCGTTAGGATGAACAACGCCTTGCATCCCGCTGACGTCTAGGCCAATACTGAAGAAGATGCTGAAGCTAAGCATACTCTATGAAATCTGCGTTATTAAACCAATTTCGGGGAGTTCTTTGGGGACTGGCGCTGGCAGACTGGCGTCGGCTCAAAAGTAATGGTGCTCAGTCATCGCTGCCATTGACCGTTTCACCTTGGCTGCAGCAGCTAACAGCATTGGCCTCAGCAGAAACCAGCCAAGCCCTAGCTGATGCTCTAGAGAGCGATTGTATCAACATATCGACCGCTCCATTGGCGATCGCCCTAGCCCAAATGCCTAGACTGCTGCTCCTACACCAGCACTCAGCCAGGCTTCAGTCTCTAGCTCAGTCGCTAACGGCTGTCAGACAGCCAGTGACAAACGAGACTTTAACCCTTTGCTGGCTGACGTCTGCAGTTTTAGATCTGGCCCTGCAGGATCAGCTGAGCTCAGCTGCTTCCCTGCAGCTCGACTTGGCCTCGCTTCAACCTCCGGATTTTCCCCTGGTCGCCTCAGGCCAGCAGCCAGTCTGGCAGGGACTTTTATCCAGACTAGAGCCAGCCTGCCAGCAGCCTACCGGACTTCAGGCTTGGCAGAGCCAGTTAGAAACGCTGGAGACGCCGCTTCAGTTCCAGCCTTTCTGGTTAGCGCTGTACATTGTGCTGACTACGCCCCATGACTATGGGCTAGCCATTGAGCGCAGCTTACGGGCGATCGCCCAGCCTGACTTAACGGCGGCGCTGGTTGGGGCGTGGTTGGGGGCTAAATTAGGTCAGTCAGGACTACCGTTGGCCTGGCAGTCTGATTTCAGTCGGGCCGCTGGCTCCGGTAGTGTCCCCCTATCGGCGCTACAGATACAGACTCTAGCCGATCGCCTGTTTGCTCGCTGGTGCGGTATCAGCGGCTGGCGGGTCGGCAACGGGGGGCCACTCCCTGCGATCGCCCTGCCATAGTTTCCCTTATGTTGAGAGCGATGGCCGGATTCCCGTGCCCAAGCGCGTGAGAACGCAAACTAAACTAGAGTTAGGCTAAAGTTGCTGATGGGTTTTTCCCTTAAGCTTTCAGTAGGGATCGTGATGATTCCCCCATTTCTGGAACGATGCCGGATAAATTTCTAGTAAATCTTGATACCTCTAGCGGGGAGCAGACAGTGACTACCCTTAAAGTTGGGTGGCAAAGATCAGCGTTAAACTAGCGAGAGCCTTGGTGGAGTCATGAAATTGCTCCGACAGCTAATTAATCAAGTTGATCGACAGTGGCAGTTGGCCCTTGGAAAGACGCCTAAGCAATCGCTTTCCGGATTTCTGAAACAAACGCCTCAAGCTGCCAAAAACTACGGTCAGGTGCTCAAGCTGCTGACGGCCCCCAATGCCACTGCTGCTGACGTTGTTTCTAGAACAGCGGCTCGCCGCATTGCCGCGCGGCGACGCTATAAGCGCAAACAAGGCGGCCATCCTCGCGTAGCTTTCGCCCTAGCCGTTATTTCACTAACGGTTGTGTTTGGACAAAGGTTTTACGATCAGCCACAGCTCCAGGTAGGTACGCAGTCGCCGCAGACTTTTATCGCCCCCAGCGCTGCTAACGTTATCAACGAGCAGGCTACTGCCGAAAGAGAGCGAGATGCTCGTAATGGTGCCCTGCCGGTCTTGATGATCAACCAGGATGCCACGACGGCAGCCCTCAAAACGCTGGATGGTTTGCTCGCTACAGGCAGTCAGCTACGAGAACAGACTGGCCGACTTCCCTTTGTGCCTACCCACATTTTATCTACGGCTACTCAGCGCTATATTCGCCGGGCTGATAGGGCAGAGTGGCAAGCTTTTTGGCGGCTATTTCAGCAAACTAATTCACTCCCGTCAGCTAGTACGGCTATCACCGCACCCAATCTGCAGCCTCTAGAGACTCAAAGCGATCGCCTATCGCCGATACAGCAGCAGGCATTCCGGGAACTGCTTACTTACAAACAGCGGGCCACCGTTCCGGAAGTAAGTGCTTTAGAAACCACGATTGAACGGGCCAGAGAGAGCTATCAGCAGGTTCTAGCCGACTTGCAAAATCGTTCAAAGCAGGAAGCAGCACCAGAATCGGCATTCGCCTTTTCCGAAAATTTGCTAGATCTCTCAGACCCAGAGTGGCGATCGCTGCAGCGCTTAGTTCGCCAGGTAGGAGAGCGAATGCTGAGGCAGGGTATTGCTCCAGGACTACCGGATGAGCTGATAGAAAATGCGATTCGTCTTCAGGTCGGCAATAGTTTGCCCTTAGAGACAGAAACAATAGCGACGCAAATTTTAATGGCTTCTTTGTCACCTAATCTGGTCACTGACTTAGAGCAAACGCGGATTCAGGCCGAGCAGGTGGCGCAGAATGTGGATCCGGTGACGGTGCCTATTGATGCGGGTGAAGTGATTGTGCGCGAGGGCGAACCGATTACTCAGGACGACTTCGTTTTACTAGATCATTTTCAGCTTAGCCGTCGTCGCTTCAACTGGCTGGGCCTGATTGGCTTCGGCCTTCTGGTCGGGGGAGGCGTTTCCGTTTTTGTCTTGGTTGAACGCTTCTCTTCTTCGGGACTGCGGCGGCGAGACTATGGCCTGATTATGTTAGTGTCCGTAAGTTCGGCTGGGCTGATTGCCGTTGGGTTCCCGGCGGTTAGCTTGCCCGCTGTTGGCTTACTGATTGGCAGCTTTTATGGTGCCGCCCTGGGGGGGACTGTTGTGGGTTTAATTGCCGTTATGCTGCCTATTGGCACGGGGTTAGGCAATATCCCACTGGTAGCTAGCGCTGCAGGGGCTTTAGTGGGTGCGCTGGTGGCGGCCCGCCTGCGATCGCGCGAAGAGCTGGCTCTGCTAGGCGGCGTGGTTGGCATAACCCAGGGCCTTGTCTTCTTAGTGCTAACCCTAATGCTCAGCCCCGTTTCCAGCGTAGTTTGGATTAATATCCTCTCGGCTTCAGGGCTACAGGCGCTCTACGGCATTGCCTGGAGTATTGTTGCGATTGGCCTCAGTCCCTACCTAGAGCACCTATTCGATTTAGTAACGCCCATTCGCCTGGCCGAGCTAGCGAATCCCAACCGTCCTCTGCTCAAGCGCCTGGCTGCCAACGCTCCCGGCACGTTTCAGCACACCGTATTTGTGGCTTCGCTAGCAGAGGCGGCGGCGCGAGCGTTGGGCTGTAACGTTGAGCTAGTGAGAGCGGGCACTCTCTATCACGATATTGGCAAGATGCACGACCCCCAGGGCTTTATTGAAAATCAGATGGGCGGCGTCAATAAGCATGATGAAATTGACGATCCTTGGCAAAGCGTCGATATCATCAGAAAACATGTCACCAAGGGGATTGAAATGGCCCGCAAGCACCGCTTACCCCAGGCGATTGAAGCCTTTATTCCCGAACATCAGGGGACGATGCTAATTAGCTATTTTTATCACCAGGCTAAAGAGCGGGCCCAGACTAATGCCGCCGCTGAGCCGCCAGAATCGGACTTTCGCTATGTTGGGCCGATTCCCCAGTCGCCAGAAACGGGCATTGTCATGCTGGCCGATTCCTGTGAGGCGGCGCTGCGATCGCTGAAAGAGGCCACGCCAGAAGAAGCCTTGTCTATGGTCAACAAAATTCTCCGCGCCCGCTGGCGAGACGGTCAGCTGGTAGACTCTTGCCTCAGCCGCGAGAATATGGCGGTAATTGCCGATATTTTTGTGCAGGTGTGGCAGCAGTATAATCACAAGCGAATTGCCTATCCGAAAGGAGCGCTCAATCTGGCTCCCGGCAAGTAAGCAAAGCTCTGCTCCTAAACTGGCTGCTAGCGCTGCGGACGAGCGCCTAATTTTTACAGGACTTACGCATTGACAAAATCGACAAAACTAAGATTCAAGCGGTCCTACCCATCAGAGGTGCTTGAAGTATGAACTGGCGAGCGACGTCCTGATAGAGATGACGTTGGAGCTCATACCAATTGCCTAACTGCTGGTGCCAGACTTGCAACTCCAACTCGACAAAGGCCCGTAGGGCGCAG
>NZ_JASATW010000027.1:0-33772 GCF_030405905.1 Sphaerothrix gracilis Ecp01
AGGTAATGTCTTTAGCGTTGATCGACTTAGATAAAAACAGGGCCGCTTCTGTCGCCGTTTGAGCCTGTTCTAACCCCTGATTTAGCGCGTAAGCCTTGCCGAAAGCGCCTGTTACGTAAGCGATCGATCGCTTATTGTTGAGCTTATTGGCCTGTTCACGGGCGATCGCCAGTTGGGCAAACAGCCGCTTGTCTTGAGGCTGAAAACTGCTATTGCTAGCCTCTTTCCAAGCAAGTAGATCAAAAATAAAGTGGGTACGACTCTCCAAGGTTTCCTGATTCGGCGGCAAAGCAGCTAACTGCGTCTCAATTTCACTGACTGCTGAAGCCGCGTTAGTAAAGCGGCTTTGCTTAATCAGCAGGCTCAGCGTATTTAGCCTGGCCCGGACCTGATTGGCCGGATCGGCGGTGCGGCTAACCTGAGCGTATTCATTCAGCGCTGCTTCTGTGCCGGAGTTCTCAACCTGAAAAATATTGCCCAGGGTGAGCCGAGCTGCTGCGATCGCCTGTTGCAGTTCCTGCTGTTGGGCGGCTTCAAGGCCGGGGGCTGCCAGTAGCTGCTCCGCCAGTCTGATAGCCTGCTCTACTGCATCTTGGGCACTGGAGAGATCCCCCGCCACCACCAAAGCTTCCCCCAGCATGTGGAGGCTGCTGACCTTGCTGAGCGAGTCTGGCCGCTGCTGCAGCGTTACCGCCAAGGGCTGCAGAATTTCGCTAACCGCCCGCAGATAGAACCCCTGTCCCTGCAGCGCCTTGGCCTGACGAATCAGGCTGCGCACCCAGCGAGCTTCGTCACCCACCTGCCGGTAGCGCTGGGCTGCCTGTTGCCAGGTTTCGTAGGCGGCTTGTTTTTCCCCTTGGGCATATTGCAAACGGCCTTGAATATCTAAGCTTTGGGCTAGGAGAGAAAGCTGCGGGCGATCGCCCGTCGTATCAGTTTCTAAAAGCGCCTGACTAGCTGCTATGGTTTGATTGGCTGAACTCCAGTTGCCCTGCTGACCATAGACTAAAGCCAAATTTCCCAGAGCCGCCGCCTGTCTGAGGCGATCGCCCGCATTTTGGTAGAGCGCCACGGCCTGCTGCAGCGTCTCAGCAGCGGCAGCCAAGTCGCCGTTTTCATAGAGCTGCTGTCCTGTTTGCAGCAGTGCCACGCCGCTGAGTTCATTGGCTTCTTGGGCAATAAGCACGCCTGATGTCGGCAGCGGCCAGCTAGGCACGGAGACAACGGGCATTGCTTCAGGAGCAGTCGCTACGGCCTGCCAAGGCCCCGTACTGATCAGGCTGAACAGCAGGGTCAGCCCCAGCAGTAAGCCAAAACGGATCTGCTTAAATCTGCGTTGCTGAAGAGGCCGCTGACGACGCCAAAATTTCGTCATGATATCAACCTGCTGATGGCAGTTATGAAGATGAATGATGTGCACTAAGCCAAATAGCCTGCCCCAGCAACCCTTTACGCTGAGAGATGGCTAAAGTGCTCCGTCGCGGTGATACCCTGCTCTATCCAGATTATGCGATCGCTCTTTGCCTTGCCGTAAATGTTGCCAATTATTGCATGACTGATTGTTGCTGTTGCTGCTGAAGCTGCTGATTGATGTTTTGCATCAGCGCTAAGGCGGTTTGCTGAGCTGGATTCAGCTCTAAGGCTTTGGCCACAACAACTTGGGCTTCTTCCAGCCGACCCAAACGGCTAAAAGCCAAAGCCAGTCCGGCCCAGGCATCGGCATTTTCGGCATCGATTTGTAATGCCTGCTGGTAGGAAACGAGGGCCTCCTCGTAGCGGTTGAGAGCAGTCAAGTTGGTGGCTCGGTTGTACCAGCCCTGAAACAGTTCCGGGTTGAGGTTGATGGCGGCATTGGTTGAGAGCAAAGCTGTCTCGTAGCGCTCCAAATACCATAAAACTACGCTGCGGTTAGCCCAGGTAAGGGCATCATCGGGGTTAAGCTGCAAGGCCGTTTCGTAAGCGCTCAGGGCCGCTTCGTATTCTTCTAAGGTGCGTAAAATTCGGGCCTGATTGGCCCAGGCAATTCCATAGGCTGGGTCTAGCTCAATCGCCTTTTGGGTAGAAGCTAGCGCCTCTGAATAGCGCTCTAAAAACCACAGAATCACGCTGCGATCGCTCCAGGCTTGGGTAAAGTTAGGGCTAATGCCGACGGCACGGTTAGCTGAAGCCAGGGCTGCTTCATACTCCCCCTGCCCGGTCAGCGCATGTGCCCGCTCAATCCAAGCCTGAGCTGGGCCTTCTTCCCACCAGATACCGTCACTTTCTGCCGCCAAAGCCTGATCGCAGGCCACGATCGCCATGTCGTACTGATCTAGCTGGTTGAATAACGTACACTGTCCCACCAAGGCACGAGAATGCTCTGGCTTCAGTTCAACGGCGCGGCTGTAGGAGGTCAGCGCTTCGGCATATTCCTCAATTTGCTCTAGAGCTTTGCCCTGGGCTGTCCAAACTAAGGCATTCTCTGGATCCACGTTAATCGCTCGGTCGTACAGATCGATGGCTGCCCTATAGTCGCCTAGCTGAGCCTGAGCTAATCCCTGGTTATACCAGGCGATCGCCGCGTTTTGCTGCCGCCAGTCACCGTTGCCAATCAGGGCATCCTGACAGGCTCCAATCGCTGCGTCGTAGTTAGTCAAATTGCGCAGGGCTTCGCAGCGATAGGCCAGCACCAGGGAATCTCCTGGCTCCATCAGCAGCACCCGCTCATAGGCCACCAGCGCCTGCTCGTAATTTTCCATCTGGGCCAAAATCCGACCGCGTCGGAACCAGGCAAGCGCCGGTGACTGATTGCCCCAGCTGCCGTTGACTCGCAGGGCTTCATTGCACTTGTCTAAGGCCATTTCGGTTTGGCCCAGCTCTGAGAAGGAAATGCACTGGTAGGTCAGGGCCAGGGAATTTTCCTCGTTGCGGTTGAGGGATTGAGTTGCCGAGGCGATCGCTTCGGGATACTGCTGCTGCGCCACTAAAATGCCGCTGTGCAGCGCCCAAATATCCGAGTCGCGCGGCTCTAGCTCAATTGCTTTTTCACAAGCGGTGACGGCTTCCTCGTACTGTTCGGCGCTGGCCTGAAGTTCGCAGAGATTACGCCAGTAGTCAAAGTCCTCTAGTTCTTCTAGCAGACCTGCCTGGGCGTAGCGGCTAGCGGCAGCGTCATTGCCACTGGGTAAAGGCGCGATCGCCCTGGCTGCCGGTGCCCCCAAACAGGCAACCGCGACTAGGCCTAGAGAGCCAACTATTTTAGAGCTGAGCCAATCATTAAAGTTCATTGCCTACAAAGGGTACGTCAGGCTGCGCCACAACACACCCTACCGTTAACGTTATCGTGAAGCGCGGTTGTCAATCTCAAGTTCAACAATCCTAGCGGCTGATCAGTCAGTCGCTCGTTACTCACAACTTGCCTTTTAAACCTGAGCCAAGCTCACTCCCATCACCAGGGTACTGGCTGTCAGCCGCGAAACAGGCTAAACCTATGTCGAATTTTTTCGATCCGCCGGATCGGCTAAGATTTGGGCGAATGGGTAGACATGAAGACGATGGCCCTTAAATTTTTGCTCCCTAGCCTGGGACTGCTGTGGATATTGACTTCAGCCGCCTATGGCGCTAACGAAAATCATGTCGCTCGCCTGCGCGAAACCCGCCAGTGTGATGACTGCAATCTGCGCGATGCGGATCTCTCAGGCGCTTTTTTGCGCGGGGCCAATCTGCGGGGAGCCGACCTGCGGGGAGCCAATCTCAACGGCGCTGACCTGCGGGGCGCTTTCCTGATTCAGGCGCGGCTGAGCGAGGCGGATCTGCGCAATGCCAATCTGTCGGGGGCCAATCTCACCAGTGCCGATCTCGATCGGGCTCAGCTTGCCAATGCCCTGATCGATACGTTTACGGTGATTGACGACAAGTGGCGGCTGGTTCATGCTCTGGTGACAGAGGGGGTGGGCGATCGCGATCTGACCGGGGCCGATCTCAGTAATGCCAACTTAGACGAAGTCGATTTGCGGCAGGCTGACTTGACCGGAGCTGATTTGTCCGGGGCTAGCTTTGAGGCGGCTAATCTGACCAGTACGGTGCTGAGCGAAGCTAACTTAGAGGGGGCCGATCTCTTTTTAGCCACGCTGCAAGATGCGGGCATCGACCAGGTGAATCTGCGAGAGGGTAATTTACAGGCCACCGATCTGAGACAGGCCAATTTGACGGCTTCAGACCTGCAGGAGGCCAATCTATCGCTGGCCTATTTGGAAGGAGCCAACCTAGCTCAGGCCAATCTGCAGGAAGCTGACCTCGACTCGGCTATTTTGCCAACGGCGAATCTGACGGAGACAAATCTGACCGAAGCCAGTCTGTTTTTGGCCGATCTGCGTCAGGCCAATCTATCGGGGGCCGCACTGGAGGATACAGAGCTTTCCGGGGCCAACCTGACGGGCAGCAATCTCAGCCTCAGCGGCCTTAGCGACGCGGAGCTAGAGGCGGTAATTTCACAGGGCAGCGACTTGCGCGGGGCCAACCTCAGCGGCAGCAACTTAGTCAGCATTGATCTGCGCGATTCTGATCTCAGCGACATCGATCTGAGCGCTGCTGAAATGCAAAATGCCAACTTGAGTAACGCCAATCTGACAAACGCTAACCTACGCAGCACAGACCTGCGCGGTGCAGACCTGCGCGGCGCCAATCTGTCTAACGTCAATCTGCAGGACGCTAGGCTGGCCGGGGCTGATTTAACCAACGCCAACCTGACCAATGCCAACCTGCGCGGCACCGATCTAGAAGACGCTAGCTTACTAGGTACCACCTTAGAAGGCATTGTCTTTTCGGCAGGCACGAATCTCTGCGGCACCACCATGCCCGACGGCGAGGTGCACAGCTGCTAGGAATTGTGAACTCTTGAAAAATCTATCTTTCTGTAGCAGTCGATACAGATTTTTGAGTTTACTTTAGAAATAAAGCTATTTTATTTCTGACCATGCATACTCAAGATCTGCGGGAAAACCAGAGTGAGGCTCCTGTTTATCATCCTCTGTTTACAGTCGGCTTTGTCGTTCTGCAAGCCTGCCTCGTTGCAGCTATTCCGATTGTGATCGGCCTGCGATCGCCCGAACGCTTTGCGACCCAAACCTTGCCCAGTGAAGCCGCTCTCTGGGCACCCGTCGGAGAGAAAGAAGCTAGTCAGGGTAACTAGACCTAAGTCGAATTTTTTTGACGATGCGGCGCGATCGCCACTGACCTATGCCAAACTTGAGGCAGGATTGACTTTTTATCAATAGCCGCTAGAGGTCTGCTATGCGTACGAGACAGACAGCCAAAGTTCCAACCGCTCAGAGCACAGTGGCGCATCTCCAGGCTAAATCACTTCAATCTCGGCCCTTTGGGGTTCGGCAAGCGCCTGCCAGCGCCGAAACTCAGCTAGTGCAGGCAAAA
Organism: Sphaerothrix gracilis Ecp01; assembly: GCF_030405905.1. NCBI lineage: Bacteria > Bacillati > Cyanobacteriota > Cyanophyceae > Nodosilineales > Nodosilineaceae > Sphaerothrix > Sphaerothrix gracilis. The sequence continues at coordinate 5,410 of NZ_JASATW010000027.1, forward strand.
ACGGCTGGGTTCGACCCCAATCAGGTTTCTGTTTTTCCCTCCGCCTCAGCTCCCATTCAAACTAAGCTGACGATTGGCGAAGTAGGAGACAAGTACGAACAAGAAGCTGACAGCGTCGCCAAGCAGGTTGTAGGTCAGATCAATTCACCCCAGGCTTCAACCGGGCAGTCAGTCCAGCGCGAGGCCATGCCCGAAGAAGAGGAACTGCTACAGGGCAAGCTAGACGTGCAGCGCGAGGCCATGCCCGAAGAAGAGGATGAACTGCAGATGAAGCCGATGCTGCGGCGCGAGGCCATGCCCGAAGAGGAAGACGAACTGCAGATGAAACCAATGCTGCAGCGGCAAGCCACAGGTGAAATGCAGGCCGAGCAGGATTTAGAATCCACGATTCAGGCTTCGCGCGGCCAAGGGCAGCCCCTAGATGCGGGTCTGCAAAATTCGATGGGACAGGCTTTAGGCGCGGATTTCAGCGGCGTACGAGTCCATACGGATGCGCGCTCAGATCAGCTGAATCAATCTATCAACGCCAAAGCGTTTACCACCGGGCAAGACGTTTTCTTCCGCCAGGGGGCCTACAATCCGGGTGACCAGGGGGGGCAAGAACTGATTGCCCACGAGCTAACCCATGTAGTGCAGCAAAACGGCAGCGCTATCCAGCAGAAGCCGGAGACGGTTTGAAAACCGTTCCTTACCAAATCACCTCTCACCCTCAGAGCGGCCAGTCTGCGATCGCCTCGGTAGACTGCACCAGATGCATTCCCGCCTCGGCATAGCGGCCATAGGCAGTATCGGCCTGTTCGGTAAAGTCTACGACTCCCGGCACCACCACCGGAGAAGTGCAGTCTTCTAGGAGATAAACTTTTTTAGCAAGGGCTGAATCTCGCGCCTGAATTTCCCTCAGCAGGTCATCAACTGTCCAGGCTACACAGTGACTCTTGGCCTGCCCCGCAATTACCACCTTGTCAAAAGCGAGCAGCTTCTCAATCAGGCTGCTGTTTTTTTGAGCGATCGCCCTGCCGGCTTCATCCTGCAGCACCTCCGGACTCAAGACCGAATAGTTTTCGGTAAAGGGGTTGCTGCCTTTGACTTCAAAACGAGTTTGGCTGTTGCGGGCTAGATTGTGAAAAAAGCAGGCTTCCTCTACGGCTGAAACCAAAGCATGACCAATGCCTCCCAGCATGGAGTGATAGGGCCAAATGGTCAGCGGGTATTTGCCGCGCTCGTCTAGCTGTTTGACATAGTGGAGTCCGTAAGCCTGCAGCTTGTCATAGTTATCCTCAGCCAAAGCCGGAGCGATCGCCGGATTCACTCGCCACTGTCCCTGCTGCACGTCCTGCAGATGAATATTGGTCATCGGCGCTGGATTTTCGCCTGCTTCATTGACCCAGAACTCGGCGTGAAAAATCTGCACGGCAGTGTGAGTATCCATCGTGGGCGCGATCGCCGTAATTGAACCCAAGTTGCGATAGATAAACTCACACAGGCGGACGTTGTCGTGCACCGCGCCCATGCCGGACTGGCCGCCAACAAATAGCTCAAAGTCAGGAATGCAGAACGTGTTTTGCACATCGATCGCCAGCAGGCAAATCTTGGTTGTGTCTTCTACAGCAGGCTGAATACCGTGCTGCTGCGCCCATTCTTTAGCCTGCACCGCCCGTTCCTGGTAGGGCACCCGCCAGACCTCGCCCACGCGCGCCGCATCGAAATAGTCTGGAATTGGAAGCTGGGTTTGAGTGGTCATCGCTGGCTGCCCGGTGTGATAACAAGTCCCTTTTTAAACGATTGTAGTCAGCCCCCCTGATTCCGTCAGACAGCCTCTGATTCTGACGCCACTCTAAGCCAGCAGCCGGCCTTACTTACTGCGCTACCCGCTGCCGCGCTGACTGGGTTTTAGGTGCGATCGCGGTGTGGTTGGCCGCCTTTGCCAGACCAAACTGCGGCATGTTGCCGTAGATGCACTCATACTGCCCGGGTTCCACTAGATAAGTTTCGTGCCAAATCCCGACGCTGCCATCGCTGCCGACTCGGCGCATAAAATCTTGCCAGGCTCGCCAGTGGGGATCTTCCTTGCTGCGGGCAAATTTTTCCAAAGCTTCAAACGATCGCCAGTAAGAGAGCATCAGCGTCGTCAGCGGCCAGAAATGAAAAAACTGCTCAGCCCCTAAGAAGCCCTTTTCCGGCTTTTGGGAGAGCGTTTTGAGCATCGGCGGCATGGCCTGGGCCACCGGCAGCCACTTATGCACAGCCCAAAACTGATTAACCCGCAAACCAATTAAGAACACCACAAATGAGCCTTCAATTTGAGCCGTATAGCGACCCGCATAAATCTGAGCCATGATTCTTCCTGCCAGAGACTAGATACATCAGTTTGATTCTAGTCAATTTTATATGCAACTATGCGCACTATGTGTAATTAAATATGCAAATTTACGCATATAAAATTTAGCCTGCCTTAATTCAGCCCATGACTCAGGGCAAACAGCTAGATAATAGAGAGGTAAAAATAAAATCTGCTCTATGTCCTCTATGCAAATGACAGGGCTGCTGGTCGGCGGCCTTGCACCCGCGCTGCTTTATGGCCTATTCGGTATCCTGCAAAAGTCCAGCAATCAAAGCGATATTGGACTAGGTCCTTACCTTGTCGGCATTGGCATCGGGGTCGTCCTCATTGGCGGAGTCAGCTATGGTCTGTGGCCCAATCGCAATCTGCCTCCCGTTGCCTTCAGCTATACGGTGCTGATGGGATCCTTTTGGGCGGCAGGCACGGCCTTAGTCGCAGTTGGACTTACCCGCTACAGCACGCCTATTTCTAAGCTGGTCCCGCTCTACAACATGAATACCCTAGTCACGGTGCTGCTAGGGCTGCTGATTTTTGCTGAATGGCAGAATGTTTCGGTTATTAAGCTATTGCTGGGAGCAGCGCTGATTATTGTGGGGGGCGTTTTAGTGGCAGGCGCATAGGCGCTCTTGCTGCATCAGTCTAGTTAGCCCGGTGCCATCGCTGCGCCGTGATCAGCAGCGGGCTGAGGCCAATCCACTGATAAATCGGCAGCACCACGAAAGTGAGGCTGCTTTGGGCGTCGAGATGGGCAATAAAAGCTTCGTAGCTGATTATGACGCTAGAAAAGGTCAAGAGAGTCGCTGCTATCAGCAAGAGGATTAGCGAAATTCTACAGGAGCGTAGCCGCTTGATTGCCCAGAGAGTTACAGCATAGGGAGCGATCGCCCAGCCTACTAGCGACAGGGGTATCCATCCCTGTTGCAGTCCATATCCGTCTACCGGCAGCAGAAAGCTAAAGGTAATAAACAGGCCGCTGGCGAGGAGCGTGGTTGCGAGATACCTCATAGAGCAAATCTTTCTTAAAATAGAGTTACAAACTGTTTCAAAAGCCCAAGGCATTGTATCCGTGATCTCACCGCAGACCCCTAGAAAGACTACCCTAGCAGAGAACCCAGCTAACCCGCACTGGCAGATTAAGCTGCTTTACGACGGCGACTGTCCGCTGTGCCTCAGAGAGGTCAATTTTTTGCAAAAGCGCGACGCGGGACGCGGCTTGGTCAAGTTTGTGGATATTGCCGATGAAGCCTACAGCCCAGATGAAAACGCAGGCATTGATTACGAAACGGCGATGGGCCGCATTCATGCCGTACTACCTGATGGCACCGTGATCAAAAACGTCGCGGTTTTCCGGCGAGTCTACCAGATCTTGGGCATGGGCTGGATCTATGCCGTCACAAAATGGCCTATCATTGGCCCGATTGTAGACAAGCTTTACGAGCTTTGGGCAGATTGGCGGCTGCAGCTGACCGGGCGGCCCAACTTACAGACTTTAGTGGCAGAACGGCAGCGTCAGGAAGCGTGCGATACTGGCGATCGCTGTAAGCTAGAGACGAACTAAGTTCGGCATTATCTATGAGCCAGCGCCAGCGTCACAGTCCGGTTCACATCAAGCTTTCTCAGGAACAGCAGGCTCAGCTTCTCGATGCAGTTCAGGCTCATTTTGCCACAGAGCTAGATGAGGAAATCAGCTACTTCAAGGCCAAGAGTTTGCTGGCTTTTTTCGTGGCTGAGCTAGGCCCGCTGGTCTACAATCAGGCAATTCAGGATGCCCATCAGTTTGTGCAAGACAAACTTGCTGAGCTAGAGCCGACGCTGTACGAACCGGAAGCTTTTTAAGCTCATGTTTTGCAGTTGAGACGGACGAAACAGTTGAATTAAATTAGCTTGGAGTTGTGCTTCTCTGGCAAGCTGTCTTAAGCTCGTAAGAAAGCGCTCTGGGAAGCTATTTAATGTCCTCTCAGTCCTACACGCCCCCTGTCGATCAACTGCTGGAATATCAGGAATGCTTGGAGAAACAGGCCAGTGACTGGCCTAACTATCCGGCTAAATTTGGCTTGACCTCAGAGCACGTGCCCGACCTTATTCGCATGGCGATGGATGAGGCCCTCTGGGACAGCGAAGAAAAACTGCAGTGTTGGGCACCTTGGCATGCCCTGCGATCGCTAGCGCAGCTCCAAGCAGGCGAAGCTGCCGCCGCACTTGTGCCGCTGTTTGATTTTGAAGACGACTGGTTACCACCGGAACTGATAGCAGCATTTTCTATGCTGGGCGAGCCTGCTTTTGAACCCTTGACCAGCTATGTTGCGGCAGACAGAGAAGCTGACGATGAAATCGGTGTGATCACAGCGGTTGAGGCTTTGGGAGAACTGGCTAAGAAGTCAGTGCAGCTCCGCACTCCCATTGTTGAGTTTATGCAGACTCAACTGGAGCAGTTTCAGTCGCAAAGCGCTGGCTTGAACGGCATTTTGGTGCAAGAACTGGTTGAGTTGCAGGTAACTGCCGCCGCGCCGCTGATTGAGCAAGTTTATCAGCAAGGCCCGGTTGATCAGCTCTTTGCAGGCAGTTGGCCCAGAATACAGATCGCGTTAGGTCTGGCGCAAGAGTCAGACTTTAGCGAGGAGGAGTTGAAGCCTCAACTGCCGGAAGGGATGGAAGAATTTATGGAGGCTTTGGAACAATTTGAAGCTTTTGAGCAAGCAAGGGATCAGCTAATCGATTCAGAACTCTCTGAAGCAGCGGAAATGGACACGATCGCCCGTGGGTGGACACTGGCAGAAAATCCCCGGCCCATGCTGAGTGACTTTTCCCAAATGAAGCAAGACACAAGCTCACAAAAGAAAACCAACAAGTCTAAAAATAAAAAGGGCTTTGGTGGTGCTCAGTCTAAGAAGTCAAAGAAAGGTAAGAAGAAGTAGCTAAACTGCCGATACACAGGGGGCAACGAGTATATGGCTGACGCTCAAAGCTGGTACATCACCAAAGACGCAGACGAACATTGCCAAATTATCACTGGCGAGCAGTTTGATGCGATCGCAGAAGCCAAGCCGCAGCATTGGGGACCGTTTGGCTCCCAGGGCGAGGCGATCGCTCGGCGAGTAGGACTAATTCGAGCCGGTAAATGTCGGCCCCAGTAATGGCCAAAAGCCGACCAGGTAGATCCTAGTCGGCCTGCAATTTTTCAGCCTTAACAACTCGCCCCTAGTTGAGAGCAGGCGTGCTGGGCACATTGGCGGCTTCTCGGTTGACGCGAATCTGCTGACTCAAAATCTCCAGCGCCTTGGCGTATTGGGGATCCTCTAAGGTGCCAACCTTTTCTCTGTCCTCCGCAAAGCTCTCGCGATCGCTTTCGCTCAGCTCAATAATCACGTCGGGTTCAATCCCCTGCTTATTGATATCGCGACCGCTCGGCGTCAGGTACTTAGCTACCGTTACCGCAACTCCAGACCCGTCAGGCAGGCTTCTGACTGACTGTACCAGCCCCTTACCGAAGGTCTGAGTACCCACTAAGACGGCTCGCTGATTGTCTTGCAAAGCGCCAGAGAGAATTTCGCTAGCGCTAGCCGAACCGCCATCGACGAGGACAACCAGCGGCAGCTCTGTCAAGGCTCGATTATTGGCGGCTTCTTCATCCACGATGCCCTGCCGATCGACCGTAGAAACAATGGCGCCGTCGGCTAACCACATCCGAGCAATGTCAATGCTGGAATAAAGCAGACCGCCTGGATTGCCGCGCAGATCTAGAATGTAACCAATGACGTCTCGATCTTCTAATTCTTGAATCGCTTCCCGCATTTCGACAGCCGCATTAGCGCTGAACTGGGTTAAGCGAATATAGCCGATACCGCCTTCAGTCTCTTGCCGGTAGCTATAGCGCACCGGATGAATCTCAATCAGAGCGCGTTCAATATCGAAGTCCATCGTGCGATCGCCCCGCTTTAGCGTCAGCTTTACCTGAGAACCCACTGGCCCCCGAATCAGGTTAACCGCCTCGTTGAGATCCATATCTTCGGTACTTTGACCGTCAATGGCCACAATTACGTCTTGAGCTTGGACACCAGCATTAAAAGCAGGCGTATCTTCAATCGGCGCTACCACCAATATTTCATCAGTTTCCTCATCCTGAGAAATCTGAATTCCAACCCCCGTCAGCTCCCCAGATGTATCCACCTGCATATTGCGAAACTCTTGAGGATCCATGAAGCGCGTATAGGGATCATCAAGCTGCTCCAGCATCTCCCGGATAGCGTCGTAAGCTTCTTCCTGGTTGCCGTAATCTCGCCCTAGATAAGACATGCGGATAGCTTCCCAATCGACCTGATTGAAGGTGCCATCGACGTAGTTGCGATCAATGAGCTGCCAAACTTCATCAACTAGCTCTTTAGGGCTTTCTCGAAAAAAGGCCTGTCCTTGAGAAAGATGAATGCCCGCGCCGGTCACTGTAACTGCGGCGACCGCAAGAGCTGTCGCACCAAGCACAAGTCCACGTTTTGAAATTGCCATAAATCAACTGATGTGTCTGAGGGCGGTATGCTCAATCTAGCACACCAAAAGTTTAGCGATCGGGTCGGACAACCCACTTTCTAAGGCGGGCTTTTACGCGAGCTAAAGCTCTTTTGAAAAATGCTCTTTCGCAAAAGTAAGAGCATTAGACCTTGTTCTAACAAACATTGACGAGAATGTTGGCTAGTTTAGCTCACTCCTTAATACAAGTTTAGGGATCTACCCAGCGATCGTCTGCCTTAATTAAGTTGATCAGTTCCGCCACACCCTGATCTTCTGGCACCCGCTTGATTTCCTCTCGCCCCCGGTAGAGGGAAATGTATCCTGGCTGCTTGCCGACATAGCCATAGTCCGCGTCCGCCATTTCGCCAGGGCCGTTGACGATACAGCCCATAACCGCGATGTCTAAACCCGTGAGATGGTTAGTGGCTTCCCGGACTTTATGCAGTACTTCTTCGAGGTTGAAAAGTGTCCGCCCGCAGGAAGGGCAGGCCACATACTCCACCATTGTTTTGCGCAGCCCTAGAGCCTGCAAAATGCTGTAGCAAACCGGAATTTCTTTCTCTGGTGCTTCGGTGAGAGAAACGCGAATCGTATCGCCAATCCCTTCGGCTAAAAGCGTGCCAATACCGGCTGTAGACTTGATGCGGCCATATTCACCGTCTCCGGCTTCGGTGACGCCTAAGTGTAGGGGATAGTCCATCCCCAACTGATTCATGCGCTGCACCATCAGACGGTAGGCCGCTAGCATGACGGGAACGCGAGAAGCTTTCAAAGAAATGACTAAATTGCGATAGTCTAGGGACTCGCAAATGCGGATAAATTCTAGGGCAGATTCCACCATGCCCTCTGGGGTATCGCCGTAGGTAAACAACATTCGCTCGGCTAAGGACCCATGATTTACGCCAATGCGCATGGCCTTGTTCTGATCGCGCAGGGTAACCACCAAAGGCTCTAGGGTTTCGCTAATTTTGCTGCCAATTTCCTCAAATTCTTGCTGCGTGTACTCTGTGCGGGCAGCGCTTGGCTTTTCAAAAACATATAGCCCTGGATTGATTCGTACCTTATCGACGTGCTTGGCCACTTCTAGGGCAATTTTCATGCCGTTGTGATGCACGTCTGCGACGAGCGGTACGGGCTGATAGCTGGCCGCTAGCTTTTGTTTAATCTCAGCGATCGCTTTGGCATGGGCCATACTGGGCACGGTCACCCGCACAATTTCACAGCCAATTTCATGCAGGCGGCGAATGGCGGCCACTGAACCGTCGATGTCCAGCGTGTCTTCGTTAATCATTGACTGGACGACGACTGGATTCCCCCCACCAATGGTGACGTCACCAACCTGGACGGGGCGGGTTTGGCGACGATGGATGGTGGTGTCAAAGGCAGGATTCGCTTCAGCAGCGGGCGCAGCCGTAGGATTGGGCAAAGTTTGCATAGCGCAAGCGGGATTCAGCTCGGTGTTTTCGGTGTTTAAAGTGTAAGCTCCTTAATTCAGAGTGCCACAGAATCAGGTGGTTTACGTGCTAGGTAGACAACATCTGCTGAGAGAATTTAGCTCAAACGAGCCGTACACTCTAGAATTAGGCGCTGATTCACAGTGGCGTAGGGCTGAATCGCTAATGCCTGCCGAAAAGCGGCGATCGCCTCTCGGTAGTTACCCAGTGCCGCCTGCGAAAGTCCCAAGCCGTGCAGCGCGCCAAAGTGATAGGGCACCAGAGCAATCACCCGCTGACAGTCTGCCAGCGCCGCTTGATAATTCTTTTGCAGGTAGTGCAGCACCGCTCTGCGATTCCAGGCTTCGGCAAAATCAGGCTCAGCCTGTACGAGCTGGGTTAGTAGCTCTTCTGCCCGTGCAGTCTCCCCCTGCTCTAGCAAAGCTTGGCTGCGCAGCAAAAGCTGGGCTTTATCAGCGCCCTTTTGATGAAACCATTCCTGCCAAAAGTCTGCGGTGGCCTGAGAGCGAACCGTCTCGTCGGAACTCTTGAGGGCGGCTAACCGTTGCTCAATCATGAAAAATCCGAGCTGGAATTTATCAAACTAGGTGATACAAATGTAGCGCTTGGGGTGAATTATTTTATCAGGCCAGTTATTAGGCCAGTGCCTTGTACCGGGAGAGACAGCGCACTTTACGCAAGATTAGCATCTCCATTAGTCAGGAAGCGAGTTGCATGAAGGTTTTAGAGCGATCGCAGCTATTGCATTTTTTAGGACGATACGGCCTTTATTTTCTGCCCGTTGTCTTTTCAATTGCGCTAGCGTTTGAAACCTATCAGTTTGATTTTCGGACATCCTATATCGCTGGAAAATCCGTTCTCTACCAGCTAGATCCCTATCTCAATCATGTTTCTAATTTTCCGGAATTTTACAGCCCGGTCAATGCAGGCAGTCAGGCCAGTTCTGGACTAAGATACCCGCCACTCGCGGCGATACTCTATGCGCCCTTTGCGCTTCTCCCCTATGGCACCGCCAAAATCGTTTTCACTGCCGTCATCCTATTATTCTTTGGGCTGATTTGCTTTGAGCTGGCTAAATACAGTCGATTTTCGCTTAAGGGTGAAGCAGTTCTATTTGCTGCCTGCAGCTTTCCAATCATTGCTTCAGTAGAAAGAGGTCAGATTGATCTAGTGGTCGTTTATTTGGCCCTCCTCACTTTTCTGTGGCAGCAAAAAGGGAGAAGCCATCTAGCCGCCTTAGCGTTGGCCCTGGCCGCTAACATCAAGGTCATCCCCTTAGGCGTGCTGATTTATTACGGATTCCGGCGCAATTTTGACTTCATTGCCAAAACGCTGGTCTATACCACTGTGTTGTTATTGCTGCCGCTGCCCTACTTCGGCATTGCTGTTTATCGCCATTTTCTCAGCCGCATTGTGCCTGAAGTATTTGGTGAAATTACCAGCGCTGTGCCTATTGACTTACATGGTCAGAGAGTCTTTAAAAATATTGTGGAATCGGTGGATGGGCCAAGACTGCGCTTAGGCCACGATTTTGTCAACGGCTTTATGAATCCATTCTTCAAAAACTCCTCGACGGGAGCCATCGTTTTAGGTCTAGTTCTGACCATACTTTTTTTCATCGCGGCGAGAAAGTGTCCTAAAAACTATCAGTTTTTCGGCTTTCTCAATATGATTAACGTTTTTAACCCCAAAGCCTGGATTATGGGGTTAGTTTGGCATCTGCCCTTATTTTTCTATCTCTATGATCGATCTAGCCAGTTGGGGCGATTTTTTATCCTGCTGCCTTTATTCTGTCCGCCTTTCCTCAATCTCAACGTGGCTTTAGCCTATGTGGTTTCAGTTCTGTTTGCCTTGGGGATGCAGCTACCTTTTTTGAGTCAGCGACTCTTACAAAAGCCTCCCGCTTTCGACTCAGAAATGGCGCGATAAGATTTCCTGCGCAATGGGTTCAGGAATTTGATGGCGTCTTAGGTAATCAGCGAGTTGTTGCTGCTGCTTAGGCGGCGGCGTCACTTGGCTCAGAAACAATTTAACGACCTTACGCAGATAAAAAATCACATATTTCCAGCGTGGCACCGACTGCTGGCTGCGATAAATACTGTTGACCATGTGCTGCACGTTCTGAGGTGATTTCAGGCTGGTTAGCTGATGAAAGACTTGCTTCTTGGCTAACCAGGTAGGGGCCAAATACCACTGTAGAGTCAGGGGCATATGGCGCACGATATCAGTAATTTGAAAGTGCGTGGTGGCCTGCAACCGACTGGAAAGGTGAATGGCGTAGCCTTGGGCTTTCGCTCGGCAAATATATTCGTAATCGCCGCCATAGTGCTGAAATCGCTCAGCATTAGGCAGGCCAATCATTTTCACTAGCTGAACCGGAATCACGGCTAAATTGCCGTTTAGGGTATGCACTGTCAGCGTGGACTGGGTCTGAAACGGTTCTAGGCTGTTGATGAGCTGGCTATTAAGCACGCCGCCATAAACGACCCAGTCAGGGTAGGTTTGATCTCGGACAATGCCGCCGGTAATCACTTTTTGATCGGCATTTTCCTGACAAACTTGCAGCAAGTTAGTCAGAAAATCAGCGGCTAGGGTGATGTCGTCATTTAGCCAAACAATATAGTCACTTGCTAAAGTCTCAACGGCATACTGCATTCCCTGAGCGATCGCCCCTGTCCACCAAAGATTGCCATCTCCCGCCAAAAGATGCACCTGCGGAAAGCGGCTGCTAATCAGCTCAGGTGTCCCGTCTGTGGAGGCGTCATCTACGACGACAACCTGCAGGGGGATGTCCTGCTGCTGGCTCTGCTCCTGTAACTGCTGCAAGATCGCTAGCGTATAGTGCCGCCGGTTCCTGACCGGCAAAACTGCCGTAATGGTCAGTTCTGACCGTGGCTTAAACTCCGATGGCTGAGACGAGTTTTCTAGCAGCATGACTTTCCGCAAGACTTCCATGCTTTTTAGATTACCCGCCAGACTCAGTTTGGGCTAAGACTTGGATGAAACAGGCTGGGGGGGAGAATCTAGCTGCACTGTCGGTTCCGGTGACTGCGTGCTGAAAGTCAAGGCACCGTGACTGAGGCCAACCCGAATCAGCGAGCCTTCTGTAAAGGTGTTCTCTAGAATTTTGGTGGCAATGGGATTTTCCAGTTCCCGCTGGATGGCCCGCTTGAGGGGACGAGCGCCATAGACCGGATCATAGCCCACTTCCGCAATATGATTTAGCGCGGCGCTAGAAAGCTCTAGCGTAATTTTTTGGTCAGCTAGGAGGCGGTGCAGCCGTCGAATTTGAATATTGACGATTTGGCGCAGCTCGGTGCGGCTAAGGGGATGGAAGAGGATAATATCGTCTACTCGGTTGAGAAACTCAGGCCGGAAATGCCCTTGCAGCGCGTTCATCACCCGCCGCTGCATTTCGCTGTACTGGGAGTCGTCGCCTGCCACATCCAGAATATGTTCACTGCCAATATTGCTGGTCATGACAATGACGGTATTGCGGAAGTCTACGGTGCGGCCCTGAGAGTCGGTAATCCGGCCATCGTCTAGCACCTGCAGCAGAATATTAAAGACATCCGGATGCGCCTTTTCGACCTCATCTAGCAGCACCACCGAGTAGGGCTGCCGCCGCACTGTCTCAGAGAGCTGCCCCCCCTCTTCATAGCCCACATAGCCGGGAGGTGCCCCCACCAGCCGCGAAACGGCGTGCTTTTCCATGTACTCCGACATGTCGATGCGCACGATCGCATCTTCGGCATCAAACAAGAACTCAGCCAAAGCTCTGGCTAGCTCGGTTTTGCCCACCCCGGTTGGCCCCATAAACATGAACGAGCCAATGGGACGACCGGGATCTTTCATCCCGGCCCGGGCACGGCGAATGGCGGCAGAGACAGCGGCGATCGCTTCATCTTGACCAATCACCCGCTGGTGTAAGTGCTTTTCGAGCTGTAGCAGCTTTTGCCGCTCTGATTCCATCAGGCGATTGACCGGAATCCCTGTCCACTTGGCTACAATCTCCGCAATATCGGCTTCGATCACCTGCTCTCGCAGCAGGGTTTCGCCCCGCGCCTGAATATCCACCAGCTTGGCTTCTTTGTCTTCGCGATCGCGCTGAACGCCTTCTAGTTCACCGTATTTAAGCTGAGCTGCTTTGTTTAGGTCGTAGGCCCGCTCTGCCTGCTCGATTTGCACCCGCAGCTGATCTTCTCGCTCCTTGAGGGTGTTAATCGCTTCTAGAGTTTGCTTTTCGGTTTGCCACTGGGAGCTGAGTTCCTGCTGCTTTTCCGATAGCTCGGCAATTTCCTGCTTGATCCGTTCTAGGCGCTCTTGGGCTGGGCGGTAGGCACCACCGGCCGCTTGCCCTTCGGCTTCCAGCGACAGCTTTTCCATCTCTAGCTGCATCAACCGGCGATCGATGGTTTCTAGTTCTACTGGCTTAGACGTAATTTCCATCTTCAGCTTGGCGGCGGCTTCGTCTACCAGGTCAATGGCCTTGTCCGGCAGGAAGCGATCGCTGATGTAGCGGTCTGACAGCGTTGCGGCTGCAACCAGGGCCGAGTCCGAAATTTGGACGCCGTGATGCACCTCGTAGCGCTCTTTCAGGCCCCGCAGAATCGAGATGCAGTCATCTACGCTGGGCTGACCAATATAGACCTGCTGGAAGCGTCGCTCTAGGGCCGCGTCTTTTTCAATATTTTTGCGATATTCGTCTACGGTGGTAGCGCCAATGCAGCGCAGTTCGCCCCGCGCCAGCATCGGTTTGAGCAGGTTGCCCGCGTCCATCGTGCCCTGCCCAGCCCCGGTGCCTACAACTGTGTGGAGTTCGTCGATAAATAGGACAATCTGGCCGCCAGAAGCCGTCACCTCCCGCAGCACCGATCGTAGCCGATCTTCAAATTCCCCTCGGTACTTAGCTCCGGCAATGAGACCGCCGATATCGAGGGAAATAAGCTGGCGGTTCTTCAAAGACTCCGGCACGTCACCGTTGATGATGCGCTGGGCCAGACCTTCGGCGATCGCGGTTTTTCCCACCCCCGGCTCGCCAATCAGCACCGGATTATTCTTCGTACGGCGAGAGAGCACCTGAATCACCCGGCGAATCTCTTCATCGCGGCCAATCACCGGGTCTAACTTGCCGCCTCTGGCTTCTTCGGTCAGGTCGCGGCCATATTTTTCTAGGGCCTCGTAGCGGGACTCCGGATTTTGCGTCGTCACTTTCTGGCTGCCGCGCACCGTGTTGATCGCCGCCATCATGCTGGCGCTATCGACATTAAAGCCCCGCAGCAGTCGCCGCCCAATGCGCTCATCATCGACGAAGCCTAGCAGCAGGTGCTCAACCGAAATAAACTTGTCCTTAAGGCTTTCCCTAGAGGCGTCGGCCTTATCTAACAGGCGATCGAGGCTTTGTCCCAGATAGAGATTGCTGTCTCCGGTCGAACGCACTCTCGCCTGCCGCTGGGCAAACACCGTCAGTTCTCGCAGCATCACCTCCGGGTCGAGTTCTAGCCGCTTGAGAATCGAATGGGCTAGACCTTCTTGCTCCAGCAGCGCCACCGTGACATGCTCGGATTCTAAATACTGCTGTTTGAAACGGCGGGCAACATTTTGAGCTTCAACAATTGCTTCCCATGCTTTGTCTGTAAATTTATCGGGATCGGTTGGCTGCATGGTTTAGGGGAGAGGTTTAACGAACGAAAAAACGGATAAAGTGCAGTTAAGTTTTGTAAAAGCCGGGGGCTTCTAGTATATCAATTCAGCCCCTCAGCAAAAGAGCGGGCTATTCAACGCTAGCGGCTATAAGCGCATTTGAGAAGTCTATGGAGAACGCGATCGCCAAGACTTCTCAAATCTTTTAGCAATTTTCTGAAAAAGCTAACCGGCTGCCTGCGCAGTGGCGGCTGACTTATGACTCGCTGACCCCTGAGTCCCCTGCTGAATTAGCTCTACTTTATAACCATTAGGATCTTCCACAAAGGCAATCACGGTAGATCCATGCTTCATCGGGCCAGGTTCGCGGACAACTTTGCCCCCTTTCGTCCGAATTGCCTCACAGGTGCCATAGATGTCGTCTACGCCTAGCGCAATGTGACCGTAGGCATCGCCTAGCTCATACTGTTCGCGGCCCCAGTTGTAGGTCAGCTCTAGCACAGTATGGTCAGCTTCTTCGCCGTAGCCGACAAAGGCTAGAGTAAACTCGCCGCCCGGATAGTCTTTCTGGCGCAATAGCTTCATGCCTAGAACGTCACAGTAGAAGCGCAGAGACGCTTCTAAATCTTTGACCCGCAACATGGTGTGTAGTAGTCGCATAGTTTATTAATATTGATCACTTGCTACTTCTTCTTATTCTGAGACAAAAGCTCAAAGACAGGCACTATCCGCCGTTGGCCCTTAAGAGAGTAGTACAAACGACCTAAACTAGAAGTGTCATCTTAGCGCGTCTCAGGAGGTTTTCCTATCGCCACAGCCCGACCAAAAACCTGGGTCGAAGTTTTAGTCGATTGTCCGGGAGCACAGGGACTCTACACCTATGAGCTGGCAGCGCATTTAGCAGTCCAGCCGGGGGATATTCTCAGCGTTCCGTTTGGCCCGCAGCAGTTGGGGGCGATCGCGGTGCGGTTATTGACCCAGCCGCCCCAGCTTGAGGCTGACCAAATTCGTCAGGTCGATACGCTGGTGAGCGCCGCCTTTTTCACCCCTCGCTACTGGCAGCTACTAGAGCGGCTAGCGCACTACTATCAGACCCCGCTGATTCAGGTGATCCGCACGGCTCTGCCACCGGGACTTTTGGCCAAGTCTAAACGGCGGATTCGCCTTGTTGCTGACCCACCGCAGTCGCTGTTCACTCAGCTTCCCGACTCAGCTCAAGCCCTGCTTTTGCGCTTAAAGCAGTCTCCCAACAGAGACTACTCCTGGCAGTATTTGCAGCGGCAAAGCCGCAGCGCCTACCGCGACCTGCGCCAGCTTTTGCAGCAGGGCTGGGTCGAAAGCTATCTGGCCACGCCGCAGCCACCCCGCCCCAAAGAGCAGCAGGCCGTGAGCGTGATTGCTCATCCAGGCAGCGTTGAAAGCCTGACCCGACGGCAGCAGGAGATTTTGACGGTGCTGCAAAGACAGGGGGGGGACTGCTGGCTCAGCGAAGCCCTACAGCTTTGCCGGACGACCTCAACCACGCTCAAAACCTTGGCGGCAAAAGGCTGCCTGGTGATTGAACCGCGCGAAGTTCTCAGAACTACCCACAGCAGTCGAGGCGATCGCGATCGCCCCAAAGCCCTCACTCCCGACCAGCAGACCGCCCTTGACGCCATCAACCCGCTTGCAAGCTTTGCCCCTGTGCTTCTGCACGGCGTCACTGGCTCTGGCAAGACAGAAGTTTATCTGCAAGCGATCGCCCCGCGCCTACAGGCAGGCTACTCTGTCCTCGTCCTCGTTCCCGAAATTGGCCTCACCCCTCAGCTCACCGATCGCTTTCAGGCTCGCTTCGGCGACCAAGTCTGCGTCTACCACAGCGCCCTCTCTGATGGCGAACGCTACGATACCTGGCGGCAAATGCTTAGCGGCCAGCCCCAAGTCATCATCGGCACTCGCTCCGCTATCTTTGCGCCCTTGCCCAAACTCGGCCTGATTGTCCTTGACGAAGAACACGACAGCAGCTTCAAACAAGACCAGCCCATGCCCTGCTATCATGCCCGCACCGTGGCCCGTTGGCGAGCAGAACTGGAAGGGTGCCCGCTGGTACTGGGATCGGCGACGCCATCCCTAGAGAGCTGGGTGTTAGTCGAAGGGAACAGAGACGCGGAAACGCAAGGAGGAGAAGGGGGAGATAGAGAAGTAAAGCCAGTTGAAAAAAATTGGCACAAGGCTGACGCTCCACCGCTCCCCACTCCCCCTCCGCTCCCCACTTCCCACTCCCTCTACCTTCCTCTCCCCCACCGCATCCACGCTCGCCCTGCGCCGCCAATTGAAGTAGTGGATATGCGGCAGGAGCTGAAGGCAGGGAACCGCTCTATTTTTAGTCGGACGCTACAGCGATCGCTGACAGAAATGCGGGAAGCGGGAAATCAGGGCATTTTGTTTATCCATCGACGGGGGCACAGCAGCTTTGTCTCTTGTCGGAGCTGTGGCTACGTAATTGAGTGTCCCCGCTGCGATGTCTCGCTCTCCTACCACCAGCCCCATGCCCAGGCCAGACCAACGCTGAAGTGCCACTACTGCGGCTATGGTCAGGCTCATCCCCCTAGCTGCCCTGCTTGTGAATCGCCTTACCTCAAGCGTTTCGGCAGCGGTACGCAGCGGGTCGTGAGTGAGCTAACTAAGCACCTACCGGACTTGCGCTGTATTCGCTTTGACAGCGATACTACGCGCAATAAGGGATCTCACCGGGCGTTGCTGACTCGCTTTGCTCAGAAAGAGGCGGACTTGCTGGTGGGTACGCAGATGCTCACCAAAGGCATTGACCTACCTCAGGTGACGCTGGTGGGCGTGATGGCAGCGGACGGGCTGCTGTATATGAGCGATTATTGGTCAGCGGAGCGGGCCTATCAGACCATTACTCAGGTAGCCGGACGAGCCGGACGGGGCGACCAGCCAGGGCGGGTGATTGTCCAAACCTATACGCCGGAGCAGCCCACCATTGAAACAATTCAAAAGCAGGACTATGAAGCTTTTGCGGCGGTGGAATTGGAGCAGCGACAGGCGTTGGGCTATCCGCCCTATGGCCGCTTAGTGCTGCTGCGGCTGAGTAGCTTAGATGCGATCGCGGTGCAAAAGACAGCCGAGAAAGTGGCGATCGCGCTGGAGCAGGACTGTTTAGCCACGCTGACTAAAAGCGCAGACTACGAAATTCTAGGGCCAGCGCCAGCCCCCATCTTACGGGTAGCCCAGCGCTATCGCTGGCAGATTTTGCTGAAGGTGGCTCTACAGGTGGAGCTGCCCGATATCACCTCGCTGCGGCAGCACTGCCCTAACCACGTCAGCTTTGCCGTGGACGTAGACGTACTGAATCTGTTTTAGCGCTGTGAGATTATTCCAATGAGGTTTAAACCCTATTATTTTTTCTGGACAGTTGTTTTGTTTTTGATCGAGCTGTACATTGCGCTCTTTGTTCGCGACAGTTTTATTCGCTTCTATATTGGCGATGTTTTAGTGGTTATTTTGATCTATGCGTTTATAAAAACATTCTTCAAATTTTCAACTTTAACTACCGCAATCGGCGTTCTAATATTTTCGTTTCTAGTCGAGGTTTTGCAATATTTCAAGATTGTAGAAGTTTTAGGTTTGGGATCTTCTTCGCTTGCCAAAACAGTTATTGGCACCAGCTTTAGCTGGGAGGACTTTATTGCCTACAGTGCAGGCTTTGTAATACTGCTTTGCTTTGAAAAGGCCGCTGGCAGGTACGAGAGCGATCGCTGATTTTGTCGGACAAACAGCGCCTAATTTAATTAGTTTTAGAGCTTGAGAGGCTTGAGCCTTGACGAAAAATAAGCCAGCTAGTGGCGATTGTCCAGCCCAGCAAAATAACTGAAATAAAGCGCTCATATAAACCATCAAGAGCTGTCGGCACCTGAAAGAAGGGAGGTGCAAAAATAAGCCAAACCGCAGCCGTGATCCAGCTAAAATACTGCCACTTACGACTAATCCGCCGGAAACCAAACGAGAGGAGAAAACAAATCAGGGGAAACAGAATACCCAATACATACACCGCCTGCAGGTGAATGGGGGTGCCCGTATGACCGGGAAGCCCCGCATACTGATCGTGTTCTGAGATCACGATAATGTCGATACCGAGCAGGAATACGAGCACTGAGCCGAACCGCCAGCGCCAGTCACCTAGGTTCCAGCGCCAAAGCGCGATCGCGCAGACTAGTAAGCCAATGCCATAAAGGTTAAGTCCGACATCTTGAATCCAGGCATAGTCACCAATGGCTAGACTACTAATAGTTTGGCTGAAGGGATTATAGCCATCTACAACAAAAATCCCAATGAAGTCAGTAATTACGGCAATCAAACTACCTGCAATTCCCGCAACTCCACAAATCTGAAAAAACTTTTGGTTAGAAAGTAAAGAACTTAAACCAGAATCTTGTTCATCCATCTTTATAATTCATGTCCATTAATTTTCATTCGCAATTATAAATTAGAAGAGATTTATCAGAATGATGAGGCTAGTTTAGCTTCTCGAAAGCAGCCTTACTTCATATCTTTTTTAGCTCATTACGTATGTCCTACTTTAGACTAGTTGCGAACTTATTTGATCAGACTAAAGAGATATTTCATAGAAGAATCTCAATGAAGGCTATTTTTCAACAAACGTATATAGGCGAAAATAATCATTGTTCTTCAGCTTTGAGAATGACGTCAACTGGGTGCCAATGACCTAATCTATACGGAAACAAGCTTTCGACGCAGCTATTACGAAACTTGAGCCAACTATTTACAGCAACGGAAGCAGCGTCCTGAAATCTGTAAACATCTGTTCGTTCAAATAGTTTGTGAACGACACTCTTGGAAAAAATATTGCGAGGATTTAATGTCTGTTAGTTTATCAGATTTAGCTTATACCCTGACGACGGGGACTTTAGGATATGTTGTCGTTATCTTGTTTCTGCGAGTTTCAGGTAAACGAACACTCTCAAAATGGAATTCTTTTGACTTTGTGATCACTATCGCGTTTGGTTCCATTTTGGCAGCGCTGATTCTAGCAAAAGAGGTTACGCCTTTCCTGCAGGCTACATTAGCGTTCGGTTTGCTGGTTCTCTATCAGTTTGTGCTTACCTGGATAGCAGCTCGATCTTCAGTCATTCAAAAGCTAATTAAATCAGAGCCATCTCTGCTTTTTTATCAGGGTCAGTTTAGAAACAAAACGCTCAAAGAACAGCGCATTGCAGAAGGAGAAATATTGGCCGCTATACGCAGCGATGGCATTGGTGATATGACTCAGGTTGGAGCTGTAGTTTTAGAAACCGATGGCAGCTTTAGCGTGATCAAAAGCCTGGAGAATGCTTCCTCGCTCAAGGATGTCAGAGGTATTAATCAGGAATAAGCGAAATACTTGTTATCCCGGAGGTAGGCATTAGCTGCTGTGGCTTCTCTGGTTCTCCTCCAGCCAACCGGGGGTTTTGTGTTGTTGTCTCAAAGATATCGGTATGAATGTCATAAAGACTGCATTAGATCAGATGTCTCAGAGACAATAGACAATAAGCTAACCGCCATTTAGCCAGAATCTAGCCAGAGAAGAGGAGTGATGCTAAAACTGTCGTTTCGCCCGATTGTGCCACTTTTGGGAAAAGTTCGTCGTGGACTGACCTCAGCCCCAGTCCTATCGCGCCCGGTGCGCTATGCCTTTGGCCTTGGCTGCTTGCAAGCCTGCTTGACCTTACCGGCGATCGCCGCTGAACAGGTTTTTCTCAACTATTCCGTCCTGGAGCGGGCCATTCCCATTGAGGATCTAGAGCTGTATGCCCGCGAAGGGGTGCTGAGCGACGAACTGCGGGCCTATGCTCGCTATTTTTCTGAGGAGCAGCTCGCAGCGTTTCAGTCCAGTCTGCTGATTGAGGCCGATGTGGATGTCGTTTCCATTTCTCAGTTTCTCTACACGCCTCAGGGAGAAGCCCTGCTGACGGAGCTAGGCAAAGTGATTCGCACCGGGGCGCGGCAGCCAGGGTTTTCGGCCATCCGAGCGGCGGTAATTTTAGCGGCGGCAGATGAAGATGGGCTGACGCTGCTGAACGTGCTGCAGCAGTTCCCTACGCCAGAAATTCGGATAGACCTGCGGCGTACCTCCCAGCTTGCCCGCGAAGTGTTCAACGAAATTAACCAGACGGAAGCGGCAGTAGCGCTGATTCAAAATCAGGCCCAGCAAGCCGTTGAGCCGCAACCCGATGCTTCTGTTTTTGACTGGGTACCGCTGTTTGAAAGCGGTCCCTACACTTGGGAGACGGTTCCCTTTGAGCCAGCGATCGCCAATTTCCCAGTTGACCTCTATCTGCCGCAGATTCAGCAGGCAGCACCCGTGGTAGTGATCTCTCATGGGCTAGGGGGCGATCGCGTCACGCTTGCTTACCTAGCGCGGCACTTGGCCTCTCACGGTTTTGCGGTGGCCGTAATTGAGCATCCAGACAGCAGTTCCGAGCAAATTACCAACCTGCTGGCCGGACAGACAACTGAGGTTATTCCGCCAGAAGAACTGGTGCAGCGTCCGATTGAGATTCAAACGCTGCTGGACGCTTTAAGACGACAGGCCGCCGCCGACCCAGAACTCCAGGCTCGCCTCAACCTAGAGCAGATAGGCGTTTTGGGTCAGTCTTTGGGCGCTTATACCACCTTGGCTCTAGCGGGGGCCAATCTCAATCGCTCGCAGCTAGAAGAACGCTGCCCGCCCAGCTTTGACTCTTTGAACCTGTCGCTGCTGCTCCAGTGTTTGGCGCTGCAGCTACCCGATCAGACGCCTGAGCTTGAAGACAATCGTATCCAGGCCGCGATCGCTATCAACCCTCTAGGCAGCGCTATTTTTGGCAAGACAGGCTACCGTCAAATCGATATTCCGCTGATGCTGGTCAGCGGCAGCGCCGACACGGTGACGCCCGCTTTGGCCGAACAGATTCGCCCCTTTACCTGGCTGACTAAGCCTGAGCGCTATCTGCTGCTGATGGAAGGCGGCACCCACTTTTCCACCCTCGATGATCCCGTCGAAGAAGGGGCCATTCCGCTGCCTGACGATGTGGTCGGCCCGACGCCAGAGCTGGCTAGACGCTACATGCAGGCGGTCAGTTTAGCCTTTTTCAAGACCTATCTCACCGCTGAGACGGGCTATCAGACCTTTTTGACGCCGACCTATATTGACCTGCTGAGTCGTAATCCACTGCCGCTGAGTCTGGTGCGATCGCTGCCGCCGGAGGAGTTGCCGTAGGGGAGATGGAGGAGATGGGGGAGATAGGGGAGATGGAGGAGATGGGGGAAATGGGGGAGTTTTAAGTTTTGAGTTTTGAGTGGGGGGGACATTGGCAGGGAGGTGATATTGGAGGTGACGAATAAATGAGGCTGGGTAGGCTGTGGGGCGCAAAGGGCTGAGACGATACCTGGTGGCCGCGTTGGTGGTTGGGATGGCCTTGGTGGGGCTGCTGTGGGGTGGGGTCGGCAGCGTTGCTCAGGAGGAGAGTCCCAGCTTGGAGCCGCCAGCCGGATATCCAGTGGTGCTGGAGGAGGAGCCTCTGTTCTACATTGAGACGGGGGTGGCTTCGTTTCCGGCCAGCTTTCGGGCCAGAGTGGTTTCTGAGCGCCTAGAAACTTTTGCCCAAAATCCGGAGTTTGAGCTGGAAGCCCTAGAGATTGTCGAAAATGACAGCACTCAAACGGTGGATATTCGTTCGGGCGCAGACGTTTTGGTGACGATTACGGCGGCAGATGCGGCGGCAGCGGGAGACACCCAGCAGGCGATCGCGGCTGACTATCTGGCAACAATTAGAGCGACCGTTGCCGAGTACCGGCGATCGCGCAGTTTGCAAAACATCAGCCTGGGGATTCTCTATGCGGTCGGGCTGACAGTTATTTTTCTGCTGAGCTTTTGGCTGAGCAATCGGCTGATTGCTAGGCTAAACCGCCAGTTTCGGACGTGGCAGGGCAGTCGGATTCGTGGCTGGCGGATTTTAGGCACAGAGTTAGTTCCAGCCGATCGCGTGGCAGACCTGCTCTCGGAGTTGCTGAAGCTGATACGCATGGTCTTGTTTTTGGCGTTGCTGGTGGTCTATATCAGCTTTGTGCTCAGCTTCTTTCCCTGGACTCAGGGGGCGTCTAGAGAAGTTTTTGCTTACCTGCAGACAGCGGCGATCGCCCTTTGGCAGAGTTTTGTCAGCTATCTGCCCAATCTCTTTTTCATTGGCCTGATCCTCGTCATCACCTCCTACACGCTGCGGCTGATTAAGTTCACCTTTGCTGAAATCCGGCGTGGCACTATCACCCTGCCTGGCTTCTATCCAGAGTGGGCCAGACCGACCTACAACATCATTCGCTTTGCCATTCTGGCCTTTGCCGCCACGATTGTCTTTCCGTATCTGCCGGGGTCAGAAACGCCTGCCTTTCAGGGTATTTCTATCTTTCTCGGCGTCCTGTTTTCCCTAGGCTCTAGCGGCGCGGTGGCTAACTTTGTGGCGGGCATCATCCTCACCTACAGCCGCGCCTTCGTGATTGGCGATCGCGTGCAGATTAGTGAAACCACTGGCGACGTGATTGAAAAAACGCTGTTGGTGACGCGCATTGCTACGCCCAAAAATGTCGTCGTCACTATTCCGAATTCGATGGTGCTGGGCAGCCACATCATCAACTACAGCGGCTCCATTCGCAATGAGAAAACGCCACCCCTGGTGCTGCATACCACCATCACCCTGGGCTACGATGTGCCCTGGCCGAAAGTGCATGAGGTGCTGATTGCCGCCGCGATCGCGACGGAACACGTACTGACGGAGCCAGCGCCCTTTGTATTGCAAACCAGCCTTGACGATTTTTATGTCAGCTATGAGCTGAATGTCTACACTGAAAAGCCCTCGCTCATGCCCCGCATCTATTCTCACCTGCACCAAAACCTGCAGGACAAGTGCAACGAAGCGGGCATTGAAATTCTCTCGCCTCACTACTCAGCCGTCCGCGACGGGCACCAGCTCGCCGTCCCAGAGAAGTATTTTCCCAAAGGCTATCAGGTGCCGGGGTTCCGGGTGGAGAGTTTGCAGAAAAATGGGGATGGGGGCGATGAGGTAGGTGGGGAGGATGGGGAGTTAGGGACGCGAGGGGAAGGAGACGCGGGGGACGGCGCTCCGTGAGCAGCTTGAACAGCTATAGCGACTTGGGCCGACCTTTTGGCAGGTTCTTAATTTTTTACTTGCCCCACGGGGATCAAATAGGGTAAATTCTTGACTTATAGCTGTGTGTCTGCAGCTTGCTCTGTTCCCAAAAATTTAGCTGTGCGGTGCCGGACGTTGTTAGCGCAACCCCCGACACCTGACCCCCAAGTCTGAAGCAACCAGTCTCGGAGGCTGAGTATTATGGTACTCGTGGCCGTCCCGTGCTGTATATGGTTGGGGCGGCTTGATTTTTGAGGATCCTGTCCTATTTGTTGGAGGAATCCCTCAAAATGCTACATATACCATTTGTTTCGTCCGCCTACCCCGGCGAGGCGACCTGTCCGCTGCGCCTGACGATTCCCCGCGCTCGTCCGGAGCGGGAGCGGATTCGTCATATCGTGATGGGGTCGCGCGAAGGGGTGGATCTGACGGTCAATACTCTAGACGTGCTGAACTATGCGGAGCAACGGGCCTGGAGTGAGCCGATCATCATCCCGGAGCGGGGACTATTGCTGACCCCGGAGCAGGGAGAGGTGTTTAGATATCTCATCCGCTACCGCTCTGCGCGGTAGGTGAAGGCATCTAGGGATCGGTTTTTACAGTAGAAGCGGTATGGCTTCGCAAACATGGAAAAAATTGATCCCTGGAGGTGAAGCTAGAAGGAACACTATGTCTAGCGCGACTCATGGGGGGTGAGAAGCTACGTAATGAACTAACTGCTAAAGAGTTTGCTATGAATCAACAGCCAGTATTTCTGCATCTCTAGCTGTTCTTACAGGGTGTCCTGAAAGCTTTCATCCTGTGAAAGGCTGCTGACTATAACTTAAGCCTGCGATCGCGCTGTGTTTCCATCCTAAACCCCCTTTTCATCCTGTAAAGATTTTATGAAAATGGGACAACTCTTTATCTCAGCTTTGGAATTGAACTGTTTGACTCTGTATGTTTACCTATAGCGTCAGACAACTGGGTATTTATGACAACCTCAAACTTATCTCCAACCTGCTCAAAATTCCTCAAGCAGCAGCTAGTTAGAGCTTTAGCAGGTGTTTTAACCGCAAGTAGCTTGAGTCTCTTGTCAACTCCAAGGGCGATCGCGGCCAGCTTTAGTTTGACTAAGGTTATCGATAGTCAAGATACTTTTCCGGGTACTTCCTTTCTTGCGGTTGAGGCTTACTTTGAGCCTGCCATAGACAGTCAGGGTAATATTGCCGTTATTTCTAGTTCACGAGAAATCTACCGTATTCCACTCTCAGGTATCTCAGAGCAAATAGTTGGGGGGGATACGCCGATTCTTGATCCATTAAATGACTTTAGCTGGTTACGTTCTCCTGATATTGAAGCTGACAGGCTCTTCTTTTATGGCGACACAGCATCTGGAGATGGTATCTTCAAGGCCACAGTCAATGGACAAGTTACGCCTTTAGTTGCCCCTGATGACACTTTACCGGGACTGACAGAAAATCAACAGCGCTTTATCGTTCCAATTTTTGGCAGCGATGGCAAAAACGTTTCGTTAACTGCAAGAACTGGAGGACCGAACTCAGCTAGTGCAGTTTATTCAATCAATAATGGTTTGCTTCAGGTGGTTGCAGATAGTAATACCCTGATTCCCAATGAAGCTGATAGATTTGATCTCTTTAGTCTCAGTGATATTAGTGGTCAAAATGTCTTATTTAGCGGAGAGAAAATCGGCGGGCAACAAGGTATTTATCTAAGCCGCAATGGCGTCTTAGAGACCGTTATTGATAATACAACGCCTATTCCCAATGGCCCAGGAACGTTTCGGATTTTAGCACCAGCTCCCCCAAATCCTAAAAATCCGTCTCCATTTCCATCTTCATCCACTTTAGTTAGCTGGCTATCTTTAGATGGCGATAAATATACATTTACAGCCTTTGATGCAAATGGAGAGTTTGGCGGGCTTTATACGAATTTGGGCGGAACACTGCGCCCTGTCTTTGATACTAATACGCTAATTCCTGGTATGACGGACACTTTTTCTCTGGTGGGTTCTGAACTCGATCCGGTTAGCTTTTTAGCATTTCCTGCTATCAGCGGTGACATTATTGCTTTTCAAAGCTTTATGCCGGTTGAGCCAGCCGAGTCTAATAACTTCTTTGATGTCCAACCTCAAGGTATTTATGCCGAGATTTCAGGTGATTTGCAGAAGATTGTTGATGTCAATGACACCTTAGACGGCAAAGCTATTCGCTCGCTAGGCTTTTTCAGCACGAATGCTCTTAGCGATAACTTTTTGGTGTTTTCTGCAGAGTTTGAGGATGGCGTTGAAGCGCTATATCGGGTTGAATTCGACAAAGCGTCTGACTCGCCTGTTTCAGTACCGGAGGGTTCTGCTGTCTGGGGACTAGCCGCGATCGCCGGACTGATGACAATCACCCGACTGCGATCGCGGTTACCGCTCAAAAAAGCGTAGCGGGTTCAGACTTCGTCTGGATTGACGCCAAGTGCCTTGAGCTTAGCCTTGAGCTGATCTACTTGCACCTCTGCCTGCTGTCGGGCGACAGACTCCTGCTCGGCTCGCTGTTCTGCCTGCTGTCGAGCTGAGGACTCTTGCGCGGCCTGCTGTTCGGCTTGCTGACGCGCTGAGGATTCTTGTTTTAGTGCTTGAGCTAGCTCACCGGGAATCAGCAGCTTCTCACCCGTATCTTCTCGGTAAAAGCTAATCAGCCCGCCGTCAGCCTCCAGCCTCAACTTTAGCGGTTGGCTGTGACCGTCAGTAATCGGCTCATAGCTCTCTCCCCGCAGCCGATAGCCCTTTAGCTGGTTCTCAATCCATTCCCCCTTGGGATCAAACAGCCAGTATTCCTGCACCCCTAGCTGTTCGTACAGAGTGTATTTGAAGCTCTCGTCCTGCTTTTGGGTACTGGGTGAGGTCATCTCGAAGACCACTGACGGTACTTGCCCCTCCTCCCAGACTTTATAGTTATCCCGTCCCCCTGGTTCCACGCCAAAGATCACCATCACGTCTGGAGCGACTCGCAGCCGAGGAAAGCCTTGAGCGTAGTACATGAACTGGTTGCCAAGCACCGTAGCCTGCTGTTCTTCAAGATACTGACGCAGCACTTCGAGAGTCACCAGCAGGGCGTAGAGATGGGCATAGGTTTCCGCCACGGGTTCACCATCGGCACTGGGATAAACAATAGACTGAGCAGATTGTATTACTGAAGGGCTGCTAACCATAACTTAAGTCTGCGATCGCGCTGTGTTTCCATCCTAAGACGAGAGCTACAGGATTGGTCTTCTCCTGTGTTCAGCGATAAACAACGGTTCAATCAAGTCCCCTTATCACAGCCAATTTATTCTGACTGATGCCGTAGATATCTAAAACTTGCTTCGATCGCCCCGCTTTACCCATGCATTCAATGATGTCAGAGGTTGTCATCTAGCAAACCAGCGGCGAATTAGCTCGACTTGAAAGCGATGGCCCGTGGGTGTAATTTCTATCAGTTCTCGGCGTAAGAGTAAGGGCAGTGCTGTCTCTGATATATCTGAAAACTGTTGAACCAAATCTTCTTGGCTTGTAGTGCTGCCTTCGCCTTGAGCGGCTATGTGACGCAGCACGGCTAGGGCTTCAGGACTAACCTGGTTGCATTCAATATCGCTGAAAAACATGCTGCCGCTGTCTAGCGCTTCAGGGATGGCGGCTTCTACGTCAGCTAGGGTGGCGAGGCGGCGATCGCTGGGGTCTTGCTCGTTTTTCAAAACCACAATTTCGGCGCAGAGAAGCTGGACTAGAAAGGGATGACCGCGAGTGAGGTCGAGGACGCGCTGACTGGCCTCTGGCTCATAGCGCAGGGCAAAGTCTTTGACGGGGTGTTCGATGAGTTGGCGGGCTTCGGACTCTTTCAAGTAGCTGAGGTGTAGCACCTGGGCGTTGATCAGGTAGCTAGACCAGCGCTGAAACTCTTCTAATGTGTGGGAGCCGGAGAGCAATACCTTGAAGCGGGGGCGATGCTGAATCAGGTTGCGCAGCATTCCCAGCACCATCGTTTCGCTAAAGCGACCTTCCACCAAGACCTGATCAAGCACTTCGAATTCATCTAGGGCTAAGAGCGCGGTGTCGTCCTCTAGCGTGATTTCGACTTCATCTAGCCACTCGTCAAAGCGGGTGAAGGGATCATCGGCTAGGGCTGCGCGGGAGAGCGCTGGTAGGGTGAGGCGGCGATCGCGCTGAGCAGAGTCGGCCATGCCTTTGGCCAGGTTGTAGAGAAATCCGGCGTGGTCGCTGGCGCGGGAGGCAGGGCCTTGCAAATCGACGAAGAGGGGAACGATGCTGTTGGGGAGCAGTCGCCCTAAGTTATTAAGCAATGAAGTCTTGCCAGTGCGGCGCTGGCCATAGAGCAGCAAAGGGGGACGGCGGCGATCGCGCAAAAGCTGTTCAATTCGGCGGCTAATTTCCGCCCGTCCGACAAAGATTTCCTGACGCTGAGTAAGGGGAATGCCAATGATGTAGGGGGAATCAATCTCTTGGCGCAGCTCGGCAGCTTGAGTGAGTGCGTCTAGCTCTAGGACAATGATGCGGCTCCAGCGCTGGGCGATCGGGCGAAAGCGGACGGCATATTTGTCGCTGCTGCGGGTGAGTTCTCGAATCAGGGCATCGAGGCGATCGCCTACAGCCTTAAGCACTAATCGTTGATTGTAGGTACTGGCCTGATCGAGAGCCGCTTCTACATCTTTACTAACGCTGTTGAAGCTGCGGAATAGGGTGTCGGCTGGGCTAGCGAGTTCGCTAATAGTGAGGTGATGATAAATCTGTCCAACTGCCTGGGCATCGGCGCAGCGCTCTAGCTGACGGGCATCTAGCTCAATCTGAGCGGCTTGAGCGGCCCAGCGCTGACGGCTAGTGCTGAGATAGTTTAGGGCAGCCTGTCCTTCAAGGGGGCTGCGTTCTAGAATCAGTAGCAAATGCTTATCAAGTCCCCAAATAGGCAGGTGTTGCCATTCATCCCAAAAGGCTAAATGTCTGTGCAGTAGGCTAGGCTGTTTGCCTGCTCTGGCTTCGTCAATTCGGTAAAGCCAGAAATGCCAGGGAACCAGCAAAGCTGACATCACAACTGGCCGCCACCAGTTCACCCACGCGCCTACGCCTCCCGCCAGGCCTCCCGCCACGCCGTACGCCACGCCGAACGCCAGGCCTCCCGCCACGCCTAACGCCACGCCGTACGCCAGGCCTCCCGCCACGCCGTACGCCAGGCCTCCCGCCACGCCTAACGCCACGC
>NZ_JASATW010000027.1:33804-79553 GCF_030405905.1 Sphaerothrix gracilis Ecp01
TAACGCCACGCCTCCCGCCACGCCTCCCGCCACATCCTCTAAAGGAGTGCCTAAGCTGAACGAAACGAGACCTACAATGAGACTGGCTAGAATTGGCAATAAAATGAACCCCTGCAGCCCGAATCGCCAGAACTGGCCTTGCCGCCACCGCTGCCGGGCAAACAGTTTTAGCAGCGAGAAATCTTTATCCAGCGACGGATCAAGTCGGTGAATATGGTTCTCCCAGGCAGAGGGCCGAAACACTAGCCAAAACAGCAGTTGTAAGCTGCCCAAAATCAGATTGGGATGCTGCTCTGGGGCATAGGTGTAGGCATTTTTAGGAATGCTGGGCGGCGTCATGGGGTGGTGATTGGATCGTTCGGAGGTGGATGGCGGCCAATCTCTAGGTCAGCCGCGCGAATATGGACAATTCTGGGTCGATTGAATGCCAAAGCAATCACTGTAGTCCGTCCGATTGGAGTGATACCCACAATTACAAGCTTATCTACAGACCAGATAAAGTTTTCTGGCCAAAGATCGAGACGAGGATTGAACAAAGCGACTTCGACATTGGACAAAGCATCGATTGTTGAAACTTTGTTCGACTTTCTCCGATTACAGTGGAAACAAGCTAGAGCCAAGTTGTCTAAAGTGTTTGAACCGCCCTTAGTAAGCGGAATCACGTGATCGACTGTGAAGCTGACATATTGCCACTGTTCTGAAGCATGACAATACTCGCATAGGTGTTCAGCCCGCTGACGGACTTGCTGACGAGTCTCTTCGCTGAGATAACGACTTGCTGACAAAATGACACTCTAGCGCTGTTGCAGATAAAGATTACGAACCGTGCGATTAACTAGGCTAAGATAGTCATCCAGTTCTTCATAAGTATCTAGTTCTTCTTCTTCATCTGAATCCAACGGCACGTCCTTTTGTTTGTCCAGTAAAACCTCAATCCGAGTTTGAACCTGGCTAGACGCTCGAAAGATAGGAATGCCGTCTACTAATTCGAGCCGAACAGCCCCCTCCAACGGCAGACTGTTCGGCAAATAGTCAAGCTTGGGTGGTAAATAGGCCGTCATCGCGCCTCCGCAAATAAACAAAAGGTTGAATTTGTTCTAAGCTCTCCTGCCGCCAATCATCGCTCACATCTCCCTCCTCCAGGCTAAACAATCGCTCACGGCAGAGAATCTGTAACAAAATCGGCCAGCCGCCACTCTGCTGCCAAATCCAGGCGATATCTTCTTCGGCAAACAAAATCGGCGAACTAGCAATCAGCTCCCGCGCTGCCCCCTCCGTCAACGGCCCCAGCGTCGTGGTATAGCCAAAAATGTTGAAAAACGGTGAGCTGTG
Source organism: Sphaerothrix gracilis Ecp01 (assembly GCF_030405905.1). NCBI lineage: Bacteria > Bacillati > Cyanobacteriota > Cyanophyceae > Nodosilineales > Nodosilineaceae > Sphaerothrix > Sphaerothrix gracilis. The sequence continues at coordinate 35,137 of NZ_JASATW010000027.1, forward strand.
TCCTGTGTGGCGAGCTAAATCCATTGGGCTTTCCGGTGTCGCTAGCACAAAGGCCAAATTCCCGTCAGTTTGATTCGTCGCCAACGCCCGCAAGCTCTCCCAAAAGCCATCGTCTAGCTCCGGGCAGCGCTGCAGCCCCACCCCAATCTCATCCATCAAAATCACCGTTGGCCGCTGCACCCGCCCGCTTACCTGCTCCATAAACCGATCCAAATCGCACGGCTCTGGCACAGGTAGCTGCATCGACTCCAGCAGATACCGCAGTAAGCGCTGCCGCTGGGCCATGCGAGCATCCTGAAAATCGACAAAAATCCAGCGGTAGGCTTCCGGCTGCGCTAGCCAGTCCCTGTGCTGATGGGGCCGAAGCTGACTCGCAGGCACTGTTGTAATCTGCTGCAAATAGTGCAGCAGCGAAGTCTTCCCCGATCGCCGCTGCCCAATAATCGCCGCATTTTGCAAGGGATGGGTTTTCAGCAGGTTGAATAGCCGCTTGAGGATTCGCTGCCGCCCAAAAAAGTGGCGCGGCTGTAAAATCGGCGTGCCGATAATGAAAGGCGAATCAATCGGCTTGAACGGCACTGACGGCGCTGCGTCCCCTACTTGGGTGCCAGGATTGGGCAGAGAACGCGCTACTTTTTTGTCAGAGTTTCCACCGCCCGCCGAATTCCCTGTACCACGTTCAGCAGGGCTTCATCGAGATCATTCCAGGCCGTGACGGGTTTGGCATCTTTGGGCAAAACCTGGAGCTTGCTGAAAGGGGTTTCCTGCCAGTCGCAGGGCTTCATAATGATTGGAATCACCCGCGCGGTGCCTTCTTCATGGCGTTCCATCGCCCGCTGCATTTCCTTGTCAAAGCAGTATTCTGAGGCAATAAACCGGGGCGTAATCAGCAGCAAAATGAGGCCCGCCGATTCCAGCCGCGCCTTGATTTCCGTATCCCACTCGGCGCCCGCCTCGATCGCCCGGTCCTGCCAGGGCTTAATCTTGTCCTGCCGGGTCAGATTCGACAGGTGAATATAGAGTTCATCCTTCAGCTCCTCGTCTTTGTGGGAGTAGGAGATAAACACTTCAATGGGAGAGCTGATAGAGGGAGTGACTGGTTTGGCTGCAGGAGGCACAGAGTTTGCTGGCGGCGACATTGGGGCTGTTCCAGACTGTTGCAACAGCACTGGTGTAAGCTGTTCGGCAATCCCCTCCAGCCGAATCGCCGCGCAGCCCAGCTTGTAGGCAAACTCTACATCGCGCCCGGCACCTAAAGCATCGTAAAAACCCACCGCAAAGGCGATCGCCGCCTCATCCCCAATCGCCTGACTCATGCCGATGACGTAGGGAATATGCTGGGCGATCGCTTTTGCCTGCACTTCTGAATAGCAGCCGTTGAGCACCACGCAGCGAACCCGATCGGCAAACAGCCCAAACAACCCTGCTAGCGCTTCACCGTCTACCAGCTTGGCCTGACCTACCTCATCCTCAAACACCAGCCCTGCCTCACCGCTGCCGTGCCCAGAAAAGTGAACAATCTGCGGCGTCATATCCAGCATGGCCCGCTGCAGGTCACGCGGACGCACCGCCCACTGCTGCTCTAGCCGAAAGCGATCGCGCTTCTGGGCCCGCTGCAGCCCTTCTGCAATATCCCGCAGCTCCTGATCTAACCGTAAACGCCCCGTATCTTTAGGATTGGCGGCGAAGAAAAGAATTGTCTGCGCATCCGAGCTAGCAGCGGACATGAGCGAGATTAGGATCTAACGGCGACTTCATTATCGCCCGCTAAACAGGAAACGCCTGTGATCTCTATCGTTCTTAAAAATCAGCGCTTAGGCTAGGTCCGGAAATACCTGCTGCACCGCCGGATGCACCAGCCGTCCCTGGGTCACGTTTAGTCCTTCTGCCAGCGACTTGTCCTTCTTCAGCGCTGCCATGCCAAAGCTCGCCAGCTTCAGTACGTAGGGCAGGGTGCTATTGTTGAGCGCCTGAGTTGCCGTCCAGGGAACTGCCCCCGGCATGTTGGGGACGCCGTAGTGCAGGACGCCTTCCTCTAGGTAGGTCGGTTCTGTGTGTGAGGTGGGATGGAGCGTTTCAATGCAGCCCCCTTGATCTACCGCCACGTCTACAATGACTGAGCCAGGCCGCATCTGCGCCACTAGCGATCGCGGTACCAAAACTGGCGGACGCCGTCCCGGCACCAGCACCGCTCCAATGAGCAAATCTGCTTGAGGCACAGCCCGATGAATTTCTGGAGTGCTGCTATAAATCAGCTCTACGCGGGAGCCAAACAGGGTTTCTAAATAGGCAAGCTGATCGAGGCTGATATCAAAAATTTGCACCCGCGCTCCCATGCCCACTGCCATGCGAGCCGCCTCAGTGCCCACGACGCCGCCGCCCAGAATCACCACTCGTCCCGGACGCACCCCCGGCACGCCCCCTAGCAAAACGCCGCGCCCGCCCTGCTGCCGCTCCAGGTAGCGCGCCCCAAACTGCACCGAGAGCCGCCCGGCAATGATGCTCATGGGGGTTAGCAAAGGACGAATATTGTTGAACTCAACTGTCTCATAGGCGATCGCATTCACCCCGCTCTGCATGAGCCGCTCGGTCAGCGATCGCGCCGCGGCTAAGTGCAAATAGGTAAACAAAATCTGCTCTTTCTGAATCAGGTCATACTCCGGCGGCAGCGGCTCTTTCACCTTTACCACCATTTCTTTGCTCCAGGCTTCGCCCGCTGTCGCTACGACCTGCGCTCCGGCCTGCTCATAGTCAGCATCGCTGAAGCCTGCTCCCGTCCCCGCTCCTGCCTGCACAAACACCGTATGCCCCTGCTCGTTCAGCACGTGGACGCTATTGGGGCTTAGCCCGACCCGAAATTCCTGATCTTTAATTTCTTTGGGTACACCAATTTCCATAAAAATTCTCCTCGTCCCTTTATTTCTAGCTTAGGCGGCGGTTGTGGCGTTGAAGCTAAGCGATCGCCCTCATGAAAAATCTCCTGTCTGCTAAACCAGTGGCAAACAGGAGAAGGTCTAATTGATTCTCAGAGGCTAAGGGAGAGCTATCCCTTGCTCTTTTTCACGTGTTCCATAATGCGGTTTTTACGAGCCTCGTCACCCTTCGCCGGAGGCGTAATCTTAAAATCGATGCCTGTGGTCATAGAAATATGACGCTTAATTTGAGCTTTGTCGGCCATGAGCTTTACCTAGTTACGTCGTTCAGAGTGTTAAAGATGGAAAAGGCTCAGGTATTCCTCAATATGTTCAGATGAGGCATACCCAAGCGCGGCAATCATCACTATGAAAGTTGGGAGACAGGTTCAATCAACCCTGCCTGCAACTTCATACTTATTAATAATATACGGCAAAGAAAAATAAATCTTAAGGAATGAGCGAATATTTAAAGATTGCGGTGGTTGGTGGCGGTGCGGCGGGCTTCTTTGGCGCGATCGCCTGTGCCAGGGCAAACCCGCAAGCGCGAGTCGTCCTGTTTGAAGGGGGGCGATCGCCTTTGGCAAAGGTGCGTATTTCCGGCGGCGGGCGCTGCAATGTCACTCACCACTGCTTTGATCCGGCGCTGCTGGTGCAGCACTATCCGCGCGGCGGTAGAGCCTTGCGGGGCGCCTTCAGCCGGTTTCAGCCCCAAGACACGATCGCCTGGTTTGCCCAGCAGGGCGTCAAGCTCAAAACCGAGGCCGATGGCCGCATGTTTCCGGTGACGGATGACTCGGAGACAATTGTGGCCTGTCTGTGGCAGGCGGCCCAAGAAGCAGGCGTGGAGCTAAAGACCCAAACAGCGGTGAAGGCGGTACAGCGCCAGAAAAATACCTTTGAGCTGATGCTTAAATCAGGCACGACCTTTAGCTGCGATCGCCTCCTGCTGGCTACTGGCAGCAGCCCCCAGGGCATTCGCTTTGCTCAGTCTCTGGGCCACACGATTGAACCGCCGGTGCCTTCGCTGTTCACGTTTAATATTGCTGATGCCCCACTGCGATCGCTAGCGGGCATTACCGTTGAGCCTGTCGCCCTAAAGCTGACGCTGCCTGCAACCAAGCCGCTGAGCCAAACTGGCCCCCTGCTGATTACCCATTGGGGCCTGAGCGGTCCGGCTGTGCTGAAGCTGTCGGCTTGGGGAGCGAGAGCCTTGCACGATGCCCATTACCAGGCGGAACTGCGAATTAACTGGCTGCCCCAGCTCAAGCTAGAGCAGATACAGCAGCAGCTGATGGTGGCTAAAGCAGAAATGCCCAAACGGGCGATCGCCAACTACGATCCGTTTTCTCTGCCCCGTCGTCTCTGGCAGTATCTTGTCCAGCGATCGGGTGTGGCCCCTGAAACCACCTGGGCTGGATTTTCTAAAAAAGCGGTCAACAAGCTGGGGCAGGAGCTGACTCAGGGTCACTACGCTATCAGCGGCAAAGGGGTTTTCAAAGACGAGTTTGTGACCTGCGGCGGGGTGCGGCTGAAGGAGGTTGATTTCAAGACGATGGCCAGTCGTCTGTGTCCGGGCCTCTATTTTGCTGGCGAAATTCTAGACATCGACGGCATTACCGGCGGCTTTAACTTTCAAAGCGCCTGGACCACGAGCTGGCTGGCCGGGCAGGCAATGGCGCAGCCGTCAGCCCATTAGCAGTAAAAAAGCATAGTTCTCGGTCAGTCTGCCGGTAACATTCCTGTAGCCAGTGACCGACTAAGTCTGTAAGATCAACTTGCAAAAATCCTAACCGCCTCTTGGCTGAGTCAACCCTATGTACGACTGCGTGATTGTGGGCGCTGGCCCGGCAGGTAGCACCGCTGCTTACCATTTAGCTAAGGCCGGGCGCGCTGTCCTGCTGCTGGAACGAGCGACGCTGCCGCGCTATAAGCCCTGCGGCGGTGGCGTATCGCCTCAGATTGCTCAGTGGTTTGACTTTGACTTTACGCCAGCGATTTCGGTGAAGGTGAGCAAAGTCCGCTATACCTGGCAGATGGATGACCCGGTGGAAATGGAGGTAGATACCTCAGAGCCGCTGTGGATGGTGCGGCGGGATCACTTTGATCACTTCATTGTGCAGCAGGCCCAAAAGCAGGGGGCACGGCTGCAGGACGGGACGAAAGTGACCGGGATTGAGTTTAAGAGCGATCGCTGGCAGATTAATACGCCCCAGGCTCCGGTAGAAGGTCGCTACCTGATTGCGGCAGATGGCGCTAGAGGATCTTTAGCCAAGTGGTTAGGCTTTACTAACCGCCGCTATCTCTTAGGCGCTGCCCTGGAAGCTGAGCCTCGCTTAGAAGTTCCTAGCGAACCTGTCGTTCATTTCGAGTTTGGCCTGCTGAAAAACGGCTATGCCTGGAATTTCCCCAAAGCCGATGGCTACTCGATTGGGGGCGGTGTCTTTCGCTCCGGTCGCCAGCGCAAATATGACCTGCGCCCGCCGCTAACGGACTATTCGGCTGGATTCGGCGTCGATGCCACCCAGGTAAAGCAGCACGGACATCCCCTGTTTATTTGGGATGGTGAGCAGACGCTGCACACTCAAAACGCGGTACTGGCAGGCGAATCTGCCTGCGTAGTTGATCCCTTCACAGCAGAGGGGATTCGCCCGTCTATCTTTAGCGGTCTCAAAGCGGCTCAGGCGATTGATCAGGCCCTTGGCGGGAAAGCTGACGCGCTGGCTGACTATACCCGCATCATCAACGAAGAGTGGGGCGGCGATATGCGCTGGGCGCGGCGACTGGCCCAGGCGTTTTACCAAGCCCCGAAGCTGGCCTACAAGGTGGGGGTCAGGCGACCTTCTAGCACCGAGAAAATGGTGAAGCTGTTCTGCGGCGACTTGAGCTACGCCGATGTGGCCCAAAGGGCAATTCGGCGGCTGAGTATGGGCTTAATCTCAGGCGCTTGAGTTTAGAGAAGGGGGCGTTACGGCTATGCCGAGCCGCTCCCGACTGCCCGGTGACTACAGCCCGCTAATCCCGCGAGATAAAAATCTCATAGGGATAAAATTCGCCGTCCCAGTCCCCAATCCAGAGGTGATAGATCCCCGCAGGCCAGTTGCCGACAAATTCTGGCTGCAGGGTGCCGTTGGAGTCGTCTACGCACTTGGTTTCCCCCGTTCGCTGCCGCCGCATAAACAGGGTGACATCGCCTGCGGACTCAACCCTGACCCGCAGGGCGCTAAAGTCTGCCCTCAGCTCCAGAATGTGATCTGGCGCATCATTTGTGTTGATGTAGCCGCAGTCGTCATGCCAAACGCTGCCGCCTGACTGTCCCTGCCCCTGGACTGGGTTGGGCGTGAAGTTGGGGGACAGTTCAAAGGTTTCGTAGTCGGCTTTAGCGGTTGTGGCTAGGCACGTAGCCAAAATAGCGGGTAAGGCGATCGCAACAGCTTTTGCGCCCATAGTTAGAAAAATTGGAACACTCTTATAAACCTTCTTTCGTCTTAGCATGAAGCCTGACCGGAATGATCGCGATCGCCAAAGCTTCATCACCGGGCTCCAGATTACAAAACATTAAGCAGCCCTATATTTCTTCTCCAAAACCTAAAGCTCTTTGCCAATTCCCCGCAGTAGCCGCTCAGCTTTGCAGTAAAATGGCAGCTTGTGAAAACCCGTTGCTGAGCTATGCCTAAGGTTCTCGTCTCTGACCCAATCGATCAAGCTGGACTAGATATTCTCTCCCAGGTGGCCCAGGTTGATGTAAAGACCAAGCTGCCGCCAGAGGAGCTGATTAAAATTATTCCTAACTACGACGCGCTGATGGTGCGCTCTGGTACCCGCGTTACCCAGGACGTGATTGAAGCTGGCAAACAGCTCAAGATTATTGGCCGGGCCGGCGTCGGTGTTGACAATATTGACGTGCCTGCCGCTACCCGGCGCGGCATTGTGGTAGTGAACTCTCCCGAAGGCAATACCATTGCTGCGGCTGAACACGCCTTAGCTATGATGCTGTCGCTGTCTCGCTACATTCCTGCTGCCGATCAGTCTGTGAAGGGAGGCAACTGGGATCGCAAGCGTTTCTTAGGGGTCGAAGTTTACAAGAAGACTTTAGGCGTTGTCGGTTTAGGTAAGATTGGCTCCCATGTCGCTACGGTAGCCCGCGCCCTGGGCATGAAGCTGCTGGCCTACGATCCCTTTATCTCTAGTGAGCGAGCTGAGCAAATTGGCTGCCGCCTAGTCGATCTCGATCTGCTGCTGCGGGAAGCAGATTATATCACCCTGCACCTGCCCAAAACGCCGGAAACCACCCATCTGATCAATGCCGAAACCCTGGCAACCATGAAGCCCACTGCCCGCATCGTCAACTGTGCTCGCGGCGGCATTATTGATGAAGAGGCGCTGGCAGCGGCCATCAAGTCGGGGCAAATTGCCGGCGCTGCCCTAGACGTTTACGAGGCTGAGCCATTAGGGGAGTCTTCTCTGCGCGAGATTGACATGGCTGCTATTCTTACCCCTCACCTTGGCGCTTCTACCGAAGAGGCTCAGGTCAACGTTGCAATTGACGTAGCTGAGCAAATTCGGGACGTGCTGCTGGGCCTGCCTGCCCGCTCCGCCGTGAATATTCCCGGTCTGCGGCCTGACGTGCTGGAGAAGCTGCGCCCTTACCTGCAGCTAGCCGAAACCCTAGGTAACCTAGTCGGACAGCTCGCTGGCGGCCGGGTAGAGTCGCTCAATGTGCGCCTGCAGGGAGAGCTAGCCCAAACGGACAGCCAGCCTGTAGTGGTGGCGGCGCTGAAGGGCTTGCTGTCTCACGCGCTGCAGGAGCGGGTCAACTACGTCAACGCCAATATCGAGGCTAAAGAGCGGGGCATTCACGTGGTAGAAACCCGCGATGCCAACGTGCAGGACTACACGGGGTCTTTACAGCTTTCTGCCAAAGGCTCGCTGGGTGAACATTCAGTCACCGGGGTGCTGTTAGGCGGCAGCGAGATTCGGGTCACGGACATTGACGATTTCCCAATCAACGTACCGCCTACTCCCTACATGCTGTTCACCCTGCACCGGGATATGCCAGGCATTATTGGCAAAATCGGCTCTCTGCTGGGCAGCTTCAATGTCAATATTGCCAGTATGCAGGTAGGGCGCAAGATTGTGCGGGGCGATGCCGTGATGGTGCTCAGCATTGACGACCCCTTGCCGGAGGGCATTCTCTCGGAGATTACCAAGGTGCCGGGAATTCGGGATGCTTACACAGTAAGCCTTTAATTAAACCGTCTAAGCTGGCAATATCTGCATATATCCTTCTGGGGCGTCTTCGTTTTGGTCAATAGCTGGTGGGAAATTCAGGTCTTGTGTCATCCGGCCTTGGAAGATTTGGTCTATTGGCGGTTTGACACTTACGACGGGCGCGGCACCTCTAGTGAGCGTCGGGGACAGCATCGCTGTGTGCGCGCTTATTTCCCTCAGGAGCAGTTTCAAATGCTGGATCTGGCAGCGCTGGCCTTGGTGATGAAGCAAGATGCTCTCTGCGCCGAACTGCCGCTGCCGCGTCTAGAGTGGCAGCTCATTGACGAGGAAGACTGGTCTAAGAGCTGGAAGTCTTACTGGCAGCCGCAGAAGATTGGCGATCGCTTTTTGATTAACCCGGCCTGGCTGCCGGAGCCAACCGAAGGCGATCGCGTGGTGCTGCGGCTCGATCCGGGGGCCGCCTTTGGTACGGGCACTCACCCGACCACTCAGCTCTGCCTAGAGTCGCTGGAAATGCGGCTTGGTGAACAGGCTGAAGATAAGGTGCTGGCCGATATTGGCTGCGGCTCTGGCATTCTCTCGATTGGAGCTTTACTGCTGGGGGCTAAGCAGATCTATGCTGTGGATATTGATCCGCTGGCGATTAAGTCCACCGATGAAAATCGGGCGCTAAATCAGCTCTCTGGCGATCGCCTGATAGCCCAGCAGGGCAGTTTGCAGACGCTGAAGCAGCAGCTAGCGGAGCCAGTGGACGGCATTTTATGCAACATTCTGGCTGAGGTAATTGTGGATCTGATTCCGGATATGACAGCGATCGCCAAGCCCAGCACCTGGGGCATTCTCAGCGGCATTCTGCTCGATCAGGCCAAAATTGTGGCCGATACTTTGGAAGACAACGGCTGGGTGGTGGCGACCCTGTGGCGGCGTCAGGAGTGGTGCTGTCTGAATATTCGCCGGGCCTGAGTTATGGACAAGCTCGGCTTTATTTTGAAGGTGCTGGTGGCCTCGGCAGGGCTGGCGGCATTGATTAAATACGTGGCTCCTGCCCTCAACATTCCGGCTAACGCTTTTAGCAGCCTGATCTTAGTGCTTTTGCCGACGCTGGTGATGGCGGGCCTGCTGGGCTGGCGGCTTTGGCAGCAGCCTTCAGAGTAGCCTATGCGCACCCTAGAAGAAATCAACCATCGCATTCGTCAAGGGCAAGCTCAGGTATTTACGGCTGATGAGTTCAAGCAGCTAGCTCAGACAGAAGGCATTGCTCAGGCTGCCAAAGCCGCAGACGTCGTAACGACGGGCACCTTTGAGCCGATGGAATCTTCCGGGGCGGTGTTGAATCTGGGCCACACCGATCCGCCGATCAAGATTCGTCACTGTCAGCTAGACGGGGTCGCGGCCTATGCCGGATTTGGAGCGGTGGATCTCTACCTGGGGGCTTCGCAGATTGCCGAAAGCAGCCGTCTTGGCGATGGCATAGAAGCCGAAGACGTGCGCGAGCGCGGTGGCGGTCACGTGATTGCCGATCTGATTGCGGGCAGGCCGGTTCAGCTAAGGGCTGTAGGCCAGGTGACTGACTGCTATCCCCGCGCCAGTTTAGAAACGACGATTACCCGTGAGACGATCAATCAGTTTTATCTGTTTAATCCCCGCAACCTCTACCAGAACTTTATTGTCGGAGTCAACGGCGGCGATCGCCTGCTGCATACCTACTTAGGGCCGCTGCAGCCCCGTTTAGGCAATGCTGTCTACTCTAATCCTGGGGCTTTATCCCCTTTGCTGAACGACCCCAATTTGCAGGTGATTGGCATTGGCACCCGCATCTTTTTAGGGGGTGGGGTGGGGTATGTCGCCTGGGAGGGCACCCAGCACTTTCCGCTGCAAAAGCGCCTGCCTAATCAAACCCCCATCGGCCCCGCCGCCACGGTTGCCCTGATTGGCGATGCTAAGCAAATGGATCCAGATTGGGTACGGGGCTGCTATTTCAAAGGCTATGGCCCCTCGCTGATGCTGGGCGTGGGTGTCCCGATTCCCATCCTGAATGAAGCGATCGCGCGAGGCTGTGCGGTGCAGGATTCAGAGCTGGTAGCTCCGGTGATGGACTTTTCCATTCCAAGGCGGGTGCGGCCCACGTTTGGCCTGGTTAGCTACGCTCAGCTTAAGTCTGGTCGCCTCACCATCGACGGTCAGACTGTTCGCACTGCGCCGCTAGCTAGTCTCTATCGCGCCCGTCAGGTGGCTCAAATCCTGAAGGACTGGATTAGCGCTGGCAAATTTGAGCTAACGGCTGCGATCGCGCCGCTGCCCAGCGATCGCAGCTTCCTGTCTCAAGATCGCTGGGGTTCTCAGGTTAATCTGAGCTAGCGCATGGGCTGACTCTACTCTTCCTCAGAGCGCGAGCGGCGGAGCGAGGGCTTCTGGGGTTTGGGCGTAGCGCTGCGAGGCGATCGCGGCCTGTCTGAGCTGCCTGGGCGACGATTGGTGTAAGCGTTCTTTTTCTCACCTTTTTTGCGCTTTTTGGGTGGCACAATCCCGACTGACGAACCTGACTGAACAACCAAGTCGCTGCCCTGACGCTTGACTTCCAGATCCCAAAAGTAGCCCGTTACTCGGCCAGAGAGTTCTCCTTGTAGAATTAGGCGAAAATCTTTAGTAGATTTGTCTGGGCGCTTGATGCCCTGAACAATATTGACCAGGATTTCGCCGTTTTTCTCGTTATATTTGACTACCTCGCCGCGAATTGAGAAATATTCGTCTGCATCTGAAGAAGTTGTTGCCTCTGCGGTATCGACCTCCTCTACGGCAGAAGACGCCGCCTCGATTTCAGGCGTCTCTTTCACATCGGTCTGAGCCGCTGTGGCTTCAGCCTCGGCAACCGTTGCTTCGCTCTCAGCCGCCTCGTCTTCAGCTACCTCATCCTCTGAGGGTTCAGCTTTCAGCGTCTCCGGTTCCCACACGCCCACAATTTGCAGGTGCAAGATTACCTCAGAATTGACATCTCTAAAGTTGAGCTTACGGGTACGGGGATAGACCACCCAGAGATGCGGCTCAGCCAGCTCAATATGATTTTTTACAAGGCTAGTCACACGGCCCAGCAGGACGGTATCAATCTCAGTCCCATCAGCGGTGTGGAGTGTTCCCCGGTTGAACTGCTCTTCCGAGGGTTCGTAACGGCCCCTGACCAGACCAATTGCCCGGTACTGCATGGGTTCGCTCGGCGGTGAAATTGGCTGCTGACGTGGCAGCTTGGGCGTATCTGCGGGCGGTTCGGTGTCTGCAGGCGCAGCCGAGCTAGTAGGGGTTGTCGGTTGAGTCGGCGCAGACGGAGTAGCGGCGCTGCCATCAGCAGTAGGCGATGAGTTCTCCGCAACTGGCTGAACATCCTGACTGGCTGCTGGAGTCTCAGTGGGAGGAGGAGCCGGACGGCGCTTGGGCGGCCCCATTAGTCTAGGCCGAGCCAAGGACTGCTCAGAGGACTGATCACTAGACTCTGCTGGCTGGGAATTCTCAGGGAACTGACTGGCTGCTGAACTCATAAATCCTCGAACCTCCGAAAGTAGATACCTACCTGCTGGTTGCCCATCAATGCACGTATCTTCGATTTAACGTCGCACTTTGCATTCTGACTAATTTTGAGTCGGGTCACTGCGCTTAATTCTAAGGTTTAAGAAACTTTTGAAGTTAAGAACTCTATCTTCAAATCTTCTCTCACTATAGGAATGAGAACGATCCAAACTCACTAGAGTTAAGCAATAGCGTCACCCCACTCTACTCAATCATGGCAAAAGGTTAAACAAATCCCCAAAAAAGGATCCACTAAACCTTAACTTTCAGCTAATCTCTAAACTATTCCATCGAATTTTTAGCAAAATCCGAACCTTTTTGGGAATTACCCGGTATTTTTAGCGGGGTAATAACATCTCTGTGAAGTTTTAGCTGGCTGTTGTGGCGTTTCGTCTGATGCGCAGAAGTTCCCTGAGGGGCGGTGAGATGACGCTAATATGGGCAAATAGAGTTTAACGAGAACTGCTGTGTCTATTAAACGAAATCGCTGGCTGATTGTAAGCGTCCTGGTGGTGGCGGTAGCGGCTTTTTTGGCCCTGTCACTGCTGCCTATTTTCAGCGCCACAACGGGACGGCGGCAGGCGGATAGCTCAACTGCCCAGTCTGCTGACGCGATCGCAGCGCAGCGAGAAGAACTTGAAACTCGTGCTAAGGGCTATGAGCTGGTTTTGCAGCGAGAGCCGGACAATCAGACCGCGCTACGGGGTCTGGTAGAAGCGCGGATTCAGCTTCAGGATGTGGAGGGCGTGGTTGAGCCGCTAGAAAAGCTGGCTGAACTCAATCCTGACGTTCCAGACTATCAGGTCTTGCTGGGGCAAACTAAGCAGCGAATTGGTGACTTAGAGGGAGCAGCCCAGGCTTACCGGGCAGTGCTGTCTTCATCTCCCGGCAATATGAATGCGCTGCAGGGTCTGGTGGCTCTATTAATTCAGCAGGAGCGCCCGCAAGCGGCAATTGGTCTACTGCAAGACACGCTGAAAACGGCTGAACAGGCTAACCAGGTACAGGCAGGCTCGGTGGATACGACTTCAGTGCAGCTACTGCTAGGGCAGGTCTACGCTGAGGCCGATCGCTTAGATGAGGCGATCGCCATTTATGACAAAGCGATCGAGCAAGACGCCCAAGATTTTCGCCCGCTCTTGGCGAAAGCTTTAGTGCTACAGGAGCAGGGAAAGGAAGACGAGGCTAAGCCGCTGTTTGACAATGCCACAGCTCTAGCCCCCGATCAGTTCAAAGACCAGATTCAACAGCTAGCCCAGGGCCAGACGCCCACGCCGGGAACCGCGCCTGCAGCCCCTACAACTGAGGAAGAGGCGGCTCCTAGAGAGGAAGCTGAAGTAGGAGAGTAGGTTTTAGATCGCTATTGGATTGCGGTAGAGACTATGACGGAAACTGTGTCAGGCGATCGCTCTGCTGTTCCCCCGCCGGAACAGGTACAGCAGGCGATCGCAACGCTGAAAGCCGAACTGCCCACCCTGTTTGAGCGCGACCTTTCCTACGACATCTACACGCAGGATATTTTCTTTCGAGATCCGGTCAACAAGTTTAAGGGCAAGTTTAACTACCGCATCATCTTTTGGACGCTGCGGTTTCACGGCGGTTTGTTCTTCACCGACCTGCACTTTGACGTTCACGATGTCAGACAGGCCGCATCTCACCTGATTCAGGTGGACTGGACGGTGCGGGGAACGCTGCGACTGCCTTGGCGATCGCGCATTTTTTTCAACGGTCAGTCTAACTACAAGCTCAGAGATAGTGGCCTGATCTACGAACATATCGACACCTGGGATCGCAAACCCAGCACTATCTTGAAGCAGTTTTTTCAAACCAAGCCGCCGGAAGAAGTCGTTGACTAAGAATGAAAAGGGTCAGCAAACATCTGTAGTGGCGCGACATGCCTAAAATAATGCAAATTTATCAACAGGCTCAAACCTTTGGATTCGGTGCGTTACGCTGCGCTTTTCTGCTATGCCCTTCGGGCTATACAGCACCCTACTCAATGCTCTGTTTTAGCTGTGTCAGTCCAGCAGGAGCGTTTGATTTCAGCTTATTCCCGAAAGGCTGAAACTCTTGAACTCGGTGCGTCACGCTGCGCTGACGGCACTCTACTGGCGTAGCATATCTAAAATTTGATCTTTTGTAGGTTGGTGTTGAGCATAGCGAAACATAACATCGACAAGGTTTCTGTTGAGTCTTCCGTCGTTGGCCCAGCCTACATTTTTAGGCCGGTTATTCCACCACGTTACGCCCTCTTTTGGCTGTACCATGTCACTGCTTTATCAAGAGTGATTATGAGCAGGCTGTTCGGGTAAAACTGGTTGCTGAGATTCGCTAAAAAAATATGGCAGTGGGAATACTGAGATAACGCGGTTCGCTCTTACCTCATCGCCATGATAGTCAACACCACCTTCGATATTCCGACTCAGATTGCAAAAGGACTGGCCGATGGCAGTTTAGAAAGAATTGGCGGCGTGGTGCGGAATGCTAACACCAAACAGGTTGTGACCTGGCTGAGGGAAGTTCCTGGAAACTCAGCTCAAATTGTTCCAGGATTATCCCAGCTAACTGCGGTTGCCAGTATTCTCAATTTGGGCGTTTCAGTGGCAGGTTTCGCGCTAATTCTGCAGAAGCTTAACCAGCTTGAGGAAAGCTTGAAAGATACTCAGGCTGTCCTAGAAAAGATTGATCGCAAAATTGAGTTGGGCTTTTATGCCAAATTTAGAGCGGCTGTGGATTTAGCCAACAACGCGATGCTGCTGCCCGCGCCAGAAGATCGAAAAGCTAGCCTACACGCGGCTTTAGAGCGTTTCATCGAGTCGCAGTATATCTATACAGGCTTGGTTGATGACGAGTTAAAGCACCAAAGTCCTGCCGTTGATGAGTATTGGCAAACGCTGGCGATCGCCTATCTCTCTGAGGCCCGCTGTTACCTAGAACTCGAAGCTCCTGAACTGAGTCTAAACCGCCTGCAAAAGGGTGCTTCTGAGCTTCAGCCTCGACTGAAGCAGTATGTCGAGATTCTGCTAACCTCAAATCCTGCGGCCTATCTACATCCCAGTCTCAAAGAAGAAATTGACCTCTCTAGGTTGACTCAAATTTATCAATGGATGGATCCTACCCTGAGTGAAAATGCCGTATTCGATCGCCTGAGAGATGATTTCTATGGCTTACAAAGATACCGCAGAGTTGATTCAGGTCATAAATGGCTCAAATCTTTGCCCCCGGCAGTTATCCATCGCAAAGAGCTATCGGGCGGTGGTAACCAAAAAAAGGTGCAGGCAACAGAGCGGTTACCACAGCTTATGGACCTGATGGAATCACTGATTGAAACTCATCGGCGGTTTGCTGCTTATCAGATGGAACTCAAAGCGATCGCGCAGCTTGGCCTTAGTTTTCAGGAGTGGCAGGCGATCGCGCCGACAGAACCACAGCCCCAAGAGGCCACAGTGATGTATCTAATTCCTGCTGAGCCGATAGCCATTTAAGCAAGGTTTGCAGCTATGACCCGATTAGACAGGGAATGGCGTGAGCGGAGGGTTCAAATCGCGGGCGAGTGGGTGCCATATAGTCTGCTAGATACTGAGCATCACTGGCAATGCCAGAGAAGCGCCCTGAACCCCAAGTGTAGAGCCAGGGGAGGCCCAGAAAGTACAGTCCTTTTACCGTAGTCACACCGCGCCTATGGCTGGGATAGCCTCTGCCATCAAACACCGGTACCTCAATCCAACTAAAGTCAGTGCCGTAGCCAACTGACCAAATGACGCTGCCAATGTCAGCGGCGGCGTAATCTAGGGTCAAGTCGGTTTCCTCAGGCTGCCAAACCGGCTGATAGGGCGGCTCGGTGGGGGCGTCAATCTGATTTTGGGCAATGAATTTATCGATAGTTCGTTTAATGCTCTCAGCCACTGCATCTGCCTGATCGAGGTTTTGTTTCAGGTCGTTTTGAAACTGAAGCTGACGGCCTTGCACGTCTTTCAGCCTGCCGTGTAGCTGCATTCCTTCTAGGGCAAACTGGCGCAGATCGATTTCTCGGCCGCCGCCGCGACCTGTCAGATAATGATTGGTTTTGTGACGGGCCTGCTCTTTCTGGGGATGGCGATCGATGGGGATGTCGTAGTAGCCCATCTCTTCGAGCCAGTCCACCACGTCTCTACCGCGATAACGCCGGGGCGATCGCGGCGCACCTCCCACACAAAGATGCACCTGCTTCCCCGCCAAATGCAGATCCTCGGCAATCTGACAGCCCGATTGCCCAGTGCCAACTACCAGGACTGCCTTATCCGGCAGCGACTGGGGATTTTTATACTCAGAAGAATGAATCTGCACAATGTCTGCAGACAGCCGCTCGGCAACTCTAGGAATTTTGGGCGTGTGATAGCCGCCTACGGCCATCACGACCTGATCGGCGGTGAATTCACCAATAGAAGTGGTCACCTCAAAGCGACCCAGATTGTTTTGCCGCACCCGCGACACTTCCACTCCTTCTTTCACAGGCGGATTGAACAGGGCGGCATAGTCTTCGATGTATTGCACAATCTTGTCCCGCTGCATAAAGCCGTCTGGATCGTCACCGGAATAGGGGTAGCCCGGTAAACGGCACTGCCAGTTAGGCGTGACTAAGCAAAAGGTGTCCCAGCGCTTAGAGCGCCAAGAGTGAGCGATCTTGTGCTTTTCAAATATCAGATGATCGATGCCGCGCTCTTGCAGGCAGTAGCTCATCGATAGCCCCGCCTGTCCGCCCCCAACGATTAAAACGGAATAGTGCGTGGCCATAGACAAACTCCTGGAGCAAGGCTGATATTACCTGCACCATAAAAGCTGTCTAGCTGAAAGCTTGTATGTTCAGCTACAGATCAGTTGGATCTACGCTTAAAGATAGGGGGGCTAATCTATGGCAGCGTTTCAAGCCTGCATCGGTTGCTTGTCACCTATTGATTTGACTAGGGTGAACGAAAATCACTGAGTCAATACCTGGCCGTGATCGCCCACAACCTCCATAACTTTTACAGAACAAGCGCGATTGCCCGTTGCAAGACCTTAAATCATCCCTATTGCAGGTTCAGCTTCAGGCGGCAGCCTGATCGCTCAAACTGCATGACCTATCACTTTCGACAGGGGTAACTGGGAGCGATCGCCCTTTTTGCCCTTCAAAATCTACTGGCCCTATCCATTAAGGCAGACGTTGGCATTTTGTAATAGCGAATACGGGAAACACAAAATCAGGCGTTTAAGGTGGCTGAAAAGCGATTCTAACTAATCGCTCAGCGCAAATTCTAAGGGATTCACACTATGCCTGAAGTAACAACTCCTGCTCACAAAGCGGGTGACTTCTTTGTTGATTACGAAGAAAAAGTTTTTCCCGACGTGCAAGCAGAACCCGGTGAGAAAGCTTTAGTCACATTTCACACGGTTGCTTTTGAAGGCTCGATTGGCTTGGTGAACCTGCTGCAGGCGACTCGCCTGATTCGCAAAGGCTTTGAGACTTCGGTTTTGCTCTATGGTCCCGGCGTCACCCTGGGCGTGCAGCGCGGCTTTCCCAAGATTGGGGATGAGTCTTTTCCCGGTCATCAGGCCATGAACAATCAGCTCGTCAAGGTGATGGAAGAGGGGGGCAAGGTCTATGCCTGCCGCTTTGCCCTGCAAGCGCTTTACGGACATGGTGAACCTTCTCTAATTCCGGGAATTCGCCCCATCAATCCGCTAGATGTGCTGGATCTGGTGTTGCTGCACCGCAAGGAAGGTGCTTTCATCCTTGATACCTGGACAATGTAGCCCCTGCAGACTGGGCACGGGCTATGGCCCTTTGCCCCTCTGGCTAATATTCATCGGGTGGGTATGCTTTCAGCTTTAACCATCCTGCGTGAGCGATCGCCTACAATTTCCCAGCCATGACCCTAGACGACGCCAAAACTATTCGAGTTGCTGCCGCTCAGCTCAGCCCGGTGTTGCACAGTCGTGACGGCACTACAGAAAAAGTATTGGCGGCGATCGCGGCGGCGGCTGAGTCTGGGGTGAGGCTCATTGTCTTTCCAGAAACGTTTATTCCCTACTATCCCTACTTCTCCTTTGTGCAGCCGCCCGTCCTTATGGGTAAGGCCCACATGCAGCTCTATGAGCAGGCTGTAGAAGTGCCCAGCCCGGTGACGGATGCCATCAGCCGCGCTGCCCGTTCCTACGGCATGGTGGTGGTGGCAGGGATAAATGAACGCGACAAGGGTTCCCTCTACAACACCCAGCTTATCTTTGACGCCGACGGTGCGCTGCTGCTGAAGCGACGCAAAATTACGCCCACCTTTCACGAGCGTATGGTGTGGGGCCAGGGAGATGGCGCGGGTCTACAGGTGGTGGAAACCGCTGTGGGGCGGGTTGGAGCGCTGGCCTGCTGGGAGCACTACAATCCGCTAGCCCGCTATGCCTTGATGACTCAGCACGAGCAGATTCACTGCGGTCAGTTCCCCGGCTCGATGGTGGGGCAAGTCTTCAGCGACCAAATGGAAGTGACGATGCGGCATCACGCTTTGGAATCTGGCTGCTTTGTGGTGAATGCCACGGGCTGGCTCTCTGATGAGCAGAAGCAACAGATTGTCCCTGACGAGAAGCTGCAAAAAGTCCTCAGTGGCGGCTGCTACACGGCCATCATCAGCCCAGAAGGTGTCCCCCTCTGTGAGCCGATTACGGCAGGGGAAGGCTTGGCGATCGCTGATCTTGACTTTTCTCTGATTACCAAGCGCAAACGCATGATGGATTCTGTTGGTCACTACGCCCGGCCTGATCTGCTGCAGCTCAAACATACGTCTAGCCGGTGGTCTCCCCTGGCTGCTGACGCGACCTCATTCGACGCTGATCATGGCAGACCATCTTCCCTGCCTTTCTCATCGCCGCTCCCAGAACCTTTATCTCAAGCGGCTGAAAATAACGCCGAATGACCCTGCGGGAGGAGTTAGCTAGCAACTGCGCTTTGTCTCCCCATTTTTAGGGCAAAATCCTTCCCTGCCTACGACCCGTGCAAAACCCTCCCTTCCCCATCTATGAATAAACAACGCCTAATTACAGAATTGCAAACCCGTGGCCTTAAACTCATCGATGCCACTGTGGGGGCAGCGGGGCGGAAGGGTGGGGCGGGGCCATCTGACCACAAGGCGGTCACCATTGAGGGTACGACGGTGATGGTGCCAATCTATACCGGAACGGCTGCCGAGTCTCCCTACACCGCTCAAATTCAGCCGGATCGCTCGGTGCAGCTAGAACAGGCCAGCAGCGCGATCGCCCCCCTTGCTTTTCCCCAGCAGCCTCAGTTCTACAGCCTCAGCACTGCTGACGGCATTCCCTACTGGCAGATTGCCCTGCTCCACAGCCATGACGTGCTGGCGACGACGGTACTGCAAACCTGCAAGCGCTACCGCGATCCGGCCACTGCCTGCCAGTTCTGCGCCATTGAAAAGTCTTTAGAAGCGGGCCGCACTTTGGCCCGCAAAACGCCGGAGCAGCTTGCGGAAGTGGCAGAAGCAGCAGTGCGACTCGACGGCGTGAAGCATATGGTGATGACGACGGGAACGCCGCATACCCCCGATCGCGGCGCGGCCTATCTGACTGAGTGTGCTAAGGCCATTCGAGCGCGAGTGAATCTGCCAATTCAGGCCCAGTGTGAGCCGCCGGACGATTTCACCTGGTTTGAGCGGATGCAGGCGGCGGGCATTGACAGCTTGGGGATGCACCTGGAAGCCATAGACCCAGCGATCCGCGCCCGGATTATGCCCGGTAAGGCTGAGGTGCCCCTGAGCAAGTATTTTGCGGCCTTTGCCGCTGCTGTAGACGTGTTTGGCCGGGGGCAGGTGAGTACCTATCTGCTGGCCGGACTGGGAGACAGCTTAGAAGGACTGGTGGCAGCGTGCGATCGCCTGATTGCTCTCGGTGTCTATCCCTTTGTGGTGCCGTTTGTCCCCATTACCGATACGCCGTTGGCTAACCATCCTGCTCCTGACAGTGACTTTATGTTTGCTCTGTATCAGCAGGTGGGCGCACTGCTGCGGCAGGCAGGAATGTCAGTAGCCGAAATCAAAGCCGGATGCGCCAAGTGCGGCGCGTGTTCCGCCTTATCAACATTCGAGGAGGGTTTAGACCCGTAGGATGGGCAAAGCAAAGCGTGCCCATCAAGCATAGACATTTAGCAATGCGGAGGAAAAGCATTCAATGGCCCTGAGACGGTACAGCTTTGAACTAGCGCGATCGCACAGCCAGATCCGAGCCTACTTCAACCTACGGCAGACCATTTTCTGCGAAGAACAAGGTTTGTTCAGCGGGCACGACGCAGATGACATCGACGAGCACGCCTATCCGATTATCGCGGTTGAGCATGAGGTGATTGCCGGCCAGCAGGTAGTCGGCGTCGTTCGCATTTACGAAACCGGGCCGCGTCAGTGGTATGGCGGGCGGCTGGGAGTGCATCCCAATTATCGGCGCGTGGGGCGTATCGGCAAAGGGCTGATTCATAAAGCGGTCACAACCGCCAATGCCTGGGGCTGCGATCGCTTTTTAGCTACCGTCCAGTTGCAAAATGTGCGCTTCTTCCAACGGCTGCACTGGACTTCCTTAGAAGAAATTAGCCTCTGCAATCGCCCCCATCACCTGATGGAAGCTGACCTAAACTACTATCCCCCTAGCGGTGAAATGCGCCCGCTGCCACAGGCAGCAATGCTGCGATCGCGTCAGGTTTCCTGATGCTGGCGGCACTGACTATAGAACTGCGGCAGGCGCTCGGTATTCGCCAGAAACAAGATATTCAGGCGGTGGCACGGCGGCTGGCTGGGATCAACGCTGAGTCAGCTGTTTTGCTAGGAGACGACTGCGCCGCGATTCCAGACGGTCAGGGCTATCTGCTACTGGCGGCAGAGGGCATCTGGCCGAAACTGGTGGAGACAGATCCCTGGTTTGCCGGCTGGTGTTCGGTGCTGGTGAATGTCAGCGATATCTATGCGATGGGGGGACAACCGCTAGCTGTCGTAGATACCCTGTGGAGCCAGTCAGCCGCCGCCGCCGCGCCTCTGTGGGAGGGGATGGTGGCGGCCGCGCAGGCGTTTGCAGTGCCGATTGTGGGTGGACATACGAGCTGTCAAAGTCCCTATAACGCTCTGTCAGTGGCAATTTTAGGGCGATCGCAGGCGCTGATTACGAGCTTTGATGCTCAGCCAGGAGACAAGCTGCTGTTGGTGAGTAATTTTCGCGGTAAGGCGCACCCGGACTATCCCTTCTGGGACGCGGCGACTCAGGCCGATCCGACGGAGCTGCGATCGCACTTAAACCTGCTGCCCCAGCTGGCGGCAGCCGGTCTCTGCAACGCGGGCAAGGACATTAGCATGGGCGGACTCATCGGCACCCTGCTCATGCTCCTAGAGACTTCCGGCTGCGGCGCGGTGCTGGACTTAGACCGAGTCCCCTGTCCGCCGGAACTGACGCTAAAACGTTGGTTGCTGAGCTTTCCCAGCTACGGCTTTTTACTCAGCGTGCGGCCCAGCAGCGTTGAGCAGGTACAGGAATTTTTTCAGCCCCACCCTTTGATCTGTGCGGAGGTGGGGACGGTGACGGGCGATCGCATTTTGACCCTGACCCAAGCTGACGAAGCTGCCTGCTTTTGGGATCTGCGCTGGGAAACCCTCACCGGATTTGGAGTTGCTAGCGATGATTGAACGCCGCCGCATTGCGCTGCTGACCTATTCTACTAAGCCCAGGGGCAGCGTGGTGCACACCCTGGAACTGGCGAATGCAATTACCAAGCTGGGGCATGAGGTCTGTATCTATGCGCTCGATAAAGATGGCGGCGGCTTTGAGGAGGAACTGGCCTGCGAGTGCTGTCTAATTCTGGCTCGGCCTGCTCCTATCGCTATTGATCAGCTCATCCATCAGCGAATTCAGGAGTTTGTAGCGGCTCTGCAGCAAGGTAATCGCCGCTTCGATCTCTATCACGCCCAAGACTGCATCAGCGCCAATGCCCTAATCCAACTGCGGCAGAGACGGCCTCACTTTGGCCCGATTGTGCGTACGGTGCATCACATTGAAGACTTTCAAAGTCCGTATCTACAAAGCTGTCAGCACAAGTCAATTCAGCTGCCGGATCTGTGCCTGTGCGTCAGCGATCGCTGGCAGCAAGTGCTGCGGCAGGACTATGGGATTGACGCGCCCAAAGTGCTAAATGGCGTCAATCTTCAGCGCTTTTCGCCCCAGTTTAGCGGTCAGGAAGCGGCCATCCGTCAGCGCTATGGCCTGACCCAGCGACCTACTTTTCTCACCGTTGGCGGCATTGAACCGCGTAAAAATTCACTGCGTCTGCTGCGGGCCTTTGCCCAAGTGCGGCAGCAGGTACCCACAGCTCAGCTCGTAATTGCCGGTGGGGCTACCCTGTTTGACTATCAGTCTTATCGGCAGCAGTTTTTTCAGCTTGCCGAGCAGCTTGATATTGTCACGGGCGAATCGCTGATTCTGCCGGGCGTTATTCCCGCCACCGACCTGCCTGACCTCTACCGCAGCGCCGATGTGTTCGTCTTGCCCTCGACTAAGGAGGGCTGGGGACTGGTAGTGCTAGAGGCGATCGCCTCTGGTCTGCCCGTCATCACGGCCAATCAGGCTCCCTTCACCGAATTTCTCTCTCCCAGCCAAGCCTGCCTGGTGAATCCTCAAGCGACTGACGCTATTGCCAAGGCTATGCTGCGGTTGCTGCTGCCCCACGCTGCCCAGTTTCTCGTCCGCAACAGCCAGCGTATTGGGCCGCAGTATTCCTGGCAGCGATCGGCACAGCTTCATCTCGATGCCTATGCTAAAGTGCTGCCCGTTGCTCTATCTAAATAGCCCCAAAAATGCCCGAAATTCGCTTTCAAATTCAATGGCCCGACGGCGCTGAGGCGCTTTGCTATTCCCCTTCGCTGGTGGTGAAAGAATATTTTGAACCCGGCAAAACTTACGATTTAGCTGACTTTGTGGCCCGGTCACAGGCTGCTTTGCAAATTGCTAGCGATCGCGTTTTGGCTAAGTACGGCAGTCCCTGCAGCCTCGCACTGGGACAGCTCCGGCAGATTGAAGCGACTGCTAGCCAGTACCAGCAGCTCGCTGATCCGAAGGTGCGGGTGGTGCAGTTTCGCTAGGGGTTCGCCAGTCGCGCCCAAATTCTCGTAGGATCGGCTCATGACACTGCAGGAGCGGAGAGAAAATTCATGGGCCTGAAAGAGCAGATCACCGCAGATATCAAAGCGGCTATGAAGGCGAAGGATAAAATTCGCCTGGAAACGGTGCGCAGTATTAAAAAGGTAATTATTGAAAAAGAATCGACGGTGCGGGCACAGGGGCAAGACTCGCTCAATGAAACCCAGGAGCTAGAGATTCTAACCCAGTTGGCGAAGCAAAGACGCGACTCGATCGCGCAGTATCAGCAGGCTGGGCGAGAGGAGCTAGCGGAACAGGAAGCGCAGGAGCTAGCAATTTTAGAGGAATATCTGCCAAAGCAGCTCTCAGAGGCGGAAGTTGCGGCGGCGATTGACGCGGTGATTGCTGAGGTGGGGGCGAGTTCTCCTAAGGATATGGGCAAAGTGATGGGGCCAGCGATGCAAAAGCTGAAGGGCAAGGCGGATGGCAAGAAAGTGCAGGAACTGGTGAAGGCGAAGCTAGCGGATTAAACGGTGGCGGCCCGGCCTGTCAGGGCTTCCGCCGGAGGGGTCAAAATCTGGCAACTGTTTCCATCAGGGCTTTTGGCAAAATTTGTTGCGCTAGCCTGCGGGCCTCGCTGCTCACGGCACATAAAAGCAGCATGACCCAAACCGTTGCCAGTCCGCCGACCGCGATCTGCCGCAGTCGCCCTAGCTTGTTATTTCTAAATTTTGGCTGTTGCTTATGGTGAGAACCTAAGGTCATGATCTTTTCAGAGGGAAACTACTTTGAGCCGCGCGATCGCGCGGCTATGCCAGAGGCAAGGAAGACGACAGGAAGTTTAAATTTACTGTTTGGCAGTCTGTTTATCTACTCAATGCGTCTGAGGGAAGCAGTCTCAGGAAATATACGTAAGTTTTTGCCAAAGCTTTAGATAGATGAAGCAAAAGATCGGGGTTAGTCTCTAAACCCGATCGCGCCCTGAACTGCGGGCAATCTGCCAGCTCAGCAAAATCACTGGCAGCAGCCCCACCAGCAAAATCATCAGCGCCGGTGCGGCTGCTTCTACCAGCCGCTCATCTGCCGCATACTGATACACTCGCACCGCCAGCGTATCAAAGTTGAAAGGCCGCATCACAATCGTGGCAGGCAGCTCCTTCATCACGTCGACAAACACCAGCATCACCGCCGTCAGCAGACTGCTCCACAGCAGCGGTGCGTGTACTTCTGCCAGCGTCTCGGTTGGGTTATAGCCTAAGCTGCGAGCTGCATTGTCCAGATTGGGCCGAATCTTGGCTAGCCCGGACTCTACTGTGCCAAAGGAAACCGCCAGAAACCGCACCAGATAGGCAAACACTAGCGCTGTGATCGTGCCGCTCAAAAGGAGTCCCGGTGAGCTGCCGGTGGCTGCTTTAATCCAGCCTGCGATCGCATTGTCTAACTGCGTCACCGGAATCAAAATTCCCACCGCAATCACCGACCCCGGCACCGCATAGCCCATTGACGCCACCCGCACCCCGAAGCGCACCAGCCGGCTGCGATGTAGCCGCGCCCCATAGGCCAGCACCAGGGAGACAACGACCGCCACCGCCGCCGTCATCACCGCCAGCACAATGCTGTGATAGGCCAGCTCAATGAAAGTATCATCTAGAGTTTCTGCCGCATGGCGAACCGTCATGTTGAGCAGCAGCCCTCCCGGCAGCAGCAGCCCCAGCCCAATCGGCAGAAAACAGGCCAGAAAAGCCACAGGCGATCGCCAGCCCCGTAGCCTGCGAGCCGCCGCCTGCGGGTGACGCCCGCCGCTCTGGTAGTACCGTGCCTGCCGCCGCGACCAGCGCTCTAACAAAATCAGCGCCAAAATAAACAGCAGCAGCATCGCCGCCAGCTGCGCCGCCGCTACCCGCTCCCCCATGCCAAACCAGGTGCGGTAGATGCCCGTGGTGAACGTGCCGACGCCGAAGTACTGCACCGTCCCAAAATCGTTTAGCGTCTCCATCAGCGCCAGTGACAGTCCCGTTATGATCGCCGGACGGGCCAGGGGCAGCGCCACCGTAAAAAAGCTGCGCCACGGCCCACAGCCTAAAGAGCGGCTAGCCTCCAGTGTCACCGTAGACTGCTCTAGAAAAGCTACCCGCGTCAGCATATAGACATAGGGATACAGCGTCAGACTTAGCATGGCGATCGCGCCGCCCACCGAGCGCACATTGGGAAACCAGTAGTCTGTCGCGCTTTGCCAGCCAAATAGCGATCGCAGCGCCGTTTGGACCGGGCCGAAATACTCTAAAAAGTCCGTGTAGGTATAGGCCAGCAAATAGGCCGGAGCCGCCAGCGGCAGCAGCAGCGCCCACTCAAAGATACGCCGCCCCGGAAACCGGCAGACCGTCACCAGCCAAGCGGTGCCAATCCCCAGCGTCAGCACTCCCCCCGAAACGCCTATGAGTAACAAAAAGGAGTTGGTGACGTAGGTGGCTAAAACCGTAGAAGTCAAGTGCTGCCAAATGGCCCCGGTGCGGGCAAAGATGCTGCCCAAAACGACCAAAATCGGCAGCGCCACCAGACAGGCAATCAGCAAAACCGTCAGGCTCCAGCCGTTGAAGAGGTTAGGCCAGTCTCGAACCCATTTTGATAATTGCAAAGATGGTTGTTTCAGCAGAGGCATAGCAGATAATGGGGGCGTGGCTGTCTCTCTAGTTTCGCCACTTTCTGCCGCATCTGTACAGCAGTCTTCTCCCCGCTGCGGCCCAGAACTGCTTGACGGAGTCTGCCAGGTTTAACCAAAAGATTATGAAAAATCGAAGCGCTCTAGGAGACAATAGAGCGTCAAAGCGATCGCACTGGCCAAGATTGCGGCGGATGGAGCCTCGCAGTTCATTTGCAGCAGCGGCACGTAGCTAAAGATTCCAGCACTCGCAGCCAGTCCGGTCGGCGTGGCTAAAAATTCAAAAAATTCGAGAAAAAGCTCTATAAATTGCAGCAACTGTAGCAGTCTAGCAAGCAGTGTCATTGAAGGTGCCAGTCATAGAGGACGTTTATGCGCAAAGGGATACTTTTGTCAACAAGCTTGTTAAAACTGATTTCGGAACTTTGCCTCTAAATAGCGTGCCCAACTTAATAAATGAGATCGAGGAAGGTGGAATGGCTTTTCT
This sequence comes from Sphaerothrix gracilis Ecp01, assembly GCF_030405905.1. NCBI lineage: Bacteria > Bacillati > Cyanobacteriota > Cyanophyceae > Nodosilineales > Nodosilineaceae > Sphaerothrix > Sphaerothrix gracilis. The sequence continues at coordinate 61,115 of NZ_JASATW010000027.1, forward strand.
GGCTAAGAGTCATCCAATGTTTGCATGACAAAATTAACCCGTCTATTGATTTGCTAATGTAGCGATCGCAACCTTGATACCCGTGTCATAGCACGTACGTTTTAGGCTTTGGCGGCGCTGCGGTAGCTCTCTCTGGGAAGCTGAGATCAGCAATGTCTGCATCTGTTACAGGTACAGGATCGGACTGCACCTCAGTAGAGTCTCGTCGCTGCTAAATTATTTGCAGGAAAAGGATGATGACCAGTGGCGATCGCGGCTCGTAGGCGATAAGGTGTGTAATGAGCTAATAGAGACTTGCTAGAACCAGCGCTGATGGATTCTGTTTTGCAGATTGGCGATCGCTCTTTTGCGGCCCACGAGCTTGTACCGCTGCTGTCTCAGTACCAGCTACTGCCGAACTTGGTACGAGAGGTGGTGATTGATCAAACCTTAGAGCCGATTGCGCTGAGCGAAGACGAAATGGCAGCGGCGCGGCAGGAATTTTGCGATCGCCAGCAGATTACCTCTGAAGAACAGCTCCAGGCTTGGCTGCAGCAGCGATCGCTGTCATCCCAGCAACTCGAAGCGATGATCACCCGCGAGCAAAAGCTGAGCAAGTTTAAGGCAGAAACCTGGGGTAGTCAGGTCGATTCCCATTTCTTGCAGCGCAAAACCCAGCTTGACCGGGTGCTGTATGCTCTGATTCGCACTGAAGATGCCGGACTGGCCCAGGAGCTATATTTTCGCATTCGTGATGATAATGAACCCTTCAGTGAGCTAGCGCTGAGGTATTCCCAAGGGCAGGAAGCGCAGACGGGAGGACTGGTCGGCCCGGTGGAGCTAAGCGTGCCGCACCCGACGCTGGGCCGGATGCTCTCCATTAGCCAGCCGGGGCAAATTTGGCCTCCCACTAAGATTGGCGAGTGGTTTGTGGTGGTGCGGTTGGAAAAGTTTTTGCCAGCCCAGCTCGATGACGCTATGCGACAGCGGTTGCTAAATGAGCTGTTTAGCGCCTGGTTGCAGCAGCAATTACAGCAGACGGCGGTGAATATGCCGGCGCCGGAGACAGGGATAGAACCTGATCTTGGTGAGAGCGAGGCGGTTAACCATAAGCAGCCGAATCTGCCGCAGGCAAACTAAGCAACCAGTCAACGGCGATCGCTCTCAGACCGGATACCATCTGGAGCTAGCAGTTTAGGCACTGCTCACCCCGCCCGTGCAATGGCAACCGGGGAGGGTTGGACGCCGCAGCGCCCAACCTCCTGGGATAGAGAGAATGCTAGCGATCGCCCAAATTCACCCGCTTGGTCAAGATCCGCATGATTTTGTCAGATTCGGGTAGGGGTAGCGGCGCTGACCATTCGTGAATGGCGGCGTAGTGGCGCTGGTACATCTGCAGGACGTGGTCGTTGACGACGAGCAGGGAGCCGATGGCGATGACCCGCAAAATTTCGGGGCGATCGTCGCTGGGCAGCTTGAAGGGGCTGAGCTGTAGAGCTGAGCGCGGGGAGTCTGTCATGGTGTTTTTTCCCGTTTTGTTGGTGTTTGATTAGGAGCGCTCAAACACCAACAAGCCACCCCGCTGCAACTGCATGGCAATGCGGGATGGCTACAGGGTAAAATCGCCGTAGCCTCCGTGCTGCCGGTAACAGCGTTGGGGGTTAGCTCTCTAGATAGTGTGGCTGCACATCTAGGGAGCGCTTGGGTTGTTCGAGCGCTTAATGGGTGAATATACCGGAAGTAGAGCCAAGAGGCAACCGTAGTGCACCTCGGTAATATTTCGTAGGATGGGCAAAGCGAAGCGTGCCCATCCGAAATGGAAACATTATGCCGATGGGCACGGATTATCATCCTTTGCCCATCCCACGCTCTTAAGCGCTTAAAGCTTCTACCAGATCGGCTTTTTTCATCTTTGAATAGCCTGAAATTTCTCGCTTTTTCGCCATCTTCTTTAGTTCAGTGGCAGTTAGAGTTCTGAGAATATTGGCATCTGAGATGACTTCAGGCATTGGCTCAGGCGTGAGATAAAAAACTGATTTCAAGGTATCTAACTTTTTACCTTTTGTAATACCGCAGCCAAGCTGAGTTGCCGGGGTAAAACTTTTCCAGTATCGGCGCGGTGCTTCGTCAATACGATTTGCCGCTTTAAGAACATCAACGCGGTTGAGAGGACTCGCTGGTTTGTTCTTCAAGTATTCTAAGGCAGACATAATCTCGTCTCTGGAAGCCTTAGAGAGATTTATCTTAGGAATAACTTCACCCGCTAAAACTTTGCTGATTTCAACAGTCTCTGGCTTATCGTCTGCAATGATACACCACACTCTCTCAAGTCCAGCTTCTTCAGCAATTGCATAGATAAGTGAATTGCTAATAACTTCGTATTGATCTTCTCCAGTCTCTTTGACAATAATAGGAACCCAATTATGTCCATCATTTTTTTGCAGCAAATTTGCAGATGCTTGAATTAAAAAATCAGGCTCATTTGTACCCTCGCCTGGTTCAATATCTTCTAGCCGCAGATGCATTAAATTTCCAATGTCAGTCAGACTATTCATCATTATAAAAAATACTCCTTTACTAAGGACTTATAGTATTCACGAGCAGTTTTGTCTTTGTATGCAGCAGGGATTCTAGCAAAAGCTGCATTAGCTATATGAGCATAGCTAGGCAACTCAAAAATTCGACGATTCTTTCTAGAGTTTGTGTAGTATGGATAGAAGTATGCTAGTAAATCTGTCCCATCTTCTCGTTTAATTCGTTTGAGAATTTCATCAATTTCCTGCTGTGCAGAAACTTCCTGTGCAGGAGTTATTTTTTCGCCATTAAAGAAGATCGGCAAAGCCACTGGTCCACCGTCTTCTCTAACAGATTTGATCTCAGGAATAAATTGCTTAATTGCTGTTGCCGCATTTTCTAAAGAGAACAAATTATTGTGTTTAGTTGGAAACAACACAACATCTGAAGCATATATGGCGCTTTGACTGAAGAAGCGCCAGTTTGGAGGCGAGTCAATTATTATATAGTCATATAAAGCTTTTAAGGGTTTTAAGATTTGACTAAGATTGCGAACTGAAATACTTTTGCGAATTGCTCCGTCTTCTGCATCAGCTAGCATTTTGTCGGCTGGAATAATATCAAAGGAAAACTGTTTTCCCGTAGATTTGCTTGTTATGATAAAAGGCTTAATAGCTTCAGCTTTAACCTTTTTATTAAGTAAAGTACTGTAAAGACTATCTTCACTTAAAGGGATACCTAACGAACTTGTTAAATCCTGTTGATTAGGATCAAAATCTATGATTAAAACCTTTTTTCCTAAAAGAGTAAGAGAAGCAGCTAGATTGACAACTGTGGTAGTCTTCCCAACGCCTCCTTTATTGTTATAGACTGCTACCGTTAAAGCGTTTTCTGGATTGTTGATCTTTTGTCTGATTAGGTTTGCAACGTCTTCAATATTTTCAGAATGCAGGCTTAGGCATTTTGTAGCTGGATGAATGACTTTGCCATGTCTTCTAAAAAGCTGAATATGAGACGAGTTAGTAATAATTCCCCACATGGCTGATTTGCAGTTGGCAGCTCGCAGGTATCTTTTTAATTGAGCAACAGTTTTGCGATAAGCAGAACTATCTTCACATAGGTTGATATCTCGACCTTTCAGCTCAATTAGCAAGCATGGACTGTGAGGATTATGCAGGAAAACATCCTCTCCATCTGTGTTTTTTCGAGCGGCATAGTCAACCGGGCCATTGCCTGTATCAAATTGTGGATATGTCGCTCCTTGTTCAAACCCTAAAGCATCCAAGAAATGTGAAACAAACATTTGCTCCACAACTGCTTCAGGGGCGTTTTCCGGAATCTTTGCAAATTCAGTTTTGAGGCTTCGAGAGACCATGACCATAATAATGGGGCGAAAGCCTGGAGAAATATCTAGTCAATTGTGCCCACATGGGTACACTCTCTATCTTCCTACTGCGGTTTATACGTCCGGAATTTCACATAATTCAAGAGAATGTTTATCAATGCTTTATTGATCTAACTTGCAGTTAAAATGAGCTGTCTATCCAATATTTGCACTTTTGAAAAAGCGAAGTGAACCTCTCGTAGCGTGGGCATTGCCCGCCCTACCAGATTCCGTAAAAATAATAGTTTCTATGCGACAGCCGCTCTGTCTTTATCTCTTCTGATTCACCCATCCCTGTCATAGAGCAGAGTTTGTAGGATGGGTAAAGCAAAGCGTGCCCATCAGCGCGTAAATATGCAGGTCGATGAGCACGGATTATCATCCTTTGCCCATCCTACGGTTTATACAACAGCAGCCCTGCTTTATCCCTTCTGATTCACCCATCCCTGCCATAGAGCAGAGTTCAACCCAGTTTTAGGTTTGTCAGACTAAGGAAGCAACTGTCCACACTGCCGCACCTAATCCCTTGTCTCAGTCCTTATCCTCCGCCCCCACCGTACCCACCACGCAGCCTGCCGCGATCGCCACTGCCTACCGTCATCGCCCCTGGCAGCCAGAGCAGGTCATCTTCACCCCTGCCGCCCTAGAAGAAGAATGGGGCCAGCAGATTTTGCAGCGCGTAGAAGCGCTGGGACTGCCCGTAAAGACCCAAAATCGTCTCACCGGACTGCGAGGCGAAACCGAGCGCGAAACCTACGGCATTGCTAAGCGCACCCTCGCCGTCGTCACTGCCCCCGCCAGCCAGCTCAAGCTCAGCCCCATTCCCCCCTCAGCAGACTGGCAGTTCCATATTGCTCAGGGCTGTCCGGCCCACTGCCAATACTGCTACCTGGCAGGCAGCCTGCAAGGCCCCCCCGTCATCAAGGTCTACGCCAACCTGCCCCAAATCCTAGACAACCTGCAGCACTACGAAGATCCTGAGAAAATCACCACTTATGAAGTAAGCTGCTACACCGATCCGCTGGGGATTGAGCACCTCACAGGCAGCCTCGCCGCCTGCATCCGCTACTTTGGCAACCGCGATCGCGCCCGCTTGCGCTGGGTTTCCAAATTTGACGCCGTCGATGACCTGGTCAACCTGCCCCACAACGGCCACACCCGCTGCCGCTTCAGTATCAACGCCGACGCGATCGCCCGGACTCTAGAAGGAGGGACGGCCACAGTTGAGCAGCGTCTGCAGGCTGTGTGCAAACTGGCATTGCCGACCGCTCAGGGGGGCGGCGGCTATCCGGTAGGGTTTGTGATCGCACCGATCATGCCGATTGAAAATTGGCGCGAGGCGTACACCGCCCTGTTGGACAAAGCCGCAACGGCCCTCAATTTCGACTGCGATCTCACCTTTGAACTGATTTCCCATCGCTTCACCCCCGGTTCTAAGGGTATTCTGCAGCAGTGGTATCCCAACAGCAGGCTCGATTTAGATGAAGCCAATCGCAGCGTCAAGCGCAATAAGTTTGGCGGGGTGAAGTATGTTTACGATAAGGACACGATGAAAGAGCTGCGCCAGTTCTTTGAAAGCGCGATCGCCCAGAAGTTTCCCCAAGCCCAAATTCTCTACTGGACGTAGTGGTGTGACATAGCTAAAATCGGAGCTTTTGTAGGTTGGCGTTGCGCATAGCGAAACCCAACAGCGGCAAGGCTGCTGCTAAGTTTTCCGTTATTGCCAAACCGACATGCAGCAAGGCGTGGCTATTTTGCTTTAGCTTTTTGGGGCTGCGGGCAGTGAATAGTGAGGGCAAATCCAGCTGTCAGCAGCGTTAGCACTCCCGTAATCCAAAAGGGAGCTTTGTAGCCCAAGGTCGTGACCAGTAGGCCAGCCACTGCCGGGCCGATGGCGTTAGACATACTTAAATAAGAGCTGTTAATCCCTAAAACTTCGCCCTGTTCGCGATCGCCGCTGCGCAGAGACAAAATGGAGTCAATAATGGGCATCGGGAAAGAGTTCACCGCCCCAAACAGCAGGGCAATCAGGCCGAAGGCAGCAATGCCGGGAAAGGTGGGAATTGCTAAAAACAATACGCCTCGAACGGCCAGAGATCCGGCCAGCAGCGTAATCAGGCCCAATCTCGTCTTCAGCGGATTGAGCGCAAACACCTGAGTGACAAAGCCTACTACCCCGATGGCGGCGAAGACAATCGCTAAGGCTTTGGCGTCCTGATTCAGCACGTTGAGAAAGAATGGCTGAAACGCAAAGGTGAAAATTGTAAACGTAAAGCCGCTAAAGAAAGTGAGGACAAAAATGCGGCCAAACTGAGGTCGCTGCAGAGAGCGAAGGACTTTAACGATGCCAAAGTCGCGCCACCGGAGCTGAAGCTTGCCAGCTTCTTTGTCTTTGAGAGTTTCGGGCAGGACAAACAGGCAAAGCAGCGTCGCGATCGCCGCGATCGCCCCTCCCACCAAAAAGCTCATGCCCAGCGAGGTCATGCCCGGCAGCGGTGGTACCGTCTGGGCCAGATAGCTTAGGGGCGGGCCCGCCACAAACCCTAGACGAAAAGTGGCCCCAAAAATACCGAAAGCTTTCGTCCGCCGCTCTGGGGTGGTGGTATCGCTGATGATGGCTCTGGCAATTGAGGTGTTGCCTCCGGTGAGGCCGTCTAAGATGCGAGCGGCAAATAGCAGCCAGGCTACGCCCGCAAAAGCGGCAACTAAACTGGCCGCAACGGTGCCCAGCAAACTCAAAATCAGCAGAGGCTTGCGACCCAAGCGATCGGAGAGACTGCCCAAAATTGGTGTGCCAATAAACTGGGCCGCAGCGTAAGCAGTTGTGAGCAGGCTTGCCTGAAAATCGCTGAGGCCAAACTGTTTGGCGTAGGGATAAATAATCGGAATAATGATGGTAAAGCTGACGGCGTTGATGAAGGCCACAAGGGCCACAACCCAAAACTGCAGGGGTAGCCCTAGAAAATCTCGTTTCAGCATTCCATCTGAGTGATTACGGCAGCGGACAAAGTTGACTGATAGCAGTTCTCAACAGCCTTTTGCCGTTTCTAGGCGTCAACTCAAATCCTTGCGTATTTTAAGTCTTTTCAAAACTTTACACTATCTGTCTCAAGCCCTGTCTTCAAACAGACTCGCTTCAAATCTAGGAGACTCAAGCTGATCAGACTGGGATAAGTGCGGGTGCTGCTGTCGGCCCGCAGACACGCCAGCGCCATACGATGCCTGCTGCTCCTGCATTTCTCGCGTCTTTAGCACAATCAGATATTCATAAAAAGCCTGCAGCGTACACCAGGCAAATCCCGCCTGACCGTCTAAAAAGCCGCGCAGACCAAAATACATGTAAAACCAGCGAATCAGCGGGCGAAAGGGAATACGCAGAGACAAGTCTTTCAAGGCCCGGCGGCGCTCAACCTCCGTCTGCCCAAACAACACCAAAGACCAATCTACTCGCCCGCTTTCAATCTGCTTCAGAGTTTCCTTCGCTTCGTCAGTGGAGTAGCGGTTATGCTTTTCGATCCAGCGGCTGAGTCCTTTGCCGCTGGTGTAGTGAGGATAGGTTTCTTGCAAAAAGCCGGTGCTGCCCTGGCAGACTTCGCGCTCGGTATGGCCGTAGTCGGTGAACCAGACCTGCCCTTTCTGCAATAAACGAAGCTGATAGCGCGGATACTGGGTGCTGTGGCGAATCCAGCGGCCCATAAACATCACCCGCTCGGCCACATAGTAGCCGATATGTTCTCCAGACCGCGCCGCCGCTAAACATTCCTCAAACAGGGCCGGCGTCATCCGCTCATCTGCTTCTAAAAGATACGCCCATTCGTAGCGGGTGGGCACCTGCTCTAGCATCCAGGTGCGCTGCTGGCCGTGGCTCTCAAAGGCGTGCTGAACAACCCGCACTGGGTACTGAGAGGCAATTTCAACGGTGCGATCGCGGCTGAAAGAGTCTACAACGATGATGTCATCTGACAGCAAAGCGGATTCAATGCAGGCGGCAATATCAACTTCTTCGTTGTAAGTCAGAATATAAATCGAAATCATAACCCATTCATGCTTTGGTAAAGCGCCTATTGAGTTAGCTTAGAGCAGCTAAATGTCTGTCAGTGAAAGCCGAAGTCTGCCGAGGTTTACCCTTAAAAATCGCTGACGCCATTATCGGGTGACCGCGTTTCAAAAGAATCTGTGATTCTACGGCAGCCAAAAATAGTACGCGGCCGTCTCTTAAAAGTTGCCGTTAAGCCCATTATTTTATTAAGCCCCAGCAGCTCCTTTTGATAAACTGGCTGGCTCAGTCAGCTTGAAACTTAATCTGTTGCGCTGGGTAAATGAATAGGACATGAAATTTAGGGCGAACTGTTGCGGCTATGCCTGCGCTAAGCAGGCAGCGATCGCCGTGAGCAAGCGCTGGTTATCGTCATCCGTCCGCACGGCAATGCGAAAATAGCGATCGCCCAGTTCCTTAAAGCTCAGGCAGTCCCGGATTAGAATATGCGCTTGTTGCAAAAGCTGTAGCTGCAGCTCTGTGACCGAGCGATCGCAGGCTACCAGCAGAAAATTCGCTTGTCCGGCCAAAGGACTGAGCTGAGAATGCTGGGCAAGACTATGCTGTAGCTGCGATCGCGCTGGCGCTAGCCACTGCCAGGTCTGGTTTTGAAATGGGGTATCGTCTAGAACCGCTAGCGTGGCGGCGGCGGCGAGCACGTTGACGGGCCAAGGATCGCGCCACTGCTGCCAGCGCTGGAGTCGCTCTGGCTGAGCAATTGCATAGCCAATGCGCAGTCCGGGCAGGCTGTAAAACTTAGTCAGCGATCGCAAGATGACCAGATTTGCAGAGTCAGCGACCAGCGCAATCAGGCTTTGCTGCTGCAGCGGCGGCAAAAAATCCATGAAGGCCTCGTCTACGATCACCAGCCCGAAGCGATTCAAATAAGGGCGCAAAGCTGTTCGGGGAAATAGCCAGCCTGTCGGATTGTGGGGATTGTTGAGTAGCAGAGCGCAGCGTTCCGGCGGTGGGCCTAGCTGCAAGGCGGTGCTGAGAGCAGTTTCAAGGGCGATCGCTGGCGGCTGATCCAGGGCCAGCGGACATTCTATGCAGGGCACTGAGGCCGCTTGTAGCGATCGCTGATAGTCGCTAAAGGCAGGCGTCGGCAAATAGACGGCCTCTAAACTAGAACAGTCACGAATGGCCCAGGTCAGCAGTTCGGCGGCTCCGTTGCCGGGTAAAACCTGGTCAGCAGAAATGGCGTGAAGCTGAGCTAGACGCGATCGCAGGGCTAAATAATTTGGATCGGGGTAGTGTCGTAGATCTGCCAGGTGGGCCATAATCGCCGCGATCGCCGACTGGGGTGGCCCCCAAGGATTGATGCTGGCTGAAAAATCTAAAAGCTGGTCGGGGGAACAGCCGGCCAGCGAAGCTGCCCAGGCTAAGTTTCCCCCGTGAACAGGTCGAGTCTTAAAGTCGATTGACAACGTTGTTTGATTTAGTCGGGAGCAACTTTTTCTTTGAAAAGTTTTCCGGCAGAGAAAGCGGGAACTACCGTCGCGGGAATCACCATTGTGTCACCCGTTTTAGGGTTACGGCCTTCACGCTCTTTGCGCTCACGCGGCTCGAAAGAGCCAAAGCCAACTAGCGTAACTTTTTCCCCGTCGGAAACGGCTTCCATAATGGATTCGATGGTGGCAGTGATGACGGCATCAGCTTGCTTCTTGGTTACAGAAGCTTTTTCTGCCACTTTATCAACGAGTTCACCTTTGTTCATATGATTTTGCTCCTCATGGAGTATGTGGGTTCTAAATAGGCTTTCTCCGTAGGGAAGCGATGGAATTTGGATCTTAGTTTGAGGATCCTCAATCGCGATCGCTGAAACCCCTGAAAATCGGAGAATTTCACTGCCCTATTCTAGAAGGTACTTAGCCAATATGGATCGATGAAAGCTTGAATTTATATGGATTTCGGGGTTTTTTAAGAAGAAATCCCCTTTCTGCTTACAAAACGCAACATTACGCAAGAAAAAAGGCCGAAAATGACGTTTTTTCAGTCACCTCAGCCTTTCTGTAGAAGAGTGATCTATGTAACTCAAATGCCAGACTCAATACTGAGTTAAGGCGCTTCCACCTGAGAACGCTCTATCAGGTCCTGGACTTCCTCACTCGGCGTATAGCTGTAGCCATAGACTGACTGATCCGAATCATCCAAAATTTGCGGCGTCACTAAGACGACCACCTCTGCCCGCGTGTTGTTACGCGATGTGCTCCTAAACAAAGCTCCAATAATAGGAATATCGCCCAATATCGGCACTTTATTGACATTCGTGGTGTCCTGATCCTGAATAATTCCGGCTAGGACGAGCGTTTGACCATCTCGCAAACGAACAGCGCCGGAACTCAGCTCGCGGCGATTGAGCAGGGTAATGGTGACAGTGCCTTGGCCTGTGGGTACGTTGACCGTTCGCCCAGAGGGAGCCGTGACCGACGGGGATACGTTCAAAGTGACAAATCCGTTATCGTCAATCCGGTCTACCTGTAAGGCCAGAATCAAGCCAGCTTCTTCTAGCTCAACGCTGACGTTTGTTGTCGGTGGGTCGGTATTGGTCGTTTCAATATCTACGTTGGTCACGACATCCGCCGTTAAGTTGACGCTGGCTGTTTGTCCCTCTTGCACAATCAGGGTCGGATCGGTGAGGATTTTAGCGTTGCCGTTCGTAATTTGCGCTCTGAGCTGCGTAAAGAAGCGCAGCGGCAGGTTGAGTACGCCTCCCCCGGCTGGGTTAATGATTGAACCTGGAGAAAAGAGATCGCCAGAAGGAATCGAGTTGGGTGTTCTATTGCCAAAGTTGATGAGCGCGGCGCCGCTGTTACCCACAACGCTGGTGTCATCCACGCCAAAGGAGAAGCTAGTGCCAAACTCATCAATCGCCAGCAGATTGATATCGACGATCTTGACGTTGATGGCAGCTTGGCGGCGGCGCAGATCTAGCTGCACCAAAAAGCGGGACGCCAGTTCCACCAGTCTCGGTTCACCAATTAGCGTGACCGAGTTGAGGCGGCTATCAGCGATCGCCTGTAGCCCCTGTAGTACGGGCGCGGCTTCCGTCGGCGTATAGGTCAGTTCTTGAATTGTGGTTTGAGTTCGGGTGGTGGCTCTAGAGATGGGCGGCGCGCCTTCAACCCCCTGATCGATCTGAAAGATTTCAGTTTCTTCGGTGGTGATGGTCTGAGTGGTTTCCGCCCCCATCGTGGCTAAGAAGCCCGCAGCAGCATCGGCAGATACTTGATTCATCCGGTAGGTGCGGCTGACAATGTCCCGCGCTCCCGTCGGCAGATCAGGCCCGGCAAAGATAGTCCGACCGACCCGGTTGGCATCTAGGCCGCTGAGACGCAGGACGTAGTTGAAGACATTCTGCACCGGCTCATCTTCAATGTCTAAAGAAATGCGCGGCCCGTCTCCTTCCGCCGTAAATGCTAGGTTGAGTCCAGCCGCCCGGGCTAAAAGGGAAAGGACGTCCCGCGTCGGCGCATTGCGCAACACGAGGCGCGGTACCCGCTCAGCCGTCCCTAAATCAACTGAAGGAGGCGTCGCATCGATAGTCGAAACGGCAATGTCGCCGACAGGTGGGGCTACGGCCCTAGGCAAGAAAGGCGGCGCCACCTGAATTACAGGCCCTGGCACTACAACGCCATCAATCGTCACTTCCGGATTAGGGACTAGTACGTCAGGGCGCTGTTCGCTTTGAATGGGCGTTTCTTCAACGTCAACGTCAACTTCAGGCTCAACCTCGACTTCAACGTCTTCTTCGATTTCTTCCTCAAGCTGAGCGACTGGCCCCGGTACCGTTTCAATTTCAGTAGGAATAATGACGGGCTGCTGAGCCGCCGCACCTGGATCTGTGGCTAGGCTGATGACTAGGCGATCGCCGGGGGCCTGTCGGACTTCACCCACCGGAGCTGTATCTGTTCCAGTAACGGTGATCCGAACGCTATTGGTATCGAGGGGGGTAATATCGACTGAAGCAACGCCCGGCGCCGGATTGTCTTGGAAGAAGCGAGTGCTTTCAGGCAGTCGTAGCTGCGTGTTCACCAAATCAGCCCGGAACTCATTGCCCTGGTTGATGGTAAAGATGCGCGGCTCGTTGCCCGCTTCTGTTTCCATTACCAAAGCCACACCGTCAGCCGTTGAGCTGATCTCAACATTGGTAATGAGGGTAGCGGCCGCCTGAGCGGGCTGAGCGGCGATCGCAACGACGGCGCTGCTACTAAATAATAAGCTGGCAAGTCCAAGGTGGCGTTTCACAGTTCACTCCTTCATAAAAAATGGTAGTCATGGGCCAGGTCAGGGCATCAGAGCTAGCAGGCAGATAGCCGCCGTCAGATTTTGAAAGTTTCTAGCCTTCTGCAGGTTCACCCTCAGCAGGCTGTTCACCTTCTTCCGGCGGCGGTGGCGGCGGTGGCGGCACCTCGGTTGGATCGCCAACAGGTACGAGTACCTCAAGGGTGAAAGTCGTATTCAGCGGCCTAAACAGCCCCTTAACATCGTCTTCAGAAATATCTGAATCTAGGGGGGCAATCTCCTGCTGTAAGTTGCGAATTAGCACCAGCGGCTCTAACCGCTCTAAGTTGCGAATGACAGCCTGAGTCTGACCATAAAGTCCCTGGATGCCAACGTTGATCGTCTGTCGCTCTAGCTTGCCAGCGAGTTCAGGCCCTAAGGACTCGTCTTGGACGATTTGAGCTTCTGAGGGATCAAACTGATAAAGCTCAGCTTCGTACCAAGAGCGCAGCCCCGGACTGGTGAGAATTTTATTGAGTACCTGCTGAATCTGTCCCTGACTGAACCCAAACTGTTGCAGAACGTTGGGCACATAGAGCGCCCTCAGATTGTCCTCAATGATGCTGTTCAGGTTGCTGTTGCTGTCCTTGACCAGGCGGTTAGTATCCAGCAGGAGGGTGTCTAAGCTTTCCGGATCGCCTAGCAAGCCGTAGAGCTCGACCCGCTGCTGAATCGTCTGATCTAGCTCAGCTCTCAACTCTTCTAGCTGCTCTACACTCGCCTGCTGCTGCGCTAGCTGCGCTTCTTTCTCTTCAATGGTTGCCTGGAGAGCTTGCTTAGTTTCTTGAACAGGCTTGACCAAATAGTTAAAGAGAGCAAAGGCACCGATGAGGCCCAAAATGGCGATCAAGATGCCCTGAATTCGAGGATTTAGCTCGACGCCAAACGCAACCGGATAGCTAGGGCCAGCCTCTAAGTCCTGGTTATTTTCTACTGGGATAAAGTCTTCACTGACGGTCATGGCTGGGTGACTCCTGTATCTCGTATGGCATTGAGGCGACTAACTAAGCCAACAGTGCCGTTGCGGTTAAATTCCTCAATTAGCTCAACAGCCGGAAGAGAGGTAATGTTCCCTCGCACCGTGTAGTCAACTAAGCTTTCTCTCTGGTTGGCTGGACTTCCGGGACAGCGGCCATCCTCGGCAGGAAGCGGATCGTCCTGCAGGCTGGCCCCTGTTAGCTGCACCGTCTCGCCATCGAGCAAACCAGAACGCTGCAGCAGCAAAACAAAATCATTGACATCGTCAAAGGAGCAAGCCTGTCCCTGAATTTCGATGCCGCCAGCCGGTGGGGGAGTTGCCTCAGGCTGATTCGGTGGGGCAACGCCGCCTGTTTGACTGAGAGACTCAATTTGAATGCGCTCAGGGATGCGGGTTTGCAGCTCTCGCAGCAGGGCTGACCAGGGCACAATATCGTTCATTAAAGAAACGATGGCCTGATTTTCCGCCTCAATGATGCCAATTTGCGCCTGAATGTTGTTGACCTCTTGAACCTGACTCTGCAGCTCGCTGATTTGAATATCTAACTCCGCCTCTCTAGCCTGCATTTGGCGGATCTGATGCTGCAGAGCGAGCCAATAACCCCCTACGCCAGCCAGCGCGACTAGAGCTACGGCTAGCCCTACGTAGAGCGGCCGGCGATCGCCCACCGGGGTTGCCTGAGGCGATCGGGTTTGGACTTCTGCAGGTCTGACCTCGCGGTCGTTGAGAAAATTGATGTCAATGCCATACATAGCTTATGCCTCCCGCAACCCTAGGCCGAGAACCGTCGCCAGTCCGGGGCGCTGGGTCATCGGTACGTCGTTTTCTACCTCTAGCGATAGCGCTGAAATCGGATCAATCTGGCTGGCCGGTAAGCTGAGCCGCTGGGAGAAGAACTCATCTAGCTGACCGATTGACCCACCGGGGCCTGCCAGCAAAAGCTGGGCCACTTCCATGTCTTCTTCCTGGTTGAGGTAGAAGTCGAGCGATCGCCTCAGCTCATCAGCTAGCTCTCCTAACACTCTCAGCATCGCTGCGGTTCCTGGATTGGTGCCGCCCACCTGAGGCGCTCCAACACTGTCCATCGGAATCGCGGGTACCGTCATCCCCTGCAGCAAGTCCGTATTGCGGGAAGGGGGCAGGTTCATCGCGCGGCTGAGAGCACTTTGAATCTGGTAGGTGCCGATGGGCACTGTCCGCGAAAAATGGGGAATGCCGTCTACCACAATTGAGATTTCGGTGCTCTCAAACTCGATATCGACGATGGCAGCGGCTTCCTGCGGCGTGAACTGCCGGAGCTGCTCGCGAATAGTACGAATGAGGGCAAAGCTGGTGGTTTCGAGGACATTGAGGGCCAGCCCAGCCTGCTGAAAAGTTTCAACGTAGCTATCGGTAATCTCGCGGCGAATCGCCACTAGCAAAACCCTGACCTTCTCAATACCGTCTTCATCGACAAAAAAGCCAAGTTTCTGATAATCCACGTCGGCTTCTTCACGCGGGAAAGGCAGGTAGAGACTGGCTTCCTGATTTAGCACCATCTCCCGCAGTTCCTGATCGTCTAGCTCAGCCGGCACCGGGATGACTCGCGTAACGGCCCGTCCGGGAATGGCGGTTGTGGCTCGTTTGACCTTCAGCTTGCTTTCTACCAAAGCTGCCTGAATAGCTTCTGCGACAGAAGCAGAATCTCGAATCTCTCCCTCCTCAAAGGCGCCTTCAGGTACCTCCACCGAAGCTAAAGTATCCAGTCGAAATTTTTGACCTTGCTTGCGCAAACGCGCAACGTTAACTCGCTCCGGTGTTAGCTCGACACCAACGCCCCGCGGTTTTCGCGAAAATAGAGATTTGAGAGTGTCCACGGCTGTTCTGCTATCGCAATGAGTGAAAGTCTAAAGCGGCTTGAAAGTGAAGAAAAATAGCGAATTACCCAAGGTGAATTGTGAGTTTTCAGAAATTGTGCTAACGCATGGTACACAATTTAGGTCAGATTGGCTACTCCTACTCAGAAGATACAAAGCTTAAGGAAAATCAATGGTTTCGTAACTCTATATGAACCTGATGGTAAATCTAGCTGACGGATTTGCAACTGAGTGCCTACTGACGGCTGGGCGAAGAATCAATGAATTTTTACCAGCGATGGTACACACAATTGAGAGAATTGAGCATGATTTTTTCAAAAAAAGTTCAAATTTATGGGTGACAGCACTCAAATGAATACATTTTCTTCACCTCAAACCCTTACATCGTGGGGGGCACCGCTTTCTGAGGCGGCTCAGCGGATATTGCTGCTGGGGTCAGGCGAGCTGGGCCGAGAGGTGGCGATTGAAGCTATCCGCCTGGGGCTAGAGGTTGTAGCTGCTGATGCCTACGCCAATGCTCCAGCGATGCAGGTAGCCCATCAGGCCCACGTGATTGATATGCTCGATGGGGCTAAGGTGCGTTGGCTTGTCGAAACGGTGAAGCCCAGCCTGATTGTGCCGGAGGTGGAAGCGATCGCCACAGATATGCTTTTGGCCTTAGAGCAGGAAGGCTGGCGAGTGATTCCGACGGCCCAGGCAACTCGTCTAACCATGAACCGGGAAGGGATTCGTCGCCTAGCAGCAGAAGAATTGGGCTTGCGCACCTCTCCCTATCGCTTTGCCAATACCCTAGCGCAATATCGGCAGGCGATCGCGGCTCTAGGCTTTCCCTGCGTGGTCAAGCCAGTAATGAGTTCTTCGGGGAAAGGGCAGAGCACGCTGCGCAGCGATGCCGATGTCGAGGCCGCTTGGGAGTATGCTCATAGCGGGGGGCGGGGCAAAGCTCAGAGCGTTATCGTAGAGGGCTTGGTTGAGTTTGAAACGGAGATTACGCTGCTCACCGTTCGGGCTAAAGACGGCACTCACTTTTGCCCTCCGATTGGACATCGCCAAGCCGGAGGCGACTATCAGGAATCTTGGCAGCCCTGCCCGCTGCATCCTGAGACGCTGCAGCAGGCCCAAGCGATCGCCCAAAAGATCACCGCCGCTCTGGGCGGATGGGGGCTGTTCGGGGTCGAGCTGTTTATTGCTGGCCCCCCCCAACAGCCGCAAACGGTCTACTTCAGCGAGGTCAGTCCTCGCCCCCACGACACGGGAATGGTGACGATGGTGAGCCAGAATATGTCAGAATTCGAGCTACACCTGCGGGCGATCGCCGGCTTGCCCATTGGCGAAATTCAGCTCTTGCAGCCGGGAGCCTCGGCCGTTATCCTGGCCCCTGGCAGCAGCGAAAATCCTCGATTCACCGGCGTGGCCGAGGCTCTAGCCGTACCGACCAGCCAACTGCGGCTCTTTGGCAAACCCCGCTGCCATCAAAATCGGCGGATGGGGGTAGCCCTGGCCCTGGGAGACAGCGTAGAACAGGCTAGAGAAAGGGCTACTGCCTGCGCCCAGCAGGTGCAGGTAATGCTGTAAAAACTGTCTCTCAATTCGCTTTGTCCCAACCAGAGCAAATGAATTTTCAAGATTGATAGGCTAAAAGCCGCGATCGCCGCTAATCTGTTGAGAATACTGCTGATTCTCGCCGATTCCCTAAAAATGGCTATCCCCAAACTGCGACGTTGGACGCGCTTCTGCTTGCTGGCGCTACTGGGCCTATTGCTGAGCTGGTCGGTGAGCTGTAGCTCTGAGCCAGCCGCGAACTCAACTGCCGACGGCAAGGTCGAGGTTGAGTTTTGGACGATGCAGCTCCAGCCTCAGTTCACCGACTATTTCAACGACCTAATCGCCAGTTTTGAAGCCGAACACCCTGACCTGACGGTGCGGTGGGTAGACGTGCCCTGGGCTGATATGCAGCGGAAAATTCTGACTGCCGTGTCGGCAGGTACCGCGCCGGATGTGGTTAATCTCAACCCAGATTTTGCCTCTCAGCTTGCCAGCAAGAACGCCTGGCTGCCGCTGGACGATCGCATCTCTGAGGCCGATAAGCAGATCTACTTACCCAAGATCTGGCAGGCCAGCACCTTAGACGATCTCAGCTTTGGCATTCCCTGGTACCTGACCACGCGGATCACTTTGTACAACCAGGATTTATTTGAGCAAGCAGGTATCGATCAGCCCCCCAGCACCTACGCGGAACTGGCAGAAGTTGCCCAACAGGTTAAGGATGAAACCGGCAAGTATGCCTTTTTCGTCACCTTTGTGCCTGAAGATGCGGCTGACGTGCTGCAGTCGTTTATTCAAATGGGGGTGCCTTTAGTCGATCAGCAAGGACAGGCGGCCTTTGATACGCCTGCTGGGCGCGCCGTCTTTCAATACTGGACTGATCTCTACCAGCAGGAGTTACTACCCCGCGAAGTGCTCACCCAGGGGCATCGACGGGGGATTGAACTCTATCAGGCTGGCGAAACCGCTATTTTGACCTCTGGCGGCGAATTCTTAGACTCCATCGCCACCAATGCGCCTGAAATTGCTCAGGTAACAGCCAGCGCGCCTCAAATTACGGGAGAAACGGGCAAAAAGAACGTAGCCGTGATGAATTTGGTTATTCCTCGCGCCACCGATCAGCCGGAGGCCGCGCTAGAGTTTGCTCTGTACGTGACGAATGATGCCAATCAGCTAGCTTTTGCTAAAGCCGCCAACGTGCTGCCCTCTACGGTAGCTGCGCTAGAAGATAGCTACTTCACCGAACTACCGGCTGAGGCGAGCCCGGTTGAGGCCGCTAAAGTTGTCAGCGCCGGCCAAATGGAGGACGCCGAAGTCCTGATTCCGGCAATGGCAGATATTAAAACCCTGCAGAAGATTATTTACAACAACCTACAGGCTGCCATGCTGGGCCAAAAAGAGGTTGATCAGGCGGTGACAGATGCCGCCGCTGAGTGGAATAACAGCCGCTAGACTCGGATTTTTACTGGCTTGACTGAGGTTAAGGCAATAGCGGTTTGACGCACTGACAAACTTCTGGCTGCCAGTGCGTATAGGCCGCTATTTCTCCTGGGCGCGGATTTGGGCGCGGATTACTGTAGATTGTCAACCCAGGCTCGCAGACCGCTATTCGCCAGCATCTGGACAATGTCATCAGCGGTTGCCTGGTCTTCAAAAGCCCCTGCCTGCATCATGACTCGATCCTGATAGCGAACTCGAAAGGCATCTGGTACCAGCGATCGCACCTGAGCCTGGGTAGCAGCATCAGTGGCCTCGACAATCACCCGGTAGTACAGGCCCAATGCTGTGGCTCGCGAGGGCGGTGGCGGCGGGTCAGCAGCGCTGCCCCCTGGCTCCGCCGAGACGAATACATAGGGAACGCT
>NZ_JASATW010000028.1:0-76380 GCF_030405905.1 Sphaerothrix gracilis Ecp01
ATCTCCCTCACCCTCCTCATCTCCCTCACCCTTCGCATCTCCCTCACCCTTCGCATCTCCCTCACCCTCATCTCCCTCACCCTCACCATCTCCCCCCATCCTCCAAAACTCTCACCTCTGCGCCACTATCTGCCCCCAAACTGGCAACCTCACCAGCCTCCGCGATCGCGTCCAAGACCGTGAGCTACTCAGCGCCCCTGCGAATCAGCTCCAGGCTTTTCAAGATCAAGGCCAATACTGGGACGCCTGGAATATCGCCCCAGACTATCAAGACCACCCGCTGCCTCCGGCTCAGCTTGATGACCTAGAGTGGATTGATCAGGGGCCGCTGCGCCAGCGACTGCGGGTGATTCGAACCTTGGGAAAGTCTAGGTTCACGCAGGATTATGTGCTAGATAGTCACTTGCCGATACTGCGAATTGAGACGATAGCTGACTGGCAAGAGCAGCAGGTGGTTTTGAAAGCAGCGTTTCCGCTAGCAGTAGAGGCCGAGATTGCAACTTATGAAATGCCGTTTGGCGCGATCGCTCGTCCGACTCGCCCTCAGACCCCAGCCGCAAAAGCAAAGTGGGAAGTACCCGCCCTGCGCTGGGCCGATCTGAGCGATACCGCTGGCGGACTCAGCGTTCTGACCGACTGCAAACACGGCTTTGACGCTACGCCCAATCAGCTTCGATTGACGCTGCTCAAGGCCCCAATCTGGCCCGATCCAGCCAGCGATCGCGGCCAGCACCGCTTCACTTACGCCCTCTATCCCCACGCTTCCGACTGGCGGCAAACCCCGCAGCGAGCCAGAGAGCTTAACTTACCACTGCAGTGCCTAACTGTTTCTGCGTCTAGGTCAGGCAGCTTAGCCGCGACCCGTTCATTCTTAAAGATAAAAAATCCTAATCTAATCTTGTCGGCACTCAAGCTGGCTGAGGGTGAGCCTAATAGCCTGATTCTGCGGCTATATGAAGCCTGGGGGGAAGCGGGAACGCTAGAGCTGGAGACGACTCTGCCGATTGAGGATTTACAGTCTGTGGACTTACTGGAGCAAGCTGCAACAGGACGCGATCGCCCCTTGGAAAAGTCTGCGCAGGGGGTCAGTCCCTGGCAAATTTGCAGCTATCGTCTCCGTCTCAAGGCAGAGGGAAACGTTTCTAACAGTTTGTGAATCTGACTGTAGCCGGGTGTTATCCCTAGATAGAGTGCGCTACTATATGTCCATAGTATTTTCTAATATGTCGATTTCCTGGAGGGAATTCATTATCGCTAAGAAACAGCCCATCAACCGTCAGATCAAAGCGCCCCAAGTGCTTTTAATTGATGCCGAAAGCAACAATTTGGGACTAACTGATACCCGTGATGCACTGAAGCTAGCCAAAGAGGCCAGTTTAGACTTGGTTGTCGTTTCCGAAACCAAGGACGGCCCGGTAGCCAAGATTATGGACTACGGCAAGCATCAATATCAGCAAAAGAAGCGCCAGCGGCAGAATACGTCCAAGCCTTCGCTGAAAGAGGTGAAGCTGCGTCCCAATGTGGGCGACTCTGACTACGGTATCCGCATTGATCGCGCTTTGGAATGGCTGAAGAAAGGCGACATGGTGAAGTTTCAGGTGCGCCTGCGAGGGCGGGAACACCAGCACCGCGATCGCGCCCTGGATTTGCTCAATCGGGTGGTTGATGACTTAGACAAAGCAGGTAAAGTGCAGTCTTTTGACAGACGCGCTTTGGTTGTACAAGTTGCCCCTGCATAATTTGCCTACGGCATAATTGCTTTTCTCAAAAAATAGGTTTCTTGCGAAAGCTGAAAAGGCTTTCACGCTGCAAGAAACCTATTTTTGTAGCTTTGTTTTTGTAGCCTTGCAGATTGCTTTCGCCCCTTTACCTAAGCCAATGGCAAAACTGTCGAAGAGATTGCTGTTATGCCTGCAAAAGTAGGGATTGATCGTAATGGGGTTGATGCCGAGGCGGGCAGGCTCTCCGCCCATTGTGACTAAGCTGCCGCCAATGACCATGCCAATGCTTTCAGGCTGCATAGAGGGATGACCCTGCAGCAGGCGGCGGGCATAGCCAGTCTCGAGCTCGACGACAATTAGAGAAGCGCGATCGCTGGAGGGCGATCGCGCGTCTACTGGTCTAAACGCAGCAAAAGCTGAGTCCGGCCTAGACTCAGCCCTAAGGTACCTTCGTTTTTAAAGAAATACTCCCAACGAAGCAGGTCAGTAACAACTCAGCCTCGTTCAGTCCTGTAGCCAACTGAAAGCACCTGCTTCTTGGGTAGTCTGCTGCTCGCTGAGAAAGCCAGTCAATTACGGCAACTCTCTAGTTGTCGTAGATGCGGCACTCATCAGCATCGGGATTATCTTCGCAGTACTCCTCGAAAGAAGTCTTCTTTTTCTGGCTAGAACGCTGGTGAGAAGCTTCTGCCTGAAGCTCTTCAACCGTATCCCAAGCAACTGCGCATTCAGCCGAGTCGTCGCCTGTTTCTTGGCAAGCAGTCCGTGCTCTTTCGCGCTCCTGCTCAATTTGTGATTGAATATCGCTCATAGAATCTATCCAAATCTGAACAACGGTATTAAACCTGAGTAAGTCCTAGTCTTATTGTGAAACTTCATCAACGATGATTTATCCACCACAAGACTCAAAAAACTATGCAACTATAGTCTAACTTCTGAAAAGCAGTCTAGCGGTATATCAGACATCAGACAGAGTAAAAATACTTATTGATCCCCATGAAGCTATAAATTTATCTGCTAATTGACTCGGTTGACTGGCTTAGGATGGGCCAGCTTAGGGACTGCCTGTGAATATTCATGCCGCCACCGCCAGCTATTTCTTGGCAAGGCCGATCATAATTGTAGTGTATCAAGCAGGATCGGGAGGATATGGATACCTCAGCTAGCATAATGAAGTGGGCCAGTGCCCTATCGACCCGGCCCTCACTAGAAGCTGCCGTGGCGGAAGTAGCGGCCCAGGCTCAGGAGCGTCTGCAGGCCCAGCCTGATTTGGCTTTGGTCTTTATCTCGGCGGCTTTTGCCAGTGAATTTTCTCGGCTTATGCCCCTGCTGCAGGAACAGCTCGATGTCCCTGTCTGGTTGGGCTGCAGCGGGGGGGGCGTTATTGGTACCAGCGCTGAAGGCGAGGCTGTAGAAGCTGAAGGTCAGCCCGCCTTGAGCCTGAGTTTGGCCAGCCTGCCGGGGGTAACGCTGCAAAGCTTTCACTGCTCATCGGAAGACCTCCCTGATTTAGATAGCCCCCCCGATCGCTGGAGTGAACTTATTGGCGTAGACCCGCAAACACAGCCCCACTTTATTCTGATGGCAGATCCTTTTTCGGCGGGGATCAACGATTTGCTACAGGGACTAGATTTTGCCTATCCGGGGGCTGTAAAAGTGGGCGGTTTAGCCAGTATTGGCAGTATTAACCGGAGCTGTGGTTTGTTTTGCGACGGGGAGCTGATTGAAGAGGGCGTTGTCGGCGTAGCGCTATCTGGCAATGTGGTTTTAGATGCCATCGTGGCCCAGGGGTGTCGCCCCATTGGTCAGCCTTACCGCGTGGCGGAAGGAGAGAAAAATATTTTGCTCAAGCTGGAAACGGATTCAGACCTTGGAACAGCCAGCTTGAAAACGCCGATGGACGTGCTGCAAGAGCTATTCCAGAGCCTAGACGAAGCCGATCGGGAACTAGCCCAACACTCCTTGTTCATTGGCGTTGAGCAGAGCGGATTTAAACCCAATCTAGAGCGGGGAGACTTTCTAATCCGCAACCTGATTGGCGTCGATCCTAAAGTAGGGGCGATCGCGATTGGCGATCGCGTCCGCCCAGGGCAGCGGATTCAGTTTCACCTGCGCGATGCTCAGACCTCAGCCGATGACCTGCGGATGCTGCTCGATCGCTACCAAAGCCAGCACGAGAAGGCTCAGGCTGCCGGGGCGCTGATGTTTGCCTGTATGGGCCGGGGGGAAGGGCTTTATGAAGAGGCTAACTTTGACTCTGGGCTATTCAATCGCTATTTTGAGCAGATACCCCTGAGCGGCTTTTTCTGCGGTGGTGAAATTGGCCCCATTGGCGGCACCACCTTTCTCCACGGCTACACTTCCGTCTTTGGTATCTGTCGTCAGCCGGAACAGGCGTCTAAGTAGTGCGATCGCGAGGCGAGATGAACTGGCTCAGAAGGTGGGGAGCGCTGGCTCTAGCGGCAGTGCTGGCGATCGCGCTGAGTAGCTGTCAGGCGCTGCTGGTCAAATCTGAAGCGGCTCAAACCACTCAAATCGTAGTGGACGTCCTCAGCGATCCCAAGACCTTTAACTATGCCCTCAGCCGCCAGCGACCCAACATTTTCCCGCTTACCTTTGCCGGATTGACCAGCGTTAATGGCCTCACCGCCGAGATTGAGCCAGAGCTAGCTGAGTCCTGGGAGATGTCAGAGGACAAGCTGCGCTTTGTCTTTACCCTGCGCCCAAATCTGAAATGGTCGGATGGTCAGCCCCTGACGGCTGATGATGTGGTGTTTACCTATGAGCAAATCATCTTCAACCCGGAAATTCCCACCAGCGTTGAAAGTATGCTCAAAATTGGGCAGAGCGGCCAGTTTCCTCAGGTGCGCAAGCTCAGCGATCGCCAAGTAGAGTTCATCCTGCCAGAGCCTTTTTCGCCCTTCTTGCTGGCGACGGCGGGTGCTCCCGATGGCGTTGTCATCCTGCCCAAACATGCGCTAGCAGAGTTCGTCACCACCAAAGACGAGTCCGGCAGTCCCGTCTTTCTCACGGTTTGGGGAACCAACACCCCGCCGGATCAAGTCGTCACCAACGGCCCCTATCGCCTCAGCCGCTATGTGCCCAATGAGCGGGTAGTGTTTGAGCGCAATCCTTACTATTGGCGACAGGATGCCGCCGGAAATCCCCAGCCCTACATCGAGCGCTACATCTGGGAAGTGGTTGAATCGACCACAGCCTCCCTAATTCAGTTTCGCTCCGGCGGCACCGATGCTGTGGGGGTTTCGGCGGATGAGTTCGCCCTGCTGAAGCGGGAAGAGGAGCGCGGCAATTTCAAAATTTATAACGGCGGCCCTGCCTTTGGCACCACGTTTATCAGCTTCAATCTGAATCAGGGTAGCCGCAACGGTAAACCGCTGGTAGATCCGATCAAGTCAAGCTGGTTTACTCAGGTGGAATTTCGTCAGGCGATCGCCTATGCCCTCGATCGCCAAACCATGCTGAACAACCTGTTTCAAGGATTAGGGCAGCTTCAGCATTCCCCCATTGATATTCAAAGTCCTTTCTATTTGCCACCCGAACAGGGCCTTAAAACCTACGATTACAATCCCGACAAAGCTAGAGAACTGCTAGAGAGCATCGGCTTTCAGTACAACGCTGCCGGACAGCTGCTCGACGCCGCTGGTAACCGGGTCCGCTTCACGCTAATTACCAATGCGGGCAATAAGCTGCGGGAAGGCATGGGAGCCCAGGTAAAACAGGACTTAAGCAAAATTGGCATTCAGGTGGATTTTCAGCCGCTGGACTTCAGCGCTCTAGTAGACAAACTTTCCACCTCTCTAGAATGGGACTGCTATCTGCTAGGCTTTACCGGCGGCATCGAGCCGAATGACGGTGCCAATGTTTGGCTTCCAGAGGGCAGTCTCCACGCCTTCAATCAGTCGGCTCAGGCCGGACAAGATCCCCTCACAGGCCGCATAGTCTATGACTGGGAGCAGCGCATCGGCGATCTCTACATTCAGGCAGCGCAAACCTATGACCTGGCCGAGCGCAAAGCTCTCTACGACGAGACGCAGCAGATTACCCAAGAATATCTGCCGTTTATTTACCTGATTAATCCCTTAGCCCTAGCCGCTGTACGAGATTACGTCGAGGGCGTGCGGTTTTCGGCCTTCAAAGGCATCTTCTGGAATATCTACGAAATCCGAATAGATAAACCGGCGTAAGTAGGCGGATCTAACTGTTTTGAGGCTAGTAAGGCCCGTCGGGTATGGCTGCCCTAAAGCGACAGCGTCACCTTTGCGGGTGTTGGGTTTTGTGCCTTAACCGCAACCTTCATTGACCTCATGTTTACTGCGCTTACCTGCTTGAGAGGCGCTTGCGCCAGCGTAGCCATGCCGCAGTCTGTACACCTGCCTAGGAGGCAAACCGCAAACGATTACTTTTTTTAATAAATTAAATTGGGAAAACTAATCTGCCAATAAGTTTTTTCAAAAAATTTTTTCGTGAAAGAATTATATTTAAATTTCGGATACATCTTGGTGAGTGTTCAATCACATTCTCGGTTAACTTTGTTTACAAAGATGGAGATTGTTTATGTCGAATTGTGTCACATAATCGCTCAACCCCTGAACTGACAAGGATTTTCTGATACAAAGGCTGTTAGGTTAAGCGTTCAAGTCTTGAAATTGCAGGTGTCTCTCTTAGCTCTTAAAGATACTTTTGTAAAGTTTTGAGCCACTGCGGTCAGCTTCTAATTCAGCTTATTTCTGATCGCAAATCTGTCTTAGTCTTTAGCTTTTGATTCTGGCAGCTTTGTCAAGCCAATCCGATAAAATTGGCGGCTGGAAAATTGTAGAGTTTCCCAATCGCTGTCTGATCTAGACCTGAGAATACGCATCAAGGAGTTTTTTGCATGTTCACCCACGTCAAGCCCACTGTCCGACACATTGCTCCCGACGATTTACAGGGCCGGACTTTGGTGAAAGTGGTCTATGTCGTGTTAGAGCCGCAGTATCAAAGTGCACTATCTGCGGCAGTACGCTCGATCAACGACAGTAATCCCTACATGGCTGTCGAGGTCAGCGGCTATCTGATTGAGGAGCTACGGGGCGAAGAAAACTACCAGGCGTTTCAAAAAGACATCGCCGAAGCCAACATTTTTATCGCTTCGCTCATTTTCATTGAGGAACTGGCAGAAAAAGTCGTGGCTGCCGTTCAGCCCCACCGCGATCGCCTTGATGCCGCCGTTATTTTCCCCTCCATGCCCCAGGTGATGCGGCTTAACAAGCTGGGCAGCTTCTCGATGGCGCAGCTCGGCCAGTCTAAGAGCGTCATTGGCGAGTTCATGAAGAAGCGCCGCCAGAAGCAGGGCAGCGGCTTTGAAGACGCCATGTTGAAGCTGCTGCGAACTCTGCCCAAGGTCTTGAAATACTTGCCGGTTGAGAAGGCGCAGGATGCCCGCAATTTCATGCTCAGCTTTCAGTACTGGCTGGGTGGCTCTAAGGATAATCTGGAAAATTTCTTGGTGATGCTGGCCGATCGCTACGTCTTCAAGAAAGAGGAAGACAGCGCCGAGCCAAAGTCAGTGGCTTTGGAATACCGCGATCCCGTTACCTACCCGGATATGGGCATCTGGCATCCGCTGGCTCCCACCATGTTTGAGGATATTAAAGAGTATCTCAACTGGTTCAACTCCCGCAGTGATATTTCCGAGGATCTCAAAGATCCGCTGGCTCCCTGTGTAGGCTTGGTACTGCAGCGTACTCACCTCGTCACCGGGGATGATGCCCACTACGTGGCCACGGTGCAAGAGCTGGAATACATGGGAGCGCGGGTGATTCCTGTGTTCGCGGGTGGCCTAGATTTCTCCAAGCCGGTCGAAGCCTACTTTTTCGATCCGCTCAACCCAGAAAAAGCGATTGTCGATTCGGTAGTGTCGCTCACAGGTTTTGCCCTAGTTGGCGGCCCGGCCCGTCAGGATCACCCCAAGGCGATCGAAGCCTTGAAAAAGCTGAATCGGCCTTACATGGTAGCCCTGCCGCTGGTTTTCCAGACCACTGAGGAATGGGAAGAGAGCGATTTGGGGCTGCACCCAATCCAGGTGGCGCTACAGATGGCGATCCCTGAGCTTGACGGCGCGATCGAGCCGATTGTGGTGTCTGGGCGCGACGGTATGACCGGGCGGGCTATCTCCCTGCAAGACCGGGTAGAAGCGATCGCCCAGCGAGCCATGAAGTGGGCCAATCTGCGCCGCAAGCCCAAGCTGGATAAAAAGCTGGCGATTACCGTTTTCAGCTTTCCGCCGGATAAGGGCAACGTGGGAACGGCTGCCTACCTCGACGTATTTGGCTCCATCTACAAAGTGATGGAAGCCATGAAGCAAAACGGCTATGACATTGAGGACATGCCGGACTCGGCGGAAGCCCTGATGCAGGAAGTCATTCACGACGCTCAGGCCCAGTATGCCTCCCCTGAACTCAATATTGCCTACCGCATGTCGGTGATGGAGTATGAGCGCTTCACGCCCTATTCCGTCAACCTGGAGGAAAATTGGGGACCCCCGCCGGGACACCTCAACACCGACGGTCAAAACCTGCTGATTTACGGTAAAGCTTTCGGTAATCTGTTTATCGGCGTGCAGCCTACCTTTGGTTACGAAGGCGATCCCATGCGTTTGCTGTTCTCCCGTTCGGCCAGTCCCCATCACGGCTTTGCCGCCTTCTACACCTACCTGGAGCAAATCTGGCAAGCTGATGCGGTGCTGCACTTCGGTACCCACGGTTCACTGGAGTTTATGCCCGGTAAGCAGATGGGTATGTCCGGAGCCTGCTATCCCGACAACCTAATTGGCAACATCCCCAATCTCTACTACTACGCTGCCAACAATCCCTCTGAGGCCACGATTGCCAAGCGCCGCAGCTACGCTGAAACCATCAGCTACCTGACGCCACCAGCCGAAAATGCGGGCCTTTACAAAGGGCTAAAAGAGCTGAGTGAGCTAATTGGCTCTTACCAAACCCTCAAAGACGGCGGCCGGGCGGTGCAAATCGTCAACGCCATTGTGGAGCAGGCTCGAATCTGCAACTTGGATAAAGACATTGCTGAGCTAGCCCAGGCTGAGAATGAGCCGGTGCTGGACGCCGCCACGCTCTCTACTGAACAGCGGGACAACCTGGTGGGCAAAGTCTATATCAAACTGATGGAGATCGAATCGCGGCTGCTGCCCTGCGGTCTGCACGTGATTGGTAAGCCCCCTAGCGCTGAAGAGGCGATCGCCACGTTGGTCAATATCGCCGGACTCGACCGGGAAGAAGAGGGCATCAAGAGCCTGCAGCGCCTAATTGCTGAGAGCCTCAGTCGGGACATTGATGAAATCTACAGCAACAGCGATCGCGGTCTGCTCGACGATGTTCAACTGCTCTATGACATCAACAATGGCGTCCGCGAGGCCGTCGCGGCCCTAGTGCATGAGCAAATTGACGCTGAAGGCCGCGTCTCGATGGTGTCGCGGCTCAACTTCCTCAATATTGGCCGCAAAGCGCCTTGGGTGAAGGCGCTGCATGAAGCAGGCTATACCCAGGTAGATGCCGAGGCGCTGAAGCCGCTGATGGAGTATCTGGAGTTTTGCCTAGAGCAGGTCTGCGCTGACAATGAGCTAGGGGCACTGCTGCAGGCTCTAGAAGGGGAATATGTCCTCCCTGGCCCCGGCGGCGATCCCATTCGCAACCCGGACGTGCTGCCCACAGGCAAGAATATTCACGCCCTTGATCCCCAGTCGATTCCGACAACCGCAGCGGTACAGTCGGCCAAAATTGTGGTCGATCGCCTGCTAGAGCGACAGCGCCAAGACAATGGCGGTGCTTACCCTGAAACTATTGCCAGCGTTCTCTGGGGCACGGACAACATCAAGACCTATGGCGAATCCCTCGCCCAGATTCTCTGGTTTGTGGGCGCTAAGCCCGTGCCCGACGCCTTAGGCCGGGTGAATAAGCTAGAGCTAATTCCGCTAGCAGAACTGGGACGACCCCGGATTGACGTGGTGATCAACTGCTCTGGAGTTTTCCGCGATCTGTTCATCAACCAGATGGCTCTGCTAGATAAGGCGATCAAGATGGCGGCTGAAGCCGATGAGCCGTTGGAGATGAACTTTGTGCGCAAGCACGCCATCAAGCAGGCGGAAGAAATGGGCGTCTCCCTGCGGCAGGCAGCGACCCGGGTTTTCTCCAATGCCTCTGGCTCCTACTCCTCTAACATCAACCTGGCTGTGGAAAACAGCTCTTGGGAAGAAGAGGGCGAACTACAGGAAATGTACCTGAAGCGCAAGTCCTTCGCCTTCAACTCCGACAATCCCGGCATGATGGATCAGTCCCGCGAGGTATTTGAGTCTAGCCTCAAGACGGCGGAAGTCACCTTCCAAAATCTGGACTCGTCGGAAATTTCGCTGACTGACGTATCCCACTACTTCGACTCTGATCCAACTAAGGTAGTTGCCAAGCTGCGGGGGGATGGCACCAAGCCCGCCTCCTACGTCGCTGACACCACCACCGCTAACGCCCAGGTGCGCACCCTCTCGGAAACGGTGCGTCTCGATGCCCGTACCAAGCTGCTCAATCCCAAGTGGTACGAGGGAATGCTGAGTCACGGCTATGAGGGCGTGCGAGAACTCTCAAAGCGGCTAGTCAACACCATGGGCTGGTCTGCCACGGCCGATGCGGTGGATAACTGGGTCTACGAAGATACCAATGCCACCTTCATCCAGGACGCGGAGATGTGTAAGCGGCTGATGGATCTCAACCCCAACTCGTTCCGGCGGATGGTGTCTACCCTGCTGGAAGTCAATGGTCGAGGCTACTGGGAAACCAGTGACGAAAATATTGAGCGGCTGCAGGAGCTGTATCAAGAAGTCGAAGATCGAATTGAGGGGATCGACGACTAGGCGATCGCGGCTAGGGCCATACATCAAAGAAGGGCATAGGCTGTAGCCATGCCCTTCTTGGTGCCCCAGTATGTGCAAACTTTTAAGATGGGCTACGGTTCCCCTGCCAGATTAACCTTCTGTTATGTCTTGGCTCCGTAACTCGCGCGATCGCCGTAGGACTTAGCTCAGATGCTTGTCTAAGGTAGTGGTGAATGCTTCATAGGGCTTTGCGCCTACAAGAGTTTCAGCCAGTTCGCCCTGCTTGAAGAACATAACGGCAGGAATACTGCGGATGCCAAATCGCTTGGCAACTGGCTTGTTTTCATCGAGATCTAGCTTGAAAACTTTGGCCCGACCGGCATAGGCTTCCGCGAGCTGGTCCATGAGCGGCGCAATTAGCTTGCAAGGCCCGCACCAGGAAGCAGTGCAGTCAACAACGAAGATCGATTCAGATTGCAGTAGCTCATCAAATGCGGCTTCGTCTTGGATATAAGTAGCAGCCATAAGTTCTCCTGTAAAACCGTATTCTCTCACAGCGGCGTTACCGACATAGCTGAGGCGCGATCGCAGAGGCTATGTCGGCAGTATGAGCTTTTGCCTAAATAGAAAAAATCGGGCGTTGCTGAATCAAGGGATGAACCTAGTGTTTGCCGGTCGTGAGCGAGACGCTCACACTCCCTCGCTTATCATCAGCTAGGTTAGTGCAAGCATCTTGCTCGGGTTTTAATTCATACCCAGAATCAGCCATACCAAAAATTGAACCGCAGGTCTAACCCTTAGGCATCAAGGTAGCGTTTAGGCTCAAACCGCTGACAAAGCAAAAGTAGGGATCCAGCTATGCTAAATCCCTACTCTGTTAAGCTCCAAAGGCTAAAGCCAATGGCTCAGTTTAGTAGTTGCGGGAGAAGTTGTTACGACGACCGCCACCAGAGCCGCCCCGGTTTTCGCGAGGCTTGGCCTTATTGACTTTCAGGTCGCGGCCCATCCACTCAGCGCCATCAAGGGCTTCAATGGCGGCTGCTTCTTCAGACTCAGCACTCATCTCAACGAAGCCAAAGCCGCGCATCCGGCCCGTTTCGCGATCGGTGGGAAGCTGAACTCGCTTAACTGAGCCGTATTCAGCAAATACGGTAGTTAGATCGGCTTCTGTAACGTCGTAAGACAGATTGCCTACGTAAATTGACATGGATTGTCTCCAAAATTAAGGAATGTGTAGAGGGGAAATTTCGGAGAGTTGTCTGTCAGTGAAAAAACGTGAAATTCCGTTAATACTAAAAACAAATGCTGCAACCGAATTTTTATTCTCTGCGGTCACTCTAGCATTTTGAAACTGCTTTTGGGGAGATTAGTCAGACTCTGACAAGAATAAAGCATTTAATTTACTTATAACAAGCGCGATCGCGTCTTTTTAGCCTTCGGAAAATCTTTGAGATTCTAAGAAATACTACGAGAGCCTTACATTCAAGCAGCTTTTTGACTCGGCAATGCTTTACAGCCGGGTATATAAAAGCACTTTTACGGCATCGCCTGCTTAAGTTTTATTCTGATAGTACAGATATTAGTCAAGCTAACAGCAAAAACAACTGCTGGGAGATTTGTCGAAAGTCTTTAATCAGTCTTTTGTTTTTTGAAAATTGCCCACTTTTCTATTATTTTGCTGCAGCATTTTTGGGGAGAAAATCCAGTAAGAAGCTGTTTATTTTGCCCTCGAATAGATATTACTGAGCTGGCTAGCGTAAAATTACAGGCCAACAAAATGCCTGGTGACTGAAATAGGAACAATCAAAAAAACTAAAGTCTCTTGGTTCTAGCTGTAATCTTGGCCAGAATGCTCTGCTCCCCAGTGGATACCACTCCCTACCTTTGGCTAGAGACAGAGTTTGTTGTAGTTTTATATACTATGATTAAGAAGATGGTTAAAACAGCTTAATCCTTTTGGTTATAGGCTGAGTCCCTAGACCCTTTTCCAAGACAAAACTCAATGCTCAAAGCCAGAATGATAGGCTTTTGTCTAGGGATTGCTTTAACATAGTTAACAGTGCAAGTCCCTAGCAGCTTTAGGAGGCATACGAGCGCGTGAATCGGTCTCAACCTGCTCAGCCCAGACGATATGATGCCCAGGCGATCGCCCGTCATTTTCGTCGCCGTCCGTGGCAAGTCATCTGGAGAGCTTTAGTCGTTATCTGGTTTTTAGGCGGTTTCTTTCTGGGGCTGCAGTTTGATCGATGGCTGGGGCAAGCTGAGCGCAATCGCCGCAAACGGGCTCAGCAGCTCTGCGATGTCCTCACCCGTTTAGGTCCGACTTATATCAAGGTGGGGCAAGCCCTTTCTACTCGCCCCGACCTGCTGCGTCAGGACTACATGGATGAGCTGACCCGCCTGCAGGACAGCCTGCCCTCTTTCCCTAACGAAATTGCCAACCACATTATTGAAGTTGAGCTAGGCCGATTGCCCAGCGAAATCTACAGCTCCATCTCGGCTCAGCCTGTAGCTGCGGCCAGCTTGGGTCAGGTCTATCGGGCTAAATTGCATACGGGTGAAGACGTGGCCGTCAAGGTACAGCGGCCCAACCTACTGCCTGTGATTACCTGCGATCTCTGTCTGATGCGCTGGGGAGCTGGCTGGCTGGCCCCTTTTCTGCCGCTCAACCTGGGCCACGATCTGACTCTGATTGTGGACGAGTTTGGCACCAAGCTGTTTGAGGAGATTGACTATCTAAATGAAGGGCGCAATGCTGAGCGCTTTGCGGCCAATTTTCAAAACGATCCCAAAGTCAAAGTTCCCTCTATCTACTGGCGCTACAGCAGCCACCGGGTTTTGACGCTGGAATGGATAGACGGCATCAAGCTGACAGATACTGAGCGGATTCGGCAAGCCAACCTGGATCAAGATCAGCTGATTGAAGTGGGCGTAACAGCAGGACTGCGGCAGCTTTTAGAGTTTGGTTTTTTCCACGCCGATCCGCACCCAGGTAACTTGTTTGCCCTGCGAGATGGCCGTATGGCTTACATTGACTTCGGCATGATGGATCAGCTGAATCAGAACACCAAAGAAACGCTGGTAGATTCAGTCGTACATCTAATCAATCAGGACTATCAAAATCTGGCAGCAGACTTTATCAAGCTGGGATTTTTGACCCCTGACGTTGACATCACGCCCATTGCTCCAGCCCTAGAAATTGTTCTGGGTCAGGCAATTGGCGCTAGCGTTGGTGACTTCAACTTCAAGACCATCACCGATCGCTTTTCAGAGCTGATGTATGAATATCCGTTCCGGGTACCGGCTAAATTTGCTCTGATTATCCGCTCGCTAATTACGCAGGAAGGGGTCGCCCTTAGCCTCAATCCCAACTTTAAAATTGTTGAAATTGCCTATCCCTACGTGGCGCGGCGTCTGCTGACGGGAGAAACGGCTTCTTTGCGGCGGCGTCTGATTGACATCCTGTTCAAAGATGATCGCTTCCAGTGGCAACGATTAGAAAATCTGATTGCCATTGCTCGCAGCGATCGCCACTTTGATCTCTTTCCAACAGCCAGCTTGGGTCTGCAGTATCTCTTGTCCGAAGAGGGGCAGTACCTGCGCCGTCAGCTTCTGATTGCCCTCACGGAAGACAACCGACTCCACACGGAAGAAGTTCGTCGCCTCTGGGAGCTGATCAAAGACGATCTGACACCTACACAGCTCTTTGGCGTAGCGTGGGAAGCCCTCTCTGATTTTTCCAGAGAGCGGGCGGCGGCTTTAGTCCCAGCAGCGGTAGCCGGACTGACAACGGCGTTAAAAGAGTGACCGCTGAGAAACTATCACCGAGCTGCAACTGCCGCTATAATTAACACTGTTTTACAAAGCTCAATTCTTCTTAGCGCGTAGCCCTGTGTATTCCACCCCTCCTTACTTACTACTGGTTGTTGGTTTGCTGGCTTCCTTCGCCGCCGGTGCTGCCTTCAACACTACTTTGCAACAGTCTATTCAAGCCTGGGTTAAAAGCCCTGCCGATCGCCCCCTTAGCCAGCTCAAAGGGCCGCAAATCTTGATTCCCTTTGTCGGTATTTGTTTTGGGGTCTGGGTATTTTTGGCTGCTGGGCTGTCTATTTTCGGCTTTGCGCTGAAGACTTCATTTGCGATCGCGGCCGGACTAACTTTGTTCAGCGGTCTGCTGATCTGGTCGCAGTTTGGCAAAATTCTGATTCAGCTAGAGCAAGGTGGCTCGCGGGCGCTTGATTTAGATGCGTTTTAATTTGTCTTGGGCGGCGGCTTGTAACGGCCTTTTCCCGCTGCTCAGTTGTTGTCGGTGAGCGATTTAACCCGGTTGATCTGTGCTTGGGTGGTTGCGGCCCAGCTGGCTTGTCCCTGAGTGATGTAAAGATTACGAGCATATTCAAAGGCAGTCAGCGCGCGACTAGGTTCGGCTAGCTCTGCCAAGGTCAGCCCAGCGCTGTAATAGGCATCAGCATAGTTGGGATTGACGTTGACGGCGGTTTGAAATGACTCTAGGGCTGCGCCGTAGTTTTCCTGGCGGAAGCGGGCAATACCCAGGTTGTAGTGGGCTTCGGCGTAGGTGGCGTGGCGGGCGATCGCGGCCTCAAAAGCGCCTGCCGCCGCCGCGAGCTGATTTTGACGTAAATAAATGAGTCCCTGATAGTAGCTCGGTTCAGGCGCGTTGGGGCTATAGCGCTCAGCCTCCTCAAAGGTGCCCAGAGCCGTTTCATATTCTGCTTGCTGTAGCTGCACTAGGCCCAGGTTGTAGTGGGCAATGCCCAAAGTCGGCTCAATCTCAATTGCCCGCTGCAGATAGTCAGCAGCCTGGGCCAGATTGTTACCCTCTAGCAGTGCCGCTCCCAGGTTGGCGTAGGCCAGCGCTAGCTGAGGATTGGCCTGAATGGCCTGCCAAAAGGCGGTAGCGGCTTCCTGGAGCTGTCCGGTTTGGCGCAGTGCCAGCCCCAGATTGTAGTAAGCAGGGGCAAGAGCAGGATCTAGCTCAATCGCCTGATTAAAAGCCGCGATCGCCGCTGCCGCATTCCCCTGCTGTACCTGCTGTAGCCCCTGCTCAAGCTGCACTTCGGCAGGCGATCGTTGAGGTCGAGCCTGAGCTAGCTGTAGGGGAGGAGCCGCCAGACTGGGAAAAAGCGGTATTGCTCCTAGCAGGCAAGCACTCGCCGCCAGAGTGCTCCACCTGCAAATTTGCTGTTTGACTGACTGGTTCATTGCTGTAGTTCTCCACGACTACGCTGTCTTAGACTGGCTACTCGACACCTGCCATCACCTGCCCTAAATCGCTAGGAGCCAAATGGGCATCCATCACCTGACCATCGCGAAACCAAACTACCCGGTGAGTGAGCCGCGCCACCTCTATCTCATGGGTCACCATGACGACAGTAATGCCATCGCTGTTCAACTCGGCAAAAATGCTCATCACATCCTGAGTTGTCTGGGTATCTAGCGCACCTGTCGGCTCATCCGCCAAAATTAGCAGGGGTCGATTAACAATAGCACGGGCGATCGCTACCCGCTGCTGCTGCCCGCCTGAAAGCTGATTGGGTCTGTTGTTGAGGCGATCGCCCAAGCCAACTCGCTGCAGTGCAGTGGCAGCCCGCTCTTCTCGCTCGGCGGCGGCAATCCCCGCATACACCATTGGCAGGCTGACATTTTCTAGCGCTGTGAGCTGTGGCAGCAGATGAAACTGCTGAAAGACAAAGCCAATCTTACGATTGCGGATATGAGCTAAGTTGGTTTCTTCTAAGTAGGCTACGTTCTCGCCATCTAGGTAGTATTTGCCGTTGGTAGGGCGATCCAGGCAGCCAATGACGTTCATAGCGGTGGATTTGCCCGATCCGGAAGGCCCCATGATGGCGCAGTATTCGCCCTGCTGAATGGCAAAGCTGACATTCCACAAGGCCCGCACCTCAGTGTTGCCAGAGCCATAGACTTTAGAGACGTTTTCAAGCTGAATTAAAGGATGCTGAATTAAAGGATGAGGCATAAAAACAGGGAGGCCAGGCACTCTCTTTAGTTTACAAAATGTCTCCGGTATCTCGTCCTGCTACAGCTTTCCAGGGTTTTCCATGCGGTAGAGCGGCTGATTTTCTCCCCTCTGATCTCATCACTCAACCAGAAGAAGCAGGCTATGAGCATGAAGTTCTGGCTTTAGCCTAGGCCAACATTAGGCACTGCGCAGGGCCACGATTGGATCTAGCTTAGCGGCCTGACGGGCTGGCACCACGCCAAAGAACAGGCCAATTCCTCCCGAAACGCTGACGGCAATGGTCACAGCGACCACTGACACACTGGGGTTAAACGGGCTGACAGCGCCAACCGCCAAAATTCCGGCTGCCCCGACTACGGTGCCAATCGTGCCGCCTGCAATCGAGAGAATCACTGCCTCAATCATGAACTGCAGCAAAATATCCTGCTGCGAAGCACCAATTGCCTTGCGGAGGCCGATCTCCTGCGTGCGCTCCCGCACCGATACCAGCATGATATTCATAATGCCGATGCCACCTACCAAGAGGGAAATGCCGGCGATCGCTGCCAGCATCACAGTAAGAGCGCCGGTGATCGTACCTGCGATCGACAACAGCGTATCCTGACTTTGAATAAAAAAGTCATCTTCGCCGGTGATGTCATGGCGCAGCCGCAGCAGATTGCGAATCTGAAACTCAGCCGTCGTCATACTGGCGCGATCACGGGCTGAAACAGAGATAAACGACACCTCAATGCCATAGGGCGAGGTGCGACCGACAATGCGGCTAGAGAGGGTAGTAATGGGCAAAATCACGGCGTCGTCATAGTCCAGCCCTAGGTTGGAACCCTTTGTCTCCAAAACGCCCACTATCTCAAAGCTGACGCCCTTTACCCGAATTTGCTGGCCTAATGGCTGATCATCTCGAAACAGTCGCTCGGCCAGGGTGGATCCCAACACTGCCACCTGACTGTGGCGGCGCACGTCTAAATCGGTCAAAAAGCGCCCCTGCCCCATCTCAAAGCTCCGCACGGTTAAAAAAGAAGGGGTGCTACCCACCACGCTGGTGTTGGCGCTGCGGTTTTGATAAATCACCAGGGAGCGGGTGCTGTATTCCGGGGCAACGCCGACGACTGAGGGCACCTGATTGGCGATCGCGGTGGCATCGTCTACCACCAGCGTCTTCGGAATTTCTAGGCTGCCCAGCTCGCGCGTTTCCCGATTTCCCGGCACGATAAACAGCACGTTTGGCCCTAGGGACTGGAGCTGCTCGTTGACAAAATCTTGCGCCCCTTCCCCAATACCCACCATAGCAATCACCGAAGCGTTACCAATGATGATGCCTAGCATGGTCAGACTGCTGCGCAGCTTGTTGGCTGTCAGCGTCTTAGCCGCCATCTTTAAACTTTCTGAGAGATCCATTCCTTTTCCCTACTCTGTTTCTGGCTCAGCTTCGTCCTGCTGGCCAAAGGTTAGATTTTCCAGCGTCTGCCCTGGCGGTAAATCAATAAAGACGCGATCGCCGGCCTCAATCCCTTCTAAAATCTGAATCTGATCGCCGACCTGAGATCCCAGGGTTACGGGGCGATAGCGAATCCGATTGCGATCGCCAGGAATCAGGACGCCAGGCTGCCCCTCCTGAGTTACTACGGCCACGGTGGGAACCACTAGGGCATCTGCAACCGCATCACCGATAAAAGCCACATCCACATTCATATTGGAGAGTAGCTGATCTTGCCCTTCCAATAGCTCAATTCGCACCTCAAATAGGGTCACATTCTGCCGCTCGATCGCTTCCGGCGCAATCAGTCTCACTTCCCCCAGAAATGTCTCATCGGGAATAGCATCGGCCTGAATTTCTACCGATTGCCCCGGCTCAATTTTATTAATATCGGCTTCAGGGACTTCGGCCACCACTTCTAAATCGCTGGCGAGGGCCACAATCGCGGTTGAGGTGGCTGAGGTCGCGCTGGAGGCGGAAGTGGTGGGGGTGACAAACGCGCCCTCGGTGGCAAACTTCTGGGTAATGATGCCAGCAAAGGGGGCCCGAATCAGCGTATCCTCTAGGCGAATTTGGGCGGCGTCTACCTGAGCCTGTGCCCGTGCTACCCGTGCCTCGGCCTGGGCAACTTCCTCCGTATCGGGGTCGTTACGCAAATCTTGCAGACGCTGTTCGGCTTCATAAATTCTGGCCTCGGCCTGATCGACGGCGGCTTCAGCGACGCGAGTTTCGCTTTCAAAACTGTCTAGCTCGTTGGCCGAAATAGCCCCTCGGCTATAGAGCTGGCGATTACGCTCAAGGCGATCGCGGGCCAGCGTCAGCCGCGATTGGGCATCGCGTAGCTGGGCTTCAGCCGAACTGACTGAGGCTTGGGCCTGAGCGATCTGCTCTGACTCGCTGCCCTGACGCACATCAGCCAGTTGAGCCTCGGCTTCAGCCAGACTCGCCTGGTTCTGCCGCAGTTGAGCTTCTAAGTCGTCGCCGTCCATGCGGGCAATTAGCTCCCCTGCGGTGACGCGATCGCCCTGTTCCACATATAGCTCTGCTAAAATGCCAGCCGTCTTGGGGCTTAGATTCACCGTTTTAACGGGCTCGACGGTGCCGCTGGCACTGATGCGGACGGTCAGCGCCGTTTCGGTGGCGGCAGTGGTGTAGTCTGCCACTTCGTAGGGCGGTACGCGACTGCGAAAAATAGCGAAGGCCGCAATGCCTGCGCTCAAAATACCTACGGCCAGCAGCCCGACAATCCAAAAAGCGGGGCGTTTGACTCGGCCAAGAAAAGGAAGCTGCATACCTAGGTTGGGAGGGGCACTCTCTAAGTAACCGGACGCCCAAGCAAACGATGGTGGGCTGCCCTACTACGATTATCAAGTACCTACTCCAAAGCGACCACCTCAGTACAGGATCGGGTGTTCCCCCTCAGCCCGGCTTATGAGGCTCAAATTTAACGCTCAAACAGAGGACACGCGGGCCTGAAAATTGACGCAGGCCGTTACGGGCGAGTCTGAATTGCCGCACAGGGGGCAGTGACTATTGGCGCAGCGATCGCACCGCATCGCCGCCTGGGGGGCTAGCTGCTCAGAGCTGTAAACGCTAATGCCCTGATGCACGTAGCCCTGCAGCTCTAAGTCGGACAGATTTTCGCAGATAACGATGGCCTGCTGCGTCTCCAGCGCTTCTCTGGCCTGGTTGAGAATTTTCAGCGCTTCCCAGAAGCTAGTTTGGGCCACCTTGATCAACAGCGGCACGCGGCGAGGCTGGCTTTTGAAACAGGGCGGACAGGTCTGGGGGTAATGGTCACGATACTGCAGCGAATAGGTGCCATCGGCAAAGCGGCGAGTCCGCAGGTGCCGCTGAAAAGGCACGGTAAAGTCGCCCATTTCGTCCAGCATGTACCACCAGGATTTGTGCCAAGCGGTCTGCGGCAGGTGCAAAATGGTCGTTACCTGCTCAGCGTTGAACCCGGCGTGGGAAAGCAGGGCGATCGCCTGCGAAAGCGCCATATTCTCACCTAGGGTTTGCAGGTCTGAGTGATAGTGGGTGAGGCTCTCATAGGTTCGATAGCGGCTGTGGGGTGACTGGGCTTTGCCCCCGGCCTCAGCTTTAGCCGCTCCTACCTGCCAGGTGTCGGTCAGAATACACTGAATCGCTTCGTAGTCTAAGATGGCGTCGATCGCCACGGCTCTCTGCTCTAACGGTACGCCAATCTGCACCGTAACCGACCCTACCTGATGGACTGGCATGAGGCTGGGCTGGCTGCTAAACAGAAGCGATCGCAGGCGCGACTGATCGGCGATCGCTAAGGCCATCTGCACCTGTTCTAGGCAAGAAGCGGCATAGCTGGGTGCTGGCTGGAGGCGAGACTGGGTGTCAAAATCCATTGCTACGCAAGGGTGACGGCATGTTGAGACAGAAATTAAGCCGTTGAAAAACCTGCATGAGAGACAACTGTATACTCGGTGCCCTTGCCTTCTTTTAGCGAAATATTTTGTTTGTTTGCTGCAGCCGCTTACGAAAGTTGACAGGACTTCGGAAAACGCAATGCAGGTGTTACTTGTCTCATTCTAAAGCGGGCTATGCTCACGACTTCCTCAGATTTTTTACCTAAGCTCCAGGATGAGGCTGCTACAGAAGCCAAGTCGCGATCGCCGGTAACAGCATCTTAATAGTCAGGTGCAAGAGAGTGAATGATTATGCAAGCAACTCAATATTCCATTGGCATGATTCGAGATGAAGCTCGACACCTAGTTGAGCAGGGCATTATCGATCGCCATCAGCCCCTTTACGCCCTGTGTCGCTACATTCCTGGCCGAGAATGGGTCTGCGTAGAGTTAGAGCTAGAGCAAAATGACTATCTGCTCCGCGATCAAATCCTTGATCTGATCGGGCGGGAAGACTGGGAAGACGACTGATAATCCGGCAAGTCGGACTCGGATTAAGAATATTCAGGCTCTCTATTAACAATATGTAGATCGGGCCGATAAATGCCATAGGCCCGTGTCTGCAGTAGAATCTTTGGCCTCCGGGTTCAAGCGAACCCAGTGAGATGAGTCGTGGATAAAAATCCCAATATTCTTTGGGGGAGAACTGGCGATGGTTCACCTGCAGTCGGCCTGTCTATCTAAGTTTTACAGTTGGTTGCAGGCGTAAGCGATTTTCAATCAGCGATCGTACCGTCAAAAGTAAACCTAGTTTTTGCAGGAGATACTTCAATGGCGGCTCAGCGGATTTTGATGATTGTGGGCGACTTTGTTGAAGACTATGAGGTGATGGTGCCATTTCAGGCGCTGCAGATGGTAGGGCATACGGTTCATGCGGTCTGCCCGGATAAAAAGTCTGGCGAGTTTGTGCGCACGGCGATACACGATTTTGAGGGCGACCAAACCTATAGCGAAAAGCCTGGTCACAACTTCACGCTCAACGCCACCTTTGCCGACGTGAACCCGGCTGACTACGACGCGCTCGTCATTCCTGGCGGACGCGCCCCTGAATATTTGCGGCTCAACGCCCAGGTGATTGCAGCGGTGCAGCATT
The DNA here is from genome assembly GCF_030405905.1 of Sphaerothrix gracilis Ecp01. Taxonomy (NCBI): domain Bacteria; kingdom Bacillati; phylum Cyanobacteriota; class Cyanophyceae; order Nodosilineales; family Nodosilineaceae; genus Sphaerothrix; species Sphaerothrix gracilis. The sequence goes on from NZ_JASATW010000028.1 coordinate 21,612, forward strand.
TTGCTCAGGCTAACAAGCCCATTGCCGCCATTTGTCACGGGGCGCAGCTTCTGGCAGCGGCAGGGGTGCTCTCCGGCAAGCGCTGCTCGGCTTATCCTGCCTGTAGCCCAGAAGTCACCGCGGCTGGTAGCGAGTACGCCGATATCCCAGTCACCGAGGCGATCGCCGATGGCAACCTAATCACCGCCCCAGCCTGGCCTGCCCATCCCCGCTGGCTGGCCGAATTCCTCAAAGTGCTCGGCACGCGCATTGAACATGCCGAGATGGCAGGTGTTGCTTAGCTGCCGGTCAAAACCTCAGCTGTTAGCTCCACCTGTTCTGGGCTAAATCCAGCCTCAATTAAATGATCGAGAAAAATGCGATCGCGGTAGCGACCGTCTAGGGCGATCGCCTGCTGATAGGCCTGCTGGGCGGCGGCAGGCGACTGGTCGCTCCAGTGGGCGATCGCTAGGGCTACCCAGGGATGAGGATTATAGGGTTCTAGCTCGGTGGCCTGCTGGGCATTGGCGATCGCGGCGGCATAGTCTTCTAGCCGCTGATAGGCCAGGCTGAGGTTATAGTAGGCAATCTCGTTGTCCGGCTTCAGTTCGGCGGCGCGGGTGTGGGTACTGACAGCCGCCTGCAAATCGCCGCTAACGAGGTAGACAATGCCCAAGGCGTTGAGAGCCGGTACATTCTCGCTCTCTTGCCGCAAAGCCTGCTGTAGACTCTCAGCCGCCGCCGCTGCCTGACCGGCTAAATGCTCTGTCCAGCCGAGGACTACATAGCCATTAGGATTGGTTGGGTCGAGGGCTACAGAGGTTTTCAAAGCGGCGATCGCGCGGACAAGATCGTCGCGATCGCGGTACTCTAGGCCGCGCTGCCGGTAGAGATTGGCGGTTGCGGTATCGATTAGAAAAGGCGGATAGGCTAAGGGCGCTTGATCTAGGGCCGGGGCAATCTCAGCCGCAAACTGCACGGTCGGTTCTGGCTGACAGCTACTCCCCAATCCTGCCAACGCCAATAGCAAAACAATTCTGGCTTTTCTCAATCCGTCTTCTCCTAGACGCAAAGCGACACGACCTCTAACGGGTGCATAATAACCTCAATCAACCGGCTAGCCCCCGCAGGCTATTGACGCAGCGAGTCGAGTAATCAACGATGAAAGAGTGAATATTGGCTTGATTCGGCTTTAATTTAACGGATTTGAGCGTTTGAAGAAACCCCGGCTCTAACTGTTTTAGTTTCACCTTGTCTCCCTAGGCTGGGCGATCTCGGAGTAAACATTGAGCGATGCAGCGGCGCACTACCATCACTAAACTTTTTTCGACGTTCATTCAGTTCTCGGAAGATCGCTTCGATACCTGGATGAGCGATCGGCGGCTGCAAAAAAGCATGGAGAAACATTTAGAGCGAGAGAACCACGCCTGCCAGCCTGAGGGATTTTGGACCCTGTACTGGCATAAACTCTGGCAAGCACAGGCTCACGAGCGGGCAGCGGCTCACCTAACTGCCTATCTGCAAGAACCCTGCTACTGGGCGACTCAAAGCATCACTCAACGCTTTCCCAATGGGCAATGGACGTTAACTGACGGCTTTCAAGGGGCGATCGCCCAGGTTGACCGCATCCTCAAAGGCTACCGACCGGACTATGGCAGCAATCTAAGAGCCTATGCCCACACCGCCTTTAGCAACCTGATGCGCGATCGGCTCCGCCAGAGGCAGGACGTCAATATCTGTAGTGATTGGGGGCTGCTGCGGCGGCTCAGTCAGGCTCAGCTCAAGCGATCGCTGCTGACCGCTGGCTTTACTGAGACTGAGCCAGCAGTTTTAATCTGGCAGTGCTTCAAGGCGGTCTACATCCCTGACCCTAAACGGTCAGTACGGGCCTTGCCGCCGCCGAGTTTGGAGCAGTTCGCCCAGATTACAGAGCGCTATAACCAACTCCGGCTGCAGCTCAGCCCGGCATTGCCTCAGCTAGCGGTTGAAGCGATCGCAGCCAGCCTGAAACAATCGGTGCAGGCAGCTCGGGCCCATCTCGCCCCGGCAGTGACCTCCCTGAATCAGCCTCAGTTTGATCAGGCCAATAAAGAACTGCTAGATGGCTTGGGCAGCGACGATACGCCGATGCAGAGACTGCTGGCCGCAGAAGTTTACGCTGAACAGCAGCAACGGCTACAGCAGATCGCGGCAGTGCTCATGGGGGCGATCGCTAACCTGCAGCCTGCCGATCAAACTCTGCTCCGGCTGTACTATTGCAACGTCCTCACCCAAAAAGAGATCGCCAACCAGCTCCAAATTCAGCAGTATCAGGTTTCTCGTCAGCTTAAGCGAGTCCGCCAGCAGCTCTTGCTCAGCGTGGCTACGTGGAGCCAGGAAACCCTGCATATTGCGATCGATTCTGCTGTATTAGCCAGTATGAGCGACGCTATACACGAGTGGTTACAGCATTACTATCAGTCAAAAGCAGACGGTAAAGCAGAGGGGCTTGATGAGTTTGGGGTTTGATAATCCGGTTCAGCCTGTTTTGGCACTGCCGCCTGACTTGGCACTGTGGCAGCAGTGCCAGTCTTTAGCCGAACCGGCTGAACGCTGGCGCAGATATTTGCACCAGATAGGATTAGCGGCGCTACAGCCCTGGTTTCAAGAAGAGTTTGGCTCGCCGGTTCACGGCTGGCCCGCCGCTGACGCATGGAATATCTGTCAGGTCGTTGACGGTTTGGCGCTGACGCTGGGACAGCGGCGAATTGTCGTGCTGTTAAGCGAAACCATCGATACGGCCAGGGTACAGGTGCCTCAGGAATGGGTTGATATTCCGGGCTGGACGGCTGACTACTATGTGGCAGCCCACGTGGATGTCGATGCGCAGCGGCTGGTGCTGTGGGGCTATGCCCCCTACACCCAGGTGAAAACGCAGGGGGCTTATGAGCCGCGCGATCGCACCTACAGCCTCAGCGATATCGACCTGATTCAGGATTTTTCTGTCTTTTGGGTGGCGCAACAGCTCGAACAGCCGCAAACGGTTTCTATTCCTGCCCTGCCCTTATTACCTACGGCTCAGGCTGAGCGCCTGATTGAGCGGCTAGCGGGTGTCATCGAACCAAGGCTAGAAATTCCGTTCGGGCAGTGGGGGGCGCTGCTGAGCCAGGAGCGCTGGCGGCAACAGCTTTGGCAGCGCCGTCAGGACATTGTGCCCGTAGATCTGAGCCGCTGGGTGAGTCAACTATTTGAGCCAGGCTGGCGATCGCTGGAGTCGCTGCTGCCTCAAACCCCAGCCCTGGAATTTCGCTCAGCGGCAATGAGCAATGAGGCGATCAGCCGGGGCAAGCCTATTGTGCTCGATCCAGCCAGGGGTGAACTGGTGCTGGTGCTGCGGGTAACGCCAGCGGGCGATCGCCGCCGCATTAGCATTCAACTGTTTCCCTTGCAGGACACCCTACTTCCCAGCGGCGTCATTCTGGGGTTAGAATTACCGGATACTGCAAGGCAGTTGCAAACGGTGCAGGCAGGCGAGCAAGACAATTATATTCAGATCCCTAGTTTTCACTGTCCGACCGGGCAGCGGTTTCGGGTCAGCCTCCAGCTAGGGGATGCTATTCTGCGGGAAAATTTCATCAGCTAAGGCTATGGAACAGCGCCTGTTGCTCAATCTGGGCCAGGGAGATTGGCAGACTGGTTTTGCCAGCGTGACAGCCCAGCTTTGGGAACCCGATCAGCCCCCGATTCAGTTTGTCGGCAGCCTGCCAGCCGGGCCGCAGCTTGCCGCCCAGTACCAGCGCTGGCAGCAGCTCTATGAGGCGATCTATGGCACTCAAAGTCGCTGGCGGCGCGGCGCGGCTGATTTTGAATTTGAGACGGCAACGCTGACTAACGTGTCCCAGCAAGAGTTTGAAACGCTGGGCACGCTGCTGCGATCTGATTTTAACCAGTGGCTGATGGCCTCAGCCTTTGCCCCTATTGAACGCCGCCTGCGCACGCAGCTCTCGGCTGATGCTGCCATTCGGGTGATGCTCACCGCCCATGCCAGAACAGTGCTGCGGTTTCCCTGGCGGCTGTGGCACCTGTTTGAGGACTATCCCAATGCCGAACTTTCTCTCAGCCTGCCGGACTATAGCCGGGCTCTCAAGCAGGCCCGCTCAAACCCGCCGGGAATGATTCGGATTTTGGCAGTGCTGGGCAATGACACCAACATCGATATTGAAACGGATCGGCAGATTCTGGCGCAACTGCCTACGGCTAAAGTAATGCTGCTGGCCCAGCCGACCCTGAGTGAACTGCAGCAACAGCTCTGGGAGTCGAGCTGGGATATTTTGTTTTTTGCCGGCCACAGCACCAGTCGCGGACAAGGCTGTTTACAGGTCAACCCGACCGAGGCGCTGACGATTGAGCAGCTCAAATACGCGCTACGACGAACCATTCAAAATGGCTTACAGCTAGCAATTTTGAACTCTTGCGATGGGCTAGGGCTGGCCTGGGCCTTGGCCGATTTGCACCTGCCCCAGACAATCGTGATGCGCGAGCCGGTACCCGATGCGATCGCCCATCAGTTTCTCAAAGGGTTTCTGACCCAGTTCTCCACAGGTCAACCGCTCTACAGCTCAGTCCGAGAAGCCCGCGAAAAGCTCCACGGCCTCACAGATCTGGGAACCTACGCGGCCTGGCTGCCCGTCATTGTGCAAAACCCGGCAGAAGAGCCACCGACCTGGCAGTCGCTAGCAGGTCAATTAGGAGCTAAGACCCTGCCCGCTTCTCAGCTTCGGCCTAGGCTAAGACCTGACTTTGCTCAAGCCATTTACCGAAGAAGTCTGAGCACTCTAATCGTTGCCGCCACGGTATTAGGACTGCGCTGGGCCGGCGGACTGCAACCGGCAGAGCTATGGGTCTACGATGCCTTGATGCAGCTACGTCCAGCCGAAGCTGCTGACCCCCGGCTGGTTGTGGTGGCGGTTGACGAAAGCAGTATTCAGGCTCAGACGGCACCAGAACGGCGCGGTTCCCTGGCCGATGAGACCTTGCAGCAGGCTCTAACCCTCCTCGCAGACTATCAGCCTCGGCTTATTGGCCTCGATCTGTACCGCGACTTTGCTGCCAGCAATCCAGTCCTGGGAGAAGCCCTCTCTCATCCCAATATTGTGGGACTTTGCAAGAGCCGCGATCCGCTCGCCGATGATATTGGCATTAGCCCTCCCCCGGAACTGCCAGCCGCCCAGGTCGGCTTCAGCGACTTTGTTGAAGATACTGACGGTATTCTGCGACGGCAGTTGCTGACGCTCACCCCCGACCCGGTTTCGCCCTGTACCTCGCCCTACGGATTTGCCACGCTCATCGCCATTCACTACCTGCATCAGGCAGGGATACAACCGACGTTTACTGCCCAGGGGGATTTACAAATTGGAGATGTCGTCTTTCCCCGACTAGACAAGCGCGCAGGCGGCCTGCAGCGGATGGATAATGGCGGCAATCAGCTTCTGCTCAATTACCGCGCCGTTCCGGCTCCTGAGCAGATTGCGGTGACTATCTCGTTGCAGCAGTTGTTGAGCGGGCAGGTGAATCCGGAGCGCATTCGCGATCGCATTGTCCTGATTGGCGTCACGGCACTCAGCAGCGGTGATTATTGGGCAACGCCTTATGGTCAGCAAGCTCAGGGCCGCACGGCAGGGGTTTTTATGCAGGCCCAAATGATTAGCCAGATACTCAGCGCCGTGGAGGAAGGACGGCCCTTAATCTGGGTTTGGCCGCAGTGGGCCGAAGCGGTGTGGATTGTCTTAGGGGCGATCGCGGGTAGCCTGTTGGCGATGCGGTGGAAATCTTCTCAGTTAGCTATTGCCTGCTTCCTGATAGCCAGCAGTTTGACAGTCGGGGCTTGGGCAACTCTGCTGATAGGCGGGTGGCTGCCGCTGTTGCCAGCTCTGATAGCCCTCGGCGGCAGTGCCTTCGTGACGGCAGGGTTAGGTCGTTCTGAACTGGGTGATCAACGCGGCGAATAGCTCAATCTACTGTGTTTTTAGGAGATTTTGGCAATGGGATATATCGTTTGGCGCTTTGAACTAAAACCAGTCAGTTTTCTATTGGGGTTGGCAATGGTGGGGCTGAATCTGATGCCGCTGGCCCGGGCCCAAACTCTACCCACGCCCCCACCGGATCAGGGAGCCCCCACCGGACGTCAGCGTGGCGGGGCTTCTCGAGGTGACTGCAGAGACTACCAGGATCTAACGGCGCTGGTGCCCGTAGTTGACGGTATCGTCTGGAGTCAGACCGCGAGCGCAACGCCGAGCTTTTTCTTTTACCTGCCCAATGCCCTAAACCAGACTATCCCGCTGGAATTTGTCGTCCAAGATAGCCGCGACAACTACGCCTACCGCAAGCAGTTTTCAGGCAATATTCCGGCGGGCATTCTAGCTATTCCCGTCCCCTCAGAGAGCAGCGGACTAAACCCTGGTGAAGCTTACACCTGGACGTTTTCAATCTATTGCGATGCGGCTCGGCCTTCAGCCTCAGTTTTTGTCTCCGGCACGATTAGCCGCGTGGCTGAGTCAGCGGCCACAGAGCCCAGCAGCAACCCAACGCCAGCAATGCGGCTTGATCTCGCTAGGCATTATGCCGCTGAGGGACTCTGGCACGAAGCAATAGAAATCACTCTGTCCCTATATCAGGCTGAGCCTGGCAAGGCCGAGTATCTGGAAACCCTGGAGTCCCTATTCGAAGCTGCCGGACTTGATGAGCTTTCACCGGCCATTTCAGTTCATGAGGTGCCAGAATGATGCGCCAGGTCACTTCAATCAAACTGGCCGTGATTGTGGCAGCGGTCTTGACGCCTAGCTTGGCAAAGGCCCAAATTACACCAGATGCAACTCTAGGCATAGAGGCTTCCGTTGTGGAGACTAGCGTAGTGAATGGTAACCCAACGCAGCTAATTGAGGGGGGAGCTATTCGGCAGAGCAATCTGTTCCACAGCTTCAGCGAATTTAACTTAGCCCCAGGGGAAGCCGCTTACTTTGCCAGTCCCAGCGGTATTACTAACATTCTGAGCCGAGTAACCGGGTTCAGCGCCTCCCATATTGATGGTTTGCTAGGGGTTGAGGGTACTGCCAACCTGTTTTTTCTCAATCCCAACGGCATCTTCTTTGGCCCCGGTGCAAAGTTAGACATTCGAGGCTCGTTTCTGGCAAGCACCGCAGACAGTATTGCCTTTACCGATGGCAGTGAATTTCAGGCGACCCGGCCAGAAACCTCGCTGCTGACTGTTAGCGTGCCGCTGGGAATTCAGCTCAACACTCAACCGCAAGGCAACTTGACCAACCAGGCCAGTTTAGCGATCGCCCCCGGCCAAACCCTGACGCTGCTGGGCAATACCGTCTTAAACACAGGCCAGCTTGCAGCCCCAGGCGGTACGGTGCAAATTCTAGGTAATCGAGTTGGCCTACTGGAACAAGCGACGCTCGATGTTTCTGACACAACCGCAGGCGGTACGGTGCAAATTGGCGGCGATATTCCAGGGCAAACAACCTTGCCTCGCGCTCTGCGAACCTTCATTGGTCCTGACGCCAGGATTGCAGCCGATGGACAAGTCAGTGGCGGACAAGTTGTAATTTGGTCAGAGGAAGCAACCGCGTTTTACGGCCATATCAGCGCCGTCGGTGATGAACAGGGTGGCCTAGCTGAAGTCTCTGGCAAACAGGACTTGGCTTTCCAAGGTACCGTCGATTTGAGCAGCGCCAGCGGCCAGATTGGAACATTGCTGCTTGATCCGGCCAATATCGTAATTGTCAATGGGGCGGCTGGAGTAAACGATAATCAGGTGCTGACGGATAATCAGGTGCTCTTTGGCGATGGCGCAGTTAATGACACATTTGAAATTGCCGCAGCGACTCTAGAGAGCTTATCTGGGAACGCGAACCTAGTGCTGCAGGCCACCAATGACATCACCGTTAACGACCTGACAGATGACAGCTTGGTGTTTGCCAATGGCACAGGCTCAATTGAGCTAATGGCGGATAGCGATCGCAATGGCGTTGGCGACTTTGTCATGGCAGATACCGCAGACACGCTGTTTACTAATGAGCGAGCTATCCGGATTTCTGGGGCCAGTTTAGTTCTAGGCAATATTGATACTGGCTTTGCCGGTAACCTGACGGGTTTACCGATAAGCATTTTGCCCTCTGGCAATCTTAAAGGCGGAGCGATCGCGCTTGTAGCTCACGGGGGCAATATTAGCGCGGGCAACCTCAGTATTCCAGAATTGGGGGCAGGCGGCGAGATTCTAGCCAATGGAGATATCGCCTTCGGTGACTACACGGGCGCTGCGCTGCGGGCTGCGGCGACGGGCAGCATTGCCGCTGGCGACATCACCATCACCGGCCCTGACCTGAACTTAGTTGCCGACGGATCTGGGTCTGATCAGGACTTGCTGGCGAGCAGCCGAGCCGCAATTTTGCGAGCCGGCGTAGCTACCGTCGCTGGCATAGACCCGATTGACGGCACTCCTATTGCTCTAGGTCCAGTCGCTGGAGAGCAATCGGGCAACATTTTGGTCAACAGTGTTGCCACATCTGCTTTGGAAATCAGCAATGAAGACGGGGGTCCCATTATTCTGGCCGCTCCCGGAGATATCACAGTTGATCGATCTTTAAGCTCATTTGCATCAACGGGCGTTGGGGACGCTGGCAACGGCGGGGCCATTTCTATTGCGTCTGAGTTTGGCGATATTACCGTCAACGGTTTCTTTATAGAATCGTATTCGCTAGCCTATGCCCCTTTTGGTAATTCTGGGGATGCAGGACCCATTTCTATCTTCTCTGAGTCTGGTGATATTACCGTCAACGGTTTTACCCAGACAGTATCGTATGCAAACTTTGCCGGAAATTCGGGTAATGGAGCCACAATCTCCGTTTTTTCTGGCTCCGGCGACATTAATCTCGGCGGTTTAGATTCATTCTCTCAATCAAATGAGGGGGACGCCGGTAACGGCGGGGATATTTTTATCTCCTCTAATTCGGGCAGCATCGTTACCGGCGGTGGTTTAGGGTCAGGCTCATATGCCAGCCCAGGTCAGGGAGGCAATGCTGGCAACATTTCTATTTTCTCTGAGACTGGCAACGTTACGATTCAGGATTTTTTGAGCGCGTCCTCGTACTCCATATCGGGTAACGCTGGAGACGGTGGCAATATTTCTGTAACCTCTACCGCTGGCAATGTTGTAGTTGATGCCCTATCTTCCATATCAAATTCGGACTCAGGTAACGCTGCAAATGGCGGAGACATTCTGCTTGCGTCTGATTCCGGAGATGTTACCGTCCTTCGGAGCTTGTCTTCTTACTCGTTTTCAGAGTTGGGCAGCACCGGCAGCGGAGGAGATATATCTCTGCTTTCGAGGGCAGGGCGCGTTCTTGGCGGTAGCAGCGATACCGGTACTATTCAGGGATTGTTTGCCTTCTCCGCGTCGCAGTCAGGAGAACCCGCCCAGTCAGGTGGAACCGTCACGCTCGCAGGCAGCGCTGTTTCCAATATTGATGTTTATACCTTTTCAAGCGGCGGGCAATCAGGCAATGTAGAAATTCGCAGCCTCAGCGATCGCCTAGTCATAAACGATTTGCTGTTGACAACTAGCGGCCAAGTCGAAATTCCTGACCCTGTTTCTTTTGGCCAGACAATTAGCCTTAATTTGAGCGATTTTGGTCAGGCTGGCAATACTTTGATTACCAGCGCTGGGGATATCACGTTTAATAACGTTGAGATTCAGAGCAGCGCCAACGGCAGTCAGCCTGCAGGCGGGGTCATGATCAACAGTCCCGGTCAGGTGACGTTTAATAACAGCCAGATTCTCAGCAATGCCAACCGTGAAGGCGCTGCTGGACGAATTGACATCACGGCCAATCGACTGGTGCTGGGCAACGGCGGTCGCCTGTTTGCAGCCACATCAGGGTCGGGCGATGGCGGCACCATTGCCGTCAACGCCACCGACGCGGTGCTGTTGGGAGAAGGCGTCCAAAATTTTGAGCCAGTCATCTCCGTTGAGGCCAGCGGGTCCGGCAGACCGGGCAATATTGTGATCAACACGCCCAATTTTGTCCTGTCTGAAACCGCCAGAATCACGGCAACCGCAACGGCAACTGCAACAAATCTTGATGGCGGCGGCAGCATCACCCTCAACGCCAACCAAATGGACTTGGCCGGAACTGTAGGCATCTTTGCCGAAACTCAGGGGCAGTCCCCGGGTGGCGTGCTGACGCTGCGGCCCTACCAGGTTAACCCGGACCTAGGCATAACGCTGGTGCCGGGGGCAGTAGTGTCTGCCTCAACAACTGGCAGCGGCAACGGCGGTGGTCTCCAAATCCTGGCTCCAGGAGCGATCGCCATCAGCGGTCCCGGTCTTTTAGCGGTAGAGACCAGCGGCCTGGGGCGCGGGGGCAACATCACAGCCGAGTCTCAACGCCTGAGGCTGTCTGATGGCGTTACCCTGTCGGCCTCCACCACCGGCCCCGGTCCTGCAGGTGATATTACCTTTAGTCTTTCTGAGCATCTCGAAATTAACGGCAGCACGGTCGAGTCTAGTACGGGACCCGGCTCAACCGGTATTGGTGGCAATATTGTGGTGAATGCGGCGACGACAACGCTCCGTAATGGCGGACAAATTGCGGTCAATTCGGCTGGGCAAGGCGAGGGCGGCAGCGTCACATTGACGTCTGACCAGCTCTTTTTAGACCGTAGCCGCATCACTGCCAATACCCGCAGCAGCAACGGGGGAAATCTTACTTTCAATCTTGGGGAAGTCCTACTGCTGAGAAACGGCAGTCTGATTTCGACGGAAGCCGGTACGGCAGGAGCCGGGGGCGACGGCGGCGACATTACCCTGAACTTACCGGGTGGCTTTATCGTGGCTGTTCCTATTGAAAACAGCGATATCCGGGCCAACGCTTTTGAAGGCAACGGGGGTAATGTCAACGTCACAGCCCGCAATCTCCTGGGTATTGCTTTTCGGCCCAATGTCCTCGATACCCCTCTCAGCGACATCACCGCCAGTTCCCAGTTTGGCAACAATGGCACAGTCAACATCGACGAGCTGAATCCCGATGTGGCTCAGGACGATGCCATCCTACCCGCTGAAACCGCTCCTCCCACCCTAGCGCCAGGCTGTCGGGCTCAGGGGTCGCAGACAGGTAGCTTTGTCATGACTGGACGCGGCGGCCTTCCCACCAATCCCGCCGACCCGCTCAGTGCCGATACCGTCTGGCAAGATCTAGCACCTATCTCAGGGCTGGACGAAGGCGATACCGTTTCACTCAGCCAGGACACTGTTGCGACCTCCGATCAGTCCCCTGACGCCCCTATAGTTGAGGCCCGCAGCTGGACTCGCGTTGCGGATGGCACAGTCATCTTTTTAGCTGAGGCGACTGAAAGACCGAGTTTCTTTATGCCAATGGCTGGCTGTCAGGTGCCGTCAGCGATCGCCCGCTAAGATCGCCCACTAGCTCAACCGCCCAGAAAGAGATTATCAATCTCATCGCTGCGAATCCCCATTTGGAGATTCCAGCACTTTTTTTTGGAAAGTTTTAGCGTGAGCGCTGCATACTCGACTCACATCATCCGTATATCTCTCTAAGTACACCCCCGTAATGCATCACTACTGGAGCCGTACACATGGAGAAACTATCGGAAAAGCAAGCATAAAGAATTGGCTTCATCTGTGAGACGGGTAAACCGTTAGCGATATTTTGTCAGCCTAATTCTGAATTCAATCAAGTCAGAACTTACGCACTTGACGAGATTTTAACTGATCGCGGAATCGGCCTGGCTGTTGCCATCCCCCAGACTCAAGGGGGCAGGAAAGAGCCTGTCGCCATCGCAGTGTCTCGAAATTTTAGCGGCGTAATTTCTCAAGGCGAAGCATTCAGGGTGAAGCTCAGAAAATAGTGTACTCAGCAAACTTTATAGAGGCTTGAAATTATGGCTCTGAATACACCGAACCAAGCTACAAATACGAACTTAGAGGAAGCTTTATCTAAGGTCGCTTTATTAAATCAGCTTATTCCTAAGTTAAAACAGCAGCTAACAGCAGAGAGAGAAAATCCTCCCACGTCTCAGGAGGATATGGCCGCAAAAATTGCCAAAGCTCAGATGGAGCTAGATAAGTTGGAAGCAAAGCTAACTAAAGCAAAACAAGCTGTTAAGAAGCGTAAGAAAGAAATAGATGAATGGAAAAGCTGGTACAACAGCAATCCCCAGATAAATAAGAGCATATCCCGAATCAAGTTAGAGGTGGAGATTACCTGGCGCAGTCAGGAAATAGCTGCTCATGAAACAGTTATTGCGACCTTAGAAGCGGCGAAGTTAGCCGCTAGAGGTGAGCTGGAAAAACGAAAGCTGCAGCTAAAAGCCTTTTCCGAAGGTTTGTATGAGCTATCCGTCGAAGCTGATCCCAGACTGCTTAAAGCCAAGGAAGCCCTTGTCGCCGCTAGGGCTGAACTGCAAGCGCTGCAAACAACTCGCACGTCTCTCTAGAAAGAATCAGTAATCTCTGAAAACCCTACCTATTCGAGGACAATTCTATGGCAAATCTGAGCCAAATCAAGGAAAGCATTGAGACCAATTTATCAAAGCAGATTAACCCTTTAGAGGGGGTTACGATCAGCTCGGCAGCTATTTTGGACTTTATCAGCAGCCTTGTAAGTGAATCGGGTGTCAACATCGAGGCAGTTACAGTAGCTGCGCCCGATCAAGATTCGCTGCAAATTGCGATCGCTGAGCCTTTAGTTTACAAGATTACGGGGGGCGGCTCGCTGGTGCTAACCACAACTGTAATAACGCTCCAGCAGGCCGATAGCGACATCTTAAATGCGCTGCTAGAAATCAGTGGCAGCTTTCGATTTGGCGATGGCGATCGCAAGCTAGCTGTACAGGGCTCACTTGCCGATCCGCAGCTTGGCATTTTGACTCTCAGCGTCAATTCATCTGACCTACCTCAACTGACGGAACTGGCCGCTGAACTGGGTATCGGCAGCTTAGTCGAGAGTCTCAAGTCAGTCGGTCTCAGCCTACCTGTTCTCAACCAGATTGATTTAGGTTTTGAGCTTCAGAATCAGACCGTCACTGAGGTTACCTCTATCGGCTCAGTCACCCTGGGCAGTGGCATTCTTGATCTGACCTGTCACCTCATACCTGAAGTCATTATTGAATGCGGCATTCAGGATGGTAGCCAAATTACCGTTACCGATCTGTTGACCGCTTTACCCCTCGACTCGGTGGCGTTGCCCAACAGTCAGCTACAAACCTTAAGGCTGGTGACCCACCCCAGCGCCAAAACCGCGACTGCCAACTTTACTTTGGTCAACGACTGGGACATCGATATCGGCGGTACTACCCTGGCACTCACCAAAATTGACGGCCAAATTGATTCTGTTTTAGAGGCGGTAACCGCTCAGTTTGCAGGAGCGATTAATTTAGCCGGTACCCAGCTGCTTGTGACCAGTAGCTACCACAGCGATGAGCCGCTGACCTTCTCTGGCACTTTGGTTCCCGGTCAAACGGTATCCTTAACCAATTTGGTTGATAGTCTCATGGGGGGACTTGTTGATCTGCCCTCGGAGGTACCTGACTTAGCCATTACCGGCTTGACCCTGTCGCTGACCCCGAAGACAGGCACCTTTTCAGTGAATGCAGAAGCTATGGATCCCTGGGCCATCCCCGTTGGCTTCGACGATCTTCAGCTAGACGATATTACGTTGCAAATTAGCCGCACCCTGGATGGCCAGGGCAAGAAAGCGCTCAGTGGCGTGTTAGGTGGCACTTTGGAGATCGCCGGAGCCGCCTTTAGAAGCGACTATACGTTCCCTGGTGAGTTTGTTCTTAGCGGTCAGGTGCCCTCGCTGAAGCTATCGCCGGTTGTGCAAGATCTCTGCGGTAGCCGGACGCTGCAAACCTTGCCCATCCCTGCCGGCGTGCTGGCGGTTGATTTTTCTGACGTAGCGGTTACGGTTGCCCCCAAGAGCCGATTCTTCTCTCTCAGAGCCAACTCGACCCTGGGTTTGGTGGAGTTAATGGTGAAGAAAATTGGCAATGACTGGGGCTTTGTGACCGGCTTTTTGCCCCCCGCGTCCTGGAAGTTTTCTGCGATCGCCAGTGAGCTGAGCGTTCTCGACGGGCTCAGCTTTGCAGATACGGCGCTCGTCTTATCCTCAGTAGAAGACCGAGCGCTGGCGCTGACCAGTTTATCGTCCCTCAGCTCTGAACTCACTGTCATTCGGGGCTTAAACTTTATTGCCAATCTGGATATGCGCGGGCTCGGCGTCGATGCCCTGCTCGGCATTGAGAACCTGCGGGTCTACACCGCCATTGGCGGCAACCCGGCTGACATCGTGTTAGAAGCAGAGATCGATGGACAGTTTAAACTGTCGGAGACGGTGGGCTTTGGCGATATCAAGTTCCGGTTGCAGCCGTCTCCTAGCAACTTCTCCCTGACGCTATTAGGGACCGTCACTACTATTTTGGATAACAGCGCTCTCGCCTTTGTCGGCGCTATGCAGGTGCAGCCCCGCGCGGCAGTGCTGCAGGCTTCAATGCTGGGTATTTGGAATGAACCTTTTGACACCAAAGGAGTTGCGATCGCCAATATTGCCCTTGATCTAGGCGTCAGTTTGCCGCCACCGCTGCCAACGGTTGGCATTGCCGGTAGCTTACAAGTGGGCGATTTCCAGGGCTTAGTCGCCGTGAAGTTTGATTCGGCAATGCCAAGCCGCAGCATGCTGGCGGTTGCCTTCAATCGGCTCTATCTAATGGATGTGATCCGCACGTTCTGCGGCGCTGCGATCGCCCAGTCCATCCCCCCTGCATTGGCCAATACAGTTCTCAAGCTGGGCTTTGAGGACGTCAACATCTACGTCGTACCCCAGCCCACTACCATTGGCGAACTGGCCTTTGACCAAGGCTTTTACTTAGCCGGTACGCTGATTTTTTGGGGACTGCGGGCTCAGGCCTCGCTGTCGATTGACTACCTCGAAGGCACAGAACTCAAGGCCGAAATGGATCCGATTGATGTCGGCGGCATTTTCAAAGTCAGTGGCGCTGCCGGACGGCTCAAACCCTCTGTGTACTTCAAACTGTCTCCGAACCCCACTGAGACGCCTACGCTCGATCTCTCCGGCGCGGTAGAGCTTTTGGGACTACGCCGAGAAGTCTTAATGAGCTTCTCTGACAGTGGCTTCCACTTCCTCAGCTCAGGCAAGATCTTCAATCTGTTTGAGGCCACCCTGGAGGTCAAGGGACAAGACTTCAAGAGCGGCGGCAGCATCTGGGTAAAAGCCTCCATGCAAAACGATTTGCTGAGCTACCTGCGCGCAGAGGCGACGGCCGCAATTCAGGCAGCAGCTAGCAAGGCCACGCAGGATCTCTCCAATGCCCAAGCAACGGTGGCAAAGGCCCAGGGAGATGTCAACAAGCTCAATACCGACATCGCCAATATGCGCCAGACGATTCAGCGGGAGCGCGATCGCGATTCCCAGCGGATGCGCGATGCCCAAGCAGCGGTGCAAAAAGCGCAGCATGAGGTCAACAAGCTCAATACCGACATCGCCAATATGCGCCAGACAATTCAGCGGGAGCGCGATCGCGATTCGCAGCGGATGCGCGATGCCCAAGCAGCGGTGCAAAAAGCACAGAATGAGGTGAACTCGATCCAGCGCGAAATCGACAGCAGCAAACGACGCATTGACCAGCTCAATCAAGATATCAAGAACAAAGAACGCTGGTTTAATCAATCGAAGTGGTACGAAAAGAGCTACCGCTGGGCCGAATTCTCAGCCTATGCAGCCGCTAAAGGCAGTGAGATAACGGGAATTTATACCAAGATCGGGGGTCTGGAGGCGGCCAAGGCGACTGCCAACGGAATATTGGAAGGGGCTAAGCAGGTGGTACGGGGTCTAGAAAAAACCATCGATGGCTTCCCCATTGATGCTGATGTCCGCATTGCCGGATTGTTTACGGCACGGGAAACCGCCAACGGGGTATTGGAAACTGCCAAGCAGGTGGTACGGGGTCTAGAAAAAACCATCGACAGCTTCCCCATTGATGCCGATGTCCGCATTGCTGGATTGTTTACGGCGCGGGAAAGTGCGACGGCAGCTTTATATACGGCCACTCAGTTCTTAGAAGGAATTAAAATCTCCGTCGGGGCGATGGCCGATGTGGGGCAGTTTATTGTGGACGTCGGTTTAGGTGGATTGCTTGATGTTAGGTCAGCCCAGTTTGAAGGCTCACTGGACGCCACTCAGGGCGGCAACGTCATGATGGCGATCGAGCTGGTCTTCATGCAAGGGCAGCCACAAACTCTGGCGCTGGCTTTTGCTTTCGGCAATCCTCAGCAAGCTGCTCTAGACCTAGCCCAGAAACTGCTTCCTGGATAGCAATCTGAGGCTGACCCCCTGGGCTGCTCAGGACATTTGAGGCCAAAGTCCTCTCTCAAATCCGAGAGGGGACTTTTGTGTGCAAATTCGTAAAATTAAGCGCGTCTATGCTGTCGGCTCTACTGTGATGGAGGCCGCATTTGTGCTGACGCTTGCGGATGTCACCGCCCCCTGGTTTGAGCCTCATCATCAGCCCCACCCACTGCCTCAATCGCCTACACTAAGACCATCTGTTCACCTGTCAATGCCATGGTGCCTAATGCCCTGCGCTGGACCACCCGCGACCTTGACGCCATGCCCGATGATGGCGGTTGGAAGCGCTACGAGATCATTGATGGAAATCTGTATATGACCCGTGCCCCTCATATTCGGCATCAGGGGGCCAGCGGCAACATTCACGTTGAGCTAGAAATTTGGTCTAGACAGTCCCAACTAGGCAAACCCTTTCAAACCCCAGGCGTCATTTTTACGCCCACCGATGCCGTCATTCCCGATGTGGTTTGGATTAGCCAGGAACGCCTCGCCAATGGCATTGATGACGCTGGGCACCTGATTGTTGCCCCCGAACTCATAGTTGAGATTCTCTCCCCTGGCGAGCTGAACGAGCAACGAGACAAAGAGGTCAAGCTCAAACTTTACTCTCTCTACGGCGTTCAGGAATACTGGATCGTCAGTTGGCAACGACAAACCGTGGAGATTTACCGTCGCTCAGAGGCTCAGCTCCAACTTGTCAGCACCCTTTTGTCCGGCGATATTCTCATCTCTCCCTTGCTGCCAGGCTTCAGTGCCCCAGTCGCTCAACTTTTTCAGTAGAGCTACAGGGCTAAACTCAATCATTAGATTGCGGGGCTGATGAGTGGTTTGAGCGTAACCATCTAATCGATGGTAAAGAGCTAGATTTAGCCAGTTGGGTGAGCGCAGGCCATGCACCAAAGAATGTCAGTGGGTCGGGCTGGGTTTCGATGCTTCAGGTTTTGTCTCGGTCTAATTTTAGGCATTGCGATCGCCTGTAGTCCGGCCATTAGTAACGGGTCGGAATCGGCTCTAGCCCCTGCCGCCCTAGCTCAGATTCCTGCTTCAGCTACAGCCACGTCAGCAGAACCTCTGCTAGATCAAGGTCGCCAGCATTATGCTGCCCAGCGCTTCACCGAGGCAGCCGCAGCCTGGAATGCAGCGGTATCCCAACTGGCTGATCAGCCGCTGCAGCAAGCTCTCGCCCTCAGCTATCTCACCGCCGTCTATCAGCAGCTGAGCCAGTGGGAGGCCGCCGATCGCGCGATCGCCCAAAGCCTAGACCAGCTCACCACCGTCCCTGATTCCGTCGAAAAAGTAGCCGTCAGCGCCCAGGCCCACAACACCCTCGGTAGCTTACAGTTGGCGCGAGGACAGACCCAGGCCGCCCTAGAAACCTGGCAGCTTGCCGCTAATCTCTACGCTCAAACGGGAGACCAGTCCCGCCACCTCAACAGTCTGCTAAATCAGGTGCAGGCTCAGCAGTCTCTGGGCTACTATCAACAGGCCCGAAACACCCTGACGACGATAGAGCAGCGCTTACCTCAGCAGTCGCTGCCTTTACAAGTTCGCGGTTATCAGCGGTTGGGCCAGACCTATCGGCTGCTAGGCGATCTGACGGCCTCCCAAATCCATTTGCAAAAGGCGCTTGAACTGGCCCAGCAGGCCGATATAGAAACTTGGGCAATCTTGCTAGAGCTAGCCAATACTGCCCAAGCCCAGGGGAGCGTATTAGATAGGGCAAGTGAGGCTATACCCGCCGCGATCGCCCTTTATCAACAAGCAGCCCAGTCCTCTGAGGCCAGTATTCGGCTCAAGGCTGACCTCAATCGCTTAAAGCTGCTTGTCCAGCACAATCCCGGTGAGGCGCAGCGCCTAGCCGCCTCCTTACCTGCCGAGATTGCTAACCTGCCCCAGGGGCGTAGCCAGATCTACGCCTATATCAATGCGGCCCAAAGCTTACTTCACTTAGAAACGCCTGCAGCAGTTGAAACGGCTGCTCATCTACTCGCCCAGGCAGTTCGGCTCAGCCAGGATTTACGCGATATTCGGGCTGAAGCCTATGCCAGAGGCTATTTAGGTCGCGCTTACGCAGTTTCTCGCCAGTGGGCTGAGGCGCAGCAGCTGACTGAACAGGCCTTGCGGCTGGCTCAATCCCTGAGTGCGGCTGATATTACCTACCAGTGGCAGTGGCAGTTGGGGCGACTCCTCAATCAGCAAGGCCAGCAGCAAGCGGCTCTACCAGCCTATCGCGCCGCCTTCGCCACGCTGCAGTCGCTAAAGCAGGATTTAGTCGCTGTCAGCGACGATTTGCAGTTCTCTTTTCGAGACAGCATAGAGCCGGTGTATCGAGAGCTAGTGGCGCTGCTGCTCCAAGCTGATGTCAGTAATCAAGAGATCTCTAGCGTTGATGGCGATCTATCGAGCCATCAGACCCGGATCAAAGAGGCGATCGCCGTGATTGATGCTTTGCAGGTAGCAGAGCTGAATAACTTTTTTAGAACGGCCTGCCTGGAAGCGCAGCAGGTCAATCTAGAAAATGTGAGCCAAACCGCCACAGCCATTATCTACCCGATCATTTTGCCAGATCGCTTAGAACTGATTGCCAGTCTACCAGGGCAGCCCCTGCAGCAATATACCAGCCCGGTAAGTCAAACTGAGCTAGAGCAAACGCTTCTAGAATGGCGGCAGCAGTTAGAAAAGCCATTCACCTCACCAGAGGGCAAAGCCCTGGGGCAGCAACTCTACGGCTGGCTGATGCAGCCGCTGCAGGCAGCCTTGGCCGAAGCTCAGAGCCAGACGCTGATATTTGTGCTGGACGGAGCGTTGCGCAATGTGCCTATGGCCGCCCTTTATAACGGTGAGCGTTACCTGATTGAAGACTACGCGATCGCCCTTTCACCCGGTTTACAGCTCCTTGGCCCCCGCCCCTTGCAGTCAACTCAGGTAGCCGCGCTGTTGGGCGGGCTGACAGAACCGCGCCACGGCTTTAGTGCTTTATCTAATGTAGATGACGAAATTCAAACCATTCAGGCGCTGCTGGATAGCCGGGTGCTGCTCAACCAAGGCTTCACCACTACGGCCCTTGCCCAGCAGGTTATGAGTACTGAGCTGCCAGTTGTGCATCTAGCGACCCACGGGCAGTTCAGCTCAAACCTCGAAGACACCTTTATCGTGGCCTGGGATCGGCCTATCTCTGTAGATGAATTGAGCCGTTTACTGAGAACGGGCGATCAAAACCGGCTAGAGCCGATTGAGCTGCTGGTGCTGAGCGCCTGTGAGACAGCCACCGGAGACAGTCGCGCCGCCCTGGGTTTGGCGGGCATCTCGCTGCAGGCCGGTGCCCGTAGCACCCTGGCTTCTCTGTGGAATTTAGATGACGCCTCTGGAGCGTATTTTGCCAGCCGGTTTTACCCCGCCCTAGCCCAGCCTCAAACCACTAAAGCTGAAGCCTTACGCCAGGCGCAGCGATCGCTGCTCGGCAATCCCAACTATCGTCATCCCAGCTACTGGGCGGCCTATGTGCTGGTGGGCAACTGGCTGTAGCTGGCAGATTCATCGGGGCCTGGGCTGGTTTACGGCTTACCCCGCGATCGCTCAATCAGTGCTATGACACACTCTTCTGGGCCTGAATCACCTGGAGACTACCACCCGCATAGAGCTTAGGTTCTGGCTTTTGAAAGCCTGCCTGCTGCAGCCGTTCTGGCAGGTCGGACTGTAAAAGCTCCCAGGCCGTTTCGGTTTCAAACAGCCACAGAAAAGCCGCTAGCCCCGGCCACATCACCGGATTAGTCGGGCGATGAAAGTCAATCATGGCAAAGATACCGCCTGGTTTAAGGACCCGGTAGGCTGCTTGAAAAATTTCCTGCCGCTGCTGCGGCTTCATCTCGTGCATCGCCACGCTGGTATGCACCAGGTCAAAGCGATTCTCCGCAAACGGCATCGCCTCGGCCCAGGCTTCCACGTAGTCGGCTGCGGGCACATTTTGCCTAGCGCGGGCCAGCGATCGCGGTGACGCATCCAGCCCGGTAACGTGATCAGACAGCTCCACTAAAAACTGAGTCGTCTGACCGCTGCCGCAGCACAGATCTAGCACCTGACTGTCCTTAGAAATAGGCAGCCCCGCTAGGGCCAGATGCCGAAACCGCTTTTCACCGCCCACACTGAGAGCAGCAGCGCCGGAAATGGCGTCATAGAGCCACTGATAGCGATAGCTCAGCGGCCTTAAAAAAGTTGCCATGTCAATTCTTGCAGTTACACCAAGCTGCGCCCCTGAATGCTGGCTAGCTCTTCCTCGGTCAGCGCCCCCTGACCGCTAAAGTAGCCAGCCGCTTTTTTAGCCTCAATTTCTACCTTAGCGTCCGCCGGAACCAACTCATCGGGAATGGGAACACGTTCAACAATTTCAATGCCAGAGTGGGTGATGGCGTTGTATTTCATATCGCTCATAGAGACGAAGCGATCGATGCGGGTGATGCCCAGCCAGTGCAGCACATCCGGCATCAGCTCCTGAAACCGCACGTCTTGGACGCCCGCCACGCATTCAGTGCGGGTGAAATAGGCATCGGCGCGATCGCCCCCGGCCTGCCGCTTGCGAGCGTTGTAGACCAAAAACTTGGTTACTTCTCCCAGGGCCCGCCCCTCTTTGCGAAAATAGACAATCACCCCGGCTCCATTCGTTTGGGCGGTCTGGATGCAGGCTTCAATGCCGTGGACTAAATAGGGGCGACAGGTGCAAATGTCAGAGCCAAAAACATCGGAGCCGTTGCATTCGTCATGGACCCGCACCGCCAGAGGCCGCTTGGGGTCAGTGATGGCCTCCACGTCTCCTAGGATGTAAACGGTGATGCCGCCAATGGGGGGTAAGAAAACTTGCACGTCAGGCCGCGTCACGAGCTCCGGGAACATGCCGCCCGTTTGCTCAAACAGGGCATAGCGCAGATCAGCTTCTGTGATGCCGAGGCGCTCAGCCACCCCAGGTAAGTACCAAACGGGTTCGATCGCTGCCTTAGTGACGACTAAATCACCCCCTGGCTTCATAATTTTGCCATCTTCAGCAATGCGGCCCTTTTGCACAGCTTCTTGCAGCTCTGGCATTTGAATATGGGCCTGAGTCACCGCAATCGTGGGGCGAATATCGTAGCCCTGCTGAATTAAGGGCTGATAGATCTCTCCCACCAAAGCGCCAAAGGGATCTAAAGAGACAATCCTGTCAGCACCCGCCCAGCTAGGATGGGGACCAACCGTAATAACCGGAGACGTATCGGTGAGGTCAGGGCGGTGGTCAGCCTGCAGAGAACCGCTGGCCACAGCGAGGGCGCGGTAGATGGCATAAGCGCCAGAATGAGTGCCAATGACGTTGCGATGTTCTGGGTCGCTGAGGCTAGCCACAATGGGGCCACGCTTGAGGGGGTCTGCAGCCCCCCACTCAATGGGCAAAGCCTGTGAACCAAAGCGGCTGGGATGAGAGGTCAAAATGATGTGGCGCGATCGCCCGCTGCCCTGGCGTCCACCAGCACCGACTCCGTTAGCTGTGTGCTCCGTCATAGATGGCCCTCTTTAGGTCTAAACGGCTAGAAAATATGATCTTAGGCAATTCTGGGCCGGTTTGCTGTCCTTGGGGCAGTCGGTTTTGCCATCTAGCCGCTGTGAACACAGTCACTTGACCTTATCCGTATTATCATGACCTGCAAAATTATCTGTCTGTCACCATGACCCAGAACTTCACGCCCCCCGAAACGCGGCCGCCGCAGCAGTCGGAGCCGGGAGCGATCGCCCAGTTTTTTCAGTTCGAGACCCTGCAAACCAACCTTAGAACTGAGACATTCGCTGGAATTACGACCTTCATCACGATGGCCTACATCCTGGTGGTAAATCCAGGGATTCTCTCAAACGCGGTTTTTCTCAGCGAAAACGGCGATTTATTTCCGCAACTGGTGGTGGCTACGGCGATCTCAGGGGCGATCGCCACCTTGATTATGGGTCTGCTGGCAAACTATCCCATTGCCCTCGCTCCGGGCATGGGCCTGAATGCCTTCTTTGCCTTTTCGGTCGTCCTCGGTTTGGGGATTGACTGGCGGGTAGCGCTGGCGGCAGTGCTAGTTGAGGGCATCATCTTTATCATTCTCACCCTCACCAATGTTCGCAGCGCCATCATTACCGCTATTCCAGAATGTCTCAAACGAGCCACTGCGGTGGGCATTGGCTTTTTCATCGCCTATATCGCCCTGGCGGGAGATCCGGCTACGGGCGGTGCTGGCATTATCGTGGCGGATGAAGCGACCAAGACAGCCTTAGGCAATCTAGCTCAGCCACAGACGCTCATGGCGCTAGCTGGCATTCTGATTACTGCTGCTTTCGTGGCCCGTCGTCTGAAGGGCGCTCTGCTGTGGGGCATTCTGGCGACGGCGCTGCTGGGCTGGATTTTGGGCGTGAGTCCCTGGCCGAG
Source organism: Sphaerothrix gracilis Ecp01 (assembly GCF_030405905.1). NCBI lineage: Bacteria > Bacillati > Cyanobacteriota > Cyanophyceae > Nodosilineales > Nodosilineaceae > Sphaerothrix > Sphaerothrix gracilis. The sequence continues at coordinate 44,445 of NZ_JASATW010000028.1, forward strand.
CGGCGTGGTGGATATTCCTGCTTGGCCGGGAGATTTGATCGGACAGGCATTTGTGGGTCTGGGACAAATTGGTGACAACTGGGGCAATTTCTTGGCAGTTGTATTCGTTTTCCTGTTTGTGGACCTGTTTGACACGATCGGCACCCTCTCTGGCGTTGGCGTGCAGGCTGGCTTTATCAATGAACGGGGAGAACTGCCCAAGGCCAATCAGGCTTTGCTCGCCGATGCCGTGGGCACGACAGCCGGGGCTGTTCTAGGTACTTCGACTGTGACTAGCTATATTGAGTCGGCGGCGGGGGTTTCTGAAGGGGGACGCTCTGGCTTTACGGCGGTCGTTGTGGCGGGGTTGTTTGTCGCCTCCATCTTCTTTATTCCCTTGCTGTCCGCCATTCCGGCCTATGCCACGGCGGCGGCGCTGCTGATTGTGGGGGTGCTGATGGCGGGCAATGTCACCGGGATTAACTGGAGCGATCCGGCAGAGTCAATTCCCTGCTTTTTGACAATTTTGCTAATGCCGCTGACTTTCTCGATCGCGGAGGGCCTAGCGGTTGGCTTCATTGCCTATCCGCTAGTGAAAGCGTTTCAGGGCAAGGCCCATGAGGTCGGCGTTGTGGTTTGGATTTTGGCGGCAGTGTTTGTGCTGCGGTTTGTACTGATGGGGCTGGGGATTGCGTAGTGAGTGGTGAGTAGGCGGGAGTGTAGAGATGGGGAGGATGGGGGAGATGGGGAGGATGGGGAAGATAGGGGAAATAGGGGAGATGAAGAGATGGGGAGGATGGGGGAGATGGAGAGATGGGGAAGATAGGGGAGATGGGGAAGTTTTGAGTGTTAAAACACTTTCGGCTTCGGCCTGACTTATCCACAGTCCCAGCAGCGCTTTGTTGCCCTCAGTGCTGATAGCCAAAGCAACATAAACTGCTCGCTTGCTGGTGCGCTCTGAAACTCTGATGTTCACGTAAAGCGCATCGAGATAGACAATAGGATACAGTTCATTAAGTGGGCGGGCTTGTCGTGCCTTGACCTCTTCGCCAGTGCGATATCTCTGATGGGCAGTGATAACCTGTAAGGTGGCTGCGATAGCAAATGCCTGATGAGTAAAAGGCGGCTGCGCTTGAGCCTGTGACACTTGTACGTTGATCGAAATCTATGTTTACCCCTTCGCTGCTGCAGGCTTTAGTTTGGACAGACTATCGGCTGGCTGTTTTATTCACAGTTATTTTGCCGCTAGTATTGCTGCTCTGGGCCTTTGTCAAAAAGTCAGAGGCCATTCAGCATCTGCTAACGATTTACTGGAAAGTTGCTAGCCTGCTGGCGATTACGGTTTATCTGATGATTGGGGGCTTTGCCTTCAGCTTTATCTCGGCGCTGATGGCGCGGGTGTTGATCCCTCTCAGCCTCTGGTTTTGGGAAGATCTCAATGAAGAAATTGACGATCAGCAGCCAACCCCGCTAAAGATAGCTTTCACAGGCTGGCGCTGGGCCGTCACCATCTACAGCGTCATTGGCGGCATTTTAGAACTATTCTTCCTGCGCTGCGCTTTTTCCAGAACGGCTTTCACCGGGGCTGACTGTCAGACCTGGCTCGCGCCGCCGCTGATGTACAAGGAATATTTTCACGCCGGCACGACCTATGGCTTTTTAGGCTTTTTAGGCATTGTGGGGCTAATTATTTATCTGCTGTGTTTAGGTTATTTCGTCTTTTTCCGCCTGGGCAAGCAGGGCCGAACGGCAACTTATCAATAAAAGCTTAGACAATCTAGGCGTCTCAACCTAGACGGACTAGAGATAGACGGCTATGACAGATTTGTCTATTGGACAACAGCTAGAGCAATATACGCTAAAGCGTCCGGCTGAGGTGCTGCTGGTTCGCGCCAAAATCGCTGGTGAAGAGGACGAGGTGATGATTTTTAGAGGATTTTCTAGTTCTCTAATGCGCTCTACCGCCTTTGATCCCGATGTGCCGGTTTTGCCTCAGGAGACGCAGGTGATTGAAATTGACCGGCTGCGTGGCCCCTACGTGCCGACCGCGCCCCAGTATATTGAGCAGGGGCTAACCTGGGAAGAGTTTGAACCGCTGCTGGCTGAGGTGGGGCTATAGGGGCAGTTCGCTCTGATACCCGTTGGGTAATTTGCCAAGCAGTCTTTTACTGAGCGTTTAGGCTTAACTGAATCACGCCGCAGCCAATCCGATCGCCCGCATTGCCGGTTGGTTGGCCAAAGTCATCCGCCTCGGCGTGAAGAATGACCGCGCGATCGGCGATCGCATACTCGCCTGAGGTCAGGGATAGGTTAGAGACTTCCAGCGTCAAGATGCCAGAGCCATCTTCCCCGATCGCAATGTTGCCTAAATCTCCGGCGTGGGCGTCGTCGAAGCCGTCGGCGGGCAGATAGCCGTGGCTGACCTCGTCTGGATTGAAGTGGCTGCCCGCCGCCTTACCGCCATTGGCGCAGCTACCCGTGGTGTGGATGTGAAAGCCATGATTGCCCGGCGGCACTTCCAACAGGCTGGCCTGCACCTGAAGTCCCTCATCGGTGGTCTGAAACTGAGCATAGCCCAAAGCCACGTCGGGATTCGTAGTGCTGTAGATGGTGGCCTCGGCATACGTGTCTGCATCACCAAACAAACCCGCTTGGGCAGCCTGGGCCGGAATTAAGCAGGTGAGCGCGATCGCTACCGTAACGATCAGTCGCAAAAAGTGTTTCATCTTGGGTATTCTCTAAGCCTCTACTGCTCAGAGTATCGTTTGATCCAGTGAAAGTCCTCTATCGATATAGTGTTGTTTATCAATAGAGAACCAGAATTTGTTAATTTGACAACAAAATTAAAATTTACCAATTCTGGACAAATCTCTTCACCAAGGATTCAAAATCAACCCACAATAGAAAAAGTTCACCCTAAGCAATATTGACAGTTTTGCCCCAGTCTTCTGCAAATACGCTGCCCAAGTCTATGTATAAAACTCAAGACCTGCACGTCGTTGAAACCCGCCCCTTGATTAGCCCTGCCTTCATTCACCACGAGTTGCCCATGACCGACGCCGCGGCAGCGGTAGTGGCAGAAACCCGCGATCGCATTCGCAACATCCTCTACAACGAAGATCGGCGGCTCTTGGTCGTGGTTGGCCCCTGCTCCATCCATGATGTTGATGCGGCCTATGAGTATGGGCAAAAGCTGGCAGTCCTGCGGAGTGAACTGGCCGATCAGCTAGAGATTGTCATGCGGGTCTATTTTGAAAAGCCGCGCACTAGCATCGGCTGGAAGGGCTTAATCAACGATCCGCACCTGGACGACAGCTACGATATCAATACCGGACTGCGCCTAGCCCGCAAGCTGCTGCTGGATTTAGCGCACAGCGGTCTACCCGCAGCCACAGAACTGCTCGATCCAATTACGCCCCAATATATCGCCGACGTTATTGCCTGGACGGCGATCGGTGCCCGCACCACCGAAAGCCAGACCCACCGCGAGATGGCTTCTGGGCTGTCGATGCCCATCGGTTTCAAGAACAATACCGACGGCAGCCTGCAGGCGGCCATTAACGCTATGCTCGCCGCTAGCCAGCCCCACCATTTTCTCGGCATTAACCACCACGGACTGGCGAGCATCGTAGCGACGACGGGCAACCCGGACTGTCATTTGGTGCTGCGCGGTGGTAAAAACGGCCCCAACTATGCGGTAGAGCAAGTGGAGCAGGCAGCACAGGCTCTCATCAAGCAGCGGCTGAATCCGCGCATCATGGTGGACTGCAGCCACGCTAATGCCAATAAGGATCACAACCGCCAGGTAGCGGTTCTCCAAAATATTGCCGAGCAGATCGAAGCGGGGTCGCGCCATCTGCTGGGCGTGATGATTGAAAGTCACCTAGTGGCAGGCAAACAGGCGATTCAGCAAGATCGCAACCAGCTTGTTTATGGCCAGAGCATCACCGATGCCTGCGTTGACTTTGAAACCACAGAAACGATGCTGCGCAACTTGGCAAAAGCAGTCAAGTGTTCCACCCCTGACTATTTAAGGCTGGGAACATAGGGCTGATTTTGCTCTGCTGCAGACAGGTCAGCTAGGGCCAAATCGCGCCGAATTAGGCGGCCATTTGGCCCCACAATTTGGCGGGGCAGTGCCGCTAGCTCGATGACGCTGCGATCGCCCATGTTGTAGCCCGTATAGACGGTTTGGTCAGACTCCCAGAAAATATCCACTACCGTCAGCGTTTGCATGGGGGCGTCAATCCGGTTTAGCCAGGTGCGAGGGCCGCTGCCTAGAGCACCGCAGTGCAGAAACTCCAAGCTTCCGGCTCTAGCCGGATAGTAAGCGTGGTGATGGCCGCAGATATAGCTGTGGACATTGTGACGCTCTAGCAAAGCCCGTAACTGATCAGCACCGTCGAGAATTTCCCCGGCGCGATCGCGGCCCTGAGATACGGCATAAAACGGCAGGTGGCCGATGATGATGCGCCGCCTAGCATTTTGAGCCGCCGGGCTGGCTAAACTGCGATCGGCCCAGGCCAGCTCGGCCTCAGAGACGCTAGCCGACGAAGCATCCCAAACCAGGTAAAAAATATCGTTTTGCAGGGCGCTGTAGTAGAAAGGATAGCCAGCGCGATCGACAAAGTTGAGGCCCGTTTCACGTCCAGCCTCGTTCCAGTAGGCACCCGCCATCTGCCGTTCCAGGGCGTAGAGAAAGTTACCGTTGACCCTGACGCTAGAGGCATCATGGTTGCCCAGGGTGAAGATGAACGGCAGCCCGCTCTGGCGGATGGGCTGAAACACTTTCTGGTCGAATCCGGCCCACATGGCCCCAATTTCGGCTTCTGTCAGCGACAGCTTTTGCCCCGCCACCATATCCCCAGCGCAGACGACTAAATCTGGTTGCCATTCAGCTAGCATTGCCGCCGCTTCTTTGACTTCACCCCGGTAGTCCGTCGAGCCATAGGGACTGTTGATATCGCTGAAGACCACCAGCCGCACATCGCCTCGCTGCGGCCCGTACATGCCTGCGGGAGCCGGGTTAGTGGGCATCACCGTCTTGGCCCCGGTTTTCAGGGTTTCGTTGGCGGTGGCGATCGCCTCTGTCTGTGCTAAAGCAGGCGTCAGCGAATCGCGGCTAAAAACGCGGTGGCTCGCCCAGCTCGTACTCGCTCCTAGGGTTAGCCCCCCCAAAACCAAAAAATGACGACGACTCAGGCCCATAGTCAGGTCAACTGCAACAGATCACCCAAACTTTAGCACTCCCTGATTCAACTGTGGTTAAGACGCAGCTCTCTCTCTCTCTGGCTGGATGCTAATTTGGCAAAATTGAATTCCAATACGGGGCAAGTCGCCTACTTTTTACCTCCTATGAGCGCCCAGCCCCTCAACGTTACTCAAAAGCTGATCCAGTCTCATCTAGTTTCCGGCAGGTTAGAACCAGGCACAGAAGTGGGTCTGCGAATTGACCAGTCCCTGACCCAGGATGCCACCGGCACGATGGTAATGCTAGAGCTAGAGGCGATGGGACTAGACCGGGTGAAAACCGAGCTATCGGCTCAGTATGTGGATCACAATCTGCTGCAAACCGACTATAAGAACGCTGACGATCACTACTTTTTGCGCTCGGCCTGTCAGCGGTTTGGGGTGTGGTACAGCCGACCGGGGAACGGCATTTCCCACGCGGTGCATATGGAGCGCTTTGGCATTCCGGGGAAAACCCTGATTGGCTCTGACAGCCATACGCCGGCGGCGGGGGCAATGGCGATGCTGGCGTTTGGGGCTGGGGGACTAGACGTGGCTCTGGCAATGGCGGGCGAACCGATGTTCATTAAAATGCCGCGCATTCTGGGGGTGAAGCTGACGGGCCAACTGCCGGACTGGGTCAGCGCTAAGGACGTGGTGCTGGAGATGCTGCGTCGCTACGACGTCGACGGCGGGCGGGGACTGATTATTGAATACTACGGGCCAGGGCTAGACGGCCTCAGCGCTATGGATCGCCACGTGATCGCCAATATGGGCACGGAGATGGGAGCCACCACGACGGTGTTTCCCTCAGACGCGGAAATTCGGCGTTTCTTGCAGGATCAGGGGCGGGGTGAGGACTGGACGGAAATCGTGGCGGATGCCGACGCCAGCTACGACCTGCATGAAGAGGTGAATCTCTCAGAGCTAGTGCCGCTGATTGCCTGCCCCAGCAGTCCAGGGAACGTGGTGCCGGTGCAAGAAGTGGCAGAGCGGGAGGTGGGCCAGGTGGTGATTGGTTCTTCGGCCAATCCGGGGCTGCGGGACTTCTGGATTGTCAGCGCCATCATGAAAGGCAAAGTGGCCTGCGATCGCGTTTCGTTTGACATCAATCCCACGTCGCGCCAGGTGATTGAAAACCTAGCGGCCATGCCCAGCGCCTTTTTAGATCTGATTCACGCCGGGGCCAGATTCCATCAGGCGGGCTGTCTGGGCTGCATCGGCATGGGGCAGGCTCCGGCCTCAGATCAAATTTCCCTGCGCACCATGCCGCGCAACTTTCCGGGGCGATCGGGGACGGCAGACGATCAGGTCTATTTGTGCAGCCCTGAAACCGCCACGGCGGCGGCGCTGACGGGCAAGATTACCGATCCGCGCGATTTAGCCACACTGTACGATCTCACCTATCCTCAGTATCAGCCACCGGAGAAAACCATTATCAATACCGACATGCTGGTGGCTCCGCCTGCTGATGGCAGACAGGTTGAGATTGAAAAAGGCCCTAATATCAAATCTTTTCCCGACTTTGGCGAACTGCCAGATGCGGCGACGGTGCCCGTTTTGCTCAAGGTAGGCGACAACATTTCTACCGACGAGATTATGCCTGCCGGGGCGCGGGTGCTGCCGTTCCGCAGCAATATTCCCGGCATTAGCCAGTTCGTCTATTACCTAAATGACGAAACCTTCTCGGAGCGGGCTGAGGCGGCTAAAGCTAAGTTTGGCGGCCACGTGCTCGTGGCCGGGGACAACTACGCCCAGGGATCTAGCCGGGAACACGCGGCGATCGCCCCTCGCTATTTGGGCCAGATGGCCGTCCTCGCCAAATCCTATGCCCGTATCGGCTGGCAAAACCTGGTGAACTTTGGCATTTTGCCCCTAGAGTTTGTCAATCCTGACGACTACGACACAATTGCAGAGGGAGACGAAATCGAGCTGTCTAACCTGAGAGCGGCCCTGCAGCAGTCCAGCCCCTTAACCGTCAAAAACGTCAATAAAGACCTGACCTACGAAATGACCCATCAGCTCAGCGATCGCCAGCGGCAGGTAATGCTGAGGGGGGGACTGATCAACGACTACAAAGCTAAACTGTAGCGTTGACTGCTGGTGGAAATTGAATGGATCGAGAGCAGTGGCTAGGGTATATTCGCCAAGCGAAGGCGATCGCCGTGATTCGCGCGCCCACCTATGAGCTAGGCCGCCAAATGGCCCACGCTGCTGCTGCTGGCGGCCTCACCTGCCTAGAAATTACCTGGACAAATTCTCAAGCGGCGCGATTAGTCACTCAGCTTCGAGCCGAGCTGCCGAGCTGCCAGATCGGAGCCGGCACCCTGCTGACGCGGGAGCAGCTAGAGGAAGCGGTCAAAGCCGGGGCGCAGTTTGGCTTTTCGCCCCATACTGATCTGGCTCTAATTGAAGCGGCACTGGCGCGATCGCTGCCCTTCATTCCCGGAGCGCTAACCCCCAGTGAAATTGTCTCGGCCTGGCAGGCCGGAGCCGCCAGCGTCAAGGTGTTTCCGATTACAGCCGTGGGCGGGGCGAGCTATCTGCGCAGTTTGCAGGGGCCGCTGGGTCACATGCCGCTGATTCCAACGGGCGGGGTGAGTTGTGAGGATGCCGTGAATTTACTGGAAGCGGGGGCGATCGCCGTCGGCTTAGGTAGCGACCTGTTTCCTCGACAAGACATTCAGCAGGCCAACTGGAAAGCCATCACCCACCGCGCCGCCCAGCTCGTGGCGTCCCTGACCGATATTACATCTCAGCTTCCCAGCTTGAAGGCTTCTACAAACAGGCCGTAGGTCAGGCCAATCTTGAAGGCATTGATCAGAGAGCCGAAGACGCTGCGGGCGCTGCCGCGCTGAGTGTCGGTGCGATCGCTGCGGGCAGGTCGGCGGTAGTGCAGGCGGCTGACCAACTCTACAAAGCCAATCAGCAACGCCGAGATAATCACGTCTAAATCGGCAGTTTGCCCTGCCGTTGCGGAAACCGCCACCGCAAAGAAATTACCGAACAGCAGGCTGATAATTTCCAAGGACAGTCGCCGCCAAGGGTTGCCCACCCACAGCAAAAAGCGATTCAGCGTACTGCTAAAAAGCGTACTCAGCCGCGTATTTTGCATCGTTTTTCCTCGCCATCAACGGCAGGCCGGATGTAGGCCCCCTTGGGTACAAATAAAGATTAGCTGCTCGCGGCTGAGATTGCGGGCCTGACTAAAATCAACTCCGGCTAGCTGGGAGCCAGATTCCTCCTCAGACGGTAGCTGGTTGATAAAGCCGCTCTGATTACCGACAGGCTGAGCCGATAACAGAGTCCCGGCAAAATTAGCGCCCGCTAAGTCGGCTTTAGCCAAGGATACTCCCGTCAGATTAGCCGCTTGTAAATTAGCATTTTGCAAATCGGTGCCGCTGAGGTCAGCTCCGGTTAGGTTCGCGCCGGAGAAGTCGCCCCAGGCCAGGTTGGCATTTTGCAAATTGGCGTCGCTCAGATTGGCCTCCTGCCACCCCGATCGGGTCAAATCAGCTCGCGCCAGCACCGCGCCCGCGGCCTGTACCCGTCGCAGCCGTCCATCTTGAAGCTGCGCCCCCTGCAGGTTGGCCTCAGTCAGATCCGCGCCGGTCAAACTGGCCTGATTGAGCTTAGCCTGTCTGAGGCTGGCGTTAATCAACTGGGCTTCGCTGAGATTAGCGGCAGTGAGATTAGCCTGATCGAGCTGCGCCCCTGGCAAAATCGCTTTGAACAGGCTGACCTGCTCCAGTTTGCTCCAGCGCAAGTCGGCCTGGGTCAAATCGGCTGCGGTTAGATCTGCGCCGCTGAGATCGGTTGTCCAGTCGTCATAGGTACCCGGTTTGCGATCGCGCCCAGCCGCAAAAAAATAGCTAAAGCGCAGATTGGCGCCGTTTAGCCGCGCCCCCGACCACTGGCTGCCAGCAAGCTGTACCCGATTGAGCACAAGCTGAAAGCTGCCAACTTCTCCTTCCACCCGTTCTAAGTTCACCTGGCTCAAATTTGCCTGATTCAGCTCGCCGCTGTAGAGCACAAGAATCTTGGCGATCGCCCGCTTGACCGCCTGCTGTTTTTTCAGAATGGTGGGATACTGGGCGCTATCCCGCAAAGCCGCTAGATCATTGTCCAGGCTGAGATTCAGCCGATGCAGGTGGGGCAGGACTTCTGGCCCAATGGAGACGAGTCCTTGCTGAATCGTTTCCACCAGGGCCGGATTGTTGGACTCAGCTAACAGGTCGGCTAAAAAAGCAAATCGGCGGCTGTCTTGGCTGTTGGCGATCGCTAAAATTGTCGTCTGGCGCTGGGCTAGGCGATCGCTAGGCAGGGCGATCAGGGTTTCAACCAGATTGGCAAAGAGCGGATCGCGGCGTTCCGCTGTTTCGCCGGTTTTTGACGGCCAACGCACCTGACTGCCCACCGCCACGCTCACCAGTAAAACCAAGCCGCCCAAAATCAAAATGCTAAAAGAGAGCAGAGGCGATCGCCGGACTTGCTCAACTAGCTCAACCTGGGGGGCGAGGGGCGACGAAAAGACCACCGAGGTAAGCCCACTCTCCTCCTGACGCACTAGGCTGTAGGCAGTGCCCACATTCTGACCATAGAGGCGGGGCGGCGGCTGGGCTGCAGGCAGGGCAGGTACTAAGGTGCGGCGATCGAGCACCTGGGTGCCAGCCAGAGAATCATGCAAAGCGCGTTCTTGCAGACTGAAGTAGGCCAGTCCGCCTTCCCCCAATAGAGCCATCAGCGTCAGTCCTAGCAGATAGCGCAGATTAGGAAACAGACCGCTCCAGCGCCAAATGCCGTAAGCCACCAAAAAAGCAACGCCCCAACGACCGATGAGTTCTCGCTGGGCTGCCTGCTGCCAGCTGGGTGACTGGCCCATTGGAGTCGTCACGCGCAGATTGAGCCAGCGCTTGGGCCAGGTCTGTCCGCTGCGGCTAAGCTGATAGATCTGCCCGCTGGCGATCGCCACAGGTGCTAAGACAGCTAAGGTTTCTAGAAGTAGGTCAGTGACAGGGACAGGAGCGATAGAATTGGGTCGGGGCTGAAGTAGCAGCCAGCGGCTAGCGGTCTGCAAGCGCCTAATTAACGGACTTTCAACCGCCGTTTTTTCGGAGAGCTGGGGCGGCATCAGGTGGCTGAGGGCCAAGGGCACGCAGGCTCCGCTAACAATGAAGGCGGTTTCCAAACTCCAGGCCAGCAAACGTCTGAGCCTCAGAGCCGGAAACCGGGGAGATGCCCGGTGCGTCAGGGCAGTCACTTCGACCGTAGATGTGTGCGCTTTGGCTGACCGTACCATGCCCCTTCCCTGACCGATGAGCGTCAGTGTTAAGTTGAGAATGCTTTTGTTTTAGCACTCCGTAGGAAACTCTGATCGCTTTTCCGAAAAAACTTGGAATTCCAGCAGTGACAAAACCGCTCCGAGAACTGTCACAGACTGCCTCTGACTCCAACTGTGGCCTCGCTACTATGAAAGCGTAATGAAAAAGACAAAACACTTTTCAGTAATCCTTAAAAGTGGGAGCAAATTATGAAACGCTTTAATCAATGGATCCTGGTTCCCGCTACCGTTGCTGCCCTTGCTTCTATGACCGGCGCAGCCTTGGCTCAGACCGTGGTACAAACTCCGCTTCAGTCAGCTAGCACAGTCAGCTTAACCTCTGGTGGTTCCCAGTCTACCTGCGGTAACTTTGGCAACCAAGCCCTACAGCTCCGCGTCACTGAACCTTTTGCCTCTGTGACTATCCGCGTGGAAAACCCCACTGCCGATACAACGCTGTATATCACTGGCCCCGGCAACTTCAGCGAGTGCAAGCGGGCAGATACCCAAGGCGTTGTTGAAGCCCCCGGCGCGTTAAATCAGGGTACTTACACGGTGTATGTCGGCGATCGCCCCGGCAATAGCCAAGTTCACACCGTCACCGTAGAACAGAATTAACCCTTATTTCGGGACGGGCCGCCGCTGGGCAGTTCGCGAGCTGTCCCTACGGCGGTAAAAACCGTTCACAATTCCAATGATTTGCAACAATGGTATGGGCGATGCGTAAATCGTTCATACCATTTCTGTCTGGCGCAAATCATGTCCCTAGCGATCTACAACAGCCTGACCCGCCGCAAAGAACCTTTCAACCCGATCGAACCGGGCAAAATCACCATATACTGCTGCGGCGTTACGGTTTATGACTACTGCCACTTAGGACACGCTCGCTCTTACATTGTCTGGGACACGGTGCGGCGGTATTTGCAGTGGCGGGGGTATGACGTGTGCTATGTGCAAAACTTCACCGACATTGACGACAAAATTCTGAACAAGGCGCGGCAGGAAAAATCGTCGATGGAAGCTGTGGCCCAGCGGTTCACGGATGCCTACTTTGAAGACATGGCCCGGCTGAATATTCTAGAAGCCGACGAATACACCTACGCCACCCACACCATTGACGGCATTCAGCGCCTAATTCACGAGCTAGAGCAAAAGCAGGTTGCCTATGCAGCAGGCGGCGACGTTTACTACAGCGTCCGCAGCTTTCCTGACTACGGCAAGCTTTCAGGCCGCAGGCTAGAGGACATGCAGGCCGGGGCCAGCGGCCGCGTGGGCGCTGAACCAGAAGCGAGTAAAAAGCAAGATCCCTTTGACTTTGCTCTGTGGAAAGGGGCTAAGGCAGGCGAACCTGCTTGGGATTCGCCCTGGGGTGCGGGGCGTCCGGGCTGGCACATTGAATGCTCAGCGATGGTGCAGGATCGCCTGGGAGATACGATAGATATCCACGTGGGCGGCGCCGACCTGGTTTTTCCGCACCACGAAAACGAAATTGCTCAGTCCGAAGCAGCCACCGGCAAGCCTCTCGCCCACTACTGGATGCACAACGGCATGGTGAACGTGGGCGGCGAGAAGATGTCTAAGTCCCTGGGCAACTTCACCACAATTCGCCAGCTTTTAGATGCCCCCAATGGCCCCCATCCGATGGCCCTACGGCTATTCGTGCTTCAGGCCCAATACCGCAAACCCGTAGATTTTACCGATGAAGCGATCGCCTCGGCTGAAAGTAGCTGGCAGACGCTAAAAGAAGGGCTACTCTTCGGCTACGAGTACGGGGCAAAGCTGGGCTGGGCTGACACGGAAAATCCTGAATTCGGCAAGCCAGCGGCCATGCGAATTGAGGCTGAGAGCACTGCGGTCACTCAGTTTCAAACCTCGATGGATGACGACTTCGGTACGCCAGGTGCGGTGGCAGTCCTGTTCGACTTAGCTAAAGAGCTGCGGCGTCAGGGCAATCTAATCACCCATCAGGGGCAGGCCGAGGCCGAGGCCGAAAAGCTACGGCAGCAGTGGCAAACCCTGGTTGTGCTGGCGCAGGTATTAGGACTCGAAGCGGTACCCGAAGCGGCTGAAACTACTGCCAGCGGTCTCGGTGATACCGAAATTGAGGCTCTGATTACTCAGCGTCAGGCTGCCCGAAAAGCTAAAGACTTTGCTGAGAGCGATCGCATTCGGGACGAACTGCAGGCCCAAGGGATTACCCTAATTGACAAACCCGGCGGCGTCACCGACTGGCACCGCTAGGGAATGGTCGCCGTTCCCACCACATCCTCTGAATCTTTAGGCCGAATCACCACCGTACTGTGCAGGCTGATATCGGTTCCTGGCGGTAGGGCCAGCTCAAACGAGCCGCCGGTTTGGGGCAATTCGCCCAGCTCCACGACCCGCTTCGAGAAATTGCCGCGAATGGTGAGATAGGCTTCTAGGGTGTCGGCCTCCGCATCGGTCTGAAAATCTTTGAAAGCAATGCTGGCATCGCCGCCACCAAAAATTGCCGCGCCGACATTGCCGCTCGTTGTGTACTGATCTGTCCCGGAAATCGCGCCCATAGGGTGTGCCCAAAATCGCCAGTCCTAGCCTACTGCCTAGCGGAGTCCCTAGCCAGCCTTCAAGCTAACTTTTTGCGTTTAGGCCAAACTGGAAGAGGCAATGCTGGGTTTCTATAAATTGTCGAGGGTAGTTCATGGTGCAGACCATCGCGGTGACTGAAGCCATCACCGATCTCAACGAGGCGCATCGACGCTTTGATTTGCGCCGGGCTAACCGTGATTTTTTCCCAGAGTGGCAAACAGATCTACCGGAGCTGAGTGAGCACGAGAAAGCGGCTTTAGCACACTACGGCGATCGCTATCTGGACTATGCCGCAGAAGGCTTCATCTCAGAGGGCACCGTCAACGTCATTTTAGTATCCCCTCTGCTAGAGCTGCTGGGCCTTTGTGACTCGCCCTATCGGATTCGCGGAGAGCGCTACGTCGAGATTGCAATTGAAAACGAAGACACGGTTTTACGGGGACGCATTGATGCGCTGATAGTGCAAAATCAGCTTTGGATCAATCTTATAGAGGCTAAACACTTTGGTTTCAGCGTGCTGCAAGCCGTTCCCCAAACTTTGGCCTATATGATGGCGTATCCGCCTACGCAGCCTGTCGTGTATGGCTTGGTAACCACCGGAGAAGACTACATTTTTTTGAAGCTAAATCGGGCTAAGCGACAGTACGCCCTGTCCTATAAATTTACGCTGCTGGCAGATGAAAACAATAACCTGCACCGGGTCGTTAGAATTTTGAAACAGATTAAACAGAGGATGGCTTAAATTACCGGAAAAACTTAGAAAAGTCCTAACTCAGATATCTTTCTAGATCAATGGTCCTCGCCTATCCTGCCAAACCAGCACAACCCCTTGGAGAGCAGCGGGTTGTCTTTCGCTAGCCCCACGTTTCCGCGAGTACCTAAGCAGAAACTGTACGATTTTTTGGCGGCGGCTGAAATAGATGAAATTGAGGCAGAGCAAAATCTGCGGCAGTGGATTAGACAGCAAACATAACAAGAGAACAGGCCGCGCTGGTTGAGCGAAGTCGAAACCAGCGCGGCTCGAAGCTAGATAACGCAGTTTTTACTCATCGTCTTCGTCATCTGGCCCATCTCCAGACGTTCCGCCGGATAGCCGAATAAGCTGTGTCTCGCCGTTGGAATCATCCACCCCGTCGTTGTCATTGACGATGAGGATAGTGCCGTTGGGTAACACGGCTGAGCCTTCAATTTTCTCCAGAATTAAACCGCCAGTCGCTTCTAGGGCCGGAATCAAATCTCGCACAAGCCGCTTGTTGACGACCGGGAAATTGGGCGTCACTCCGGCCCCCGGATCGGCTGTGGGAGCTAAACCGCTAACCGAGAAGCGGTAGAGCCGCTTGATGCGCGCATCAGCGCCAGCCTGATTGTCGCGTTCAACTACGAGAAATTCGCCATTTCCTAAAGGCGTCAGAGAAGATAAGCCCACCCAGCCGCCGTTAGGAGAGGTGGGATCTTCAATTGGATAGTAGAAGAAGGCCCACTCACCCGTAGCCGTGTCATAACGACCAATCCGGACGCGATTTTCCGGATCGCCAGCCCACTCTCGCTGGAAGGCTACGTAAACATCTTCGTTAGTGCCGCGACCGATGCTGGCCACGCCCTCATAGCCAAAACGCACCTGACGGCTATTAACAGCGGCTGGTAGCGTGACTACTTCGGCGATCGCCCCATCAGGTTCAACCCGCAGCAGCAGATTCAGGGTTTCAAAGGGGTTATCCGGATCGCCCACCGTACCGGCCCCTTCAGAGGCTACCCAGAATCCGCCGTCCGCGCGGACAGTCACCCCTTCGGGATCGAGATTCACCGTCTGATCAGGGTTAACGAGCGAAGCATCCACCGCCGCAAGCTGGCCTTGGGTGTCCCTGAGAACAATTTCGCGGTTGAGTAGAGCTGGGGTTTGGCTAATGTCTAGGGCGAAGATGCGGCTCTTTTGGTAGAAGCTGTCATAAACGGTGTAGGCGGTATTGGGGCGGCTGGGGTCTACTGCCAGATCAGAGAGCGCGCCCCAGGGAATCGGCAGGCCGTTTGAGCCATTGGCAGAGGCAATCTTGGGATAGTCTGGCGTTCCCTCATCACGCCGATAAATGTTGATAGCGGAGCGAATGCCGTCCTCACGGCTGTCTTCTTCGCTAGCCACGACAAACAGATTGCGTTTGGGAATGGCTAGCAGTCCTTCTGGGGCAACACCGGTCGGTAGAATTTGCAGCAGTTCCGGCGGCTGATTATTGCCCGTTAGTCTGTAAACCAGAACAACGCTAGAGCGCTCAGAACCGACAAACAGCAGGCGATCGCGGCCAAACTGACCGTAGGTGACATTCTCTGGCTCATTGCCCTTATTTTCAGAACGTTCCTCTGGGTAATGACCGATGCGCGTCACGAGCTGCTCTACCGAGTTGCCTGCGGTGAACAGCATCCGGCCACTGCGGTCAAAAAGGGTAAAGCCGCGACTGCCGCCGTCGAGATCGCCCTCATCAGCGGTGGCAATTAAGTTACCGGGCAGCCAGGTGACGCCATCGGGTTCTCTGGGAATATTGCTGAGGCTGCTATTCAGCTCGATTAGGCTATTCTCTAGGGTATCAATCTGGCTGAGGTCAGCGGTGCCTGCGCTCCAGTCATTGACGATGTTGCCGCTGGGTAAGTCAACTAAAACGACGTAGTTGTTCTCCTGCAGCGTCACAACGGCAACATCGTCCTGATTGATGTCTACATATTCCGGCTCCGGGTCGTTGGGGAAGAGATCGGCTACGCCGTCTAGATCAACGCTGCGGGTCGTCCAGCTGCGGGGGCTGCCAGCGGTTTCAACGATGACCAAGAAGCCCCCCGGCTGCTGAGGCGGCCGACCGTCACCGAGATCTTCATCCCGCTCATTTTCAATCGCGATCGCGGCGTATCTCTCGTTGGGGCTAATCGCCACAGAATCAGGCTGTCCTCCCAGCTCAATTTCTCTTACAACCCGTTGCCGCCGAATATCGACCACCACCAGCTTGCCGCTGGGCTGCACAAAGCTCTCTGAAGTGTTGACGCCGACTAAAGCAAAGCGGCCTTTGACCACTACTGATGTCGGTTCACCGCCCACAGCCACCACGCCAGCAGGCCGAGGACTAGCCGGATTGCGGATATCGACAAACCCAATATTCTCAGTTTCTGAGTCTGTATAGATCAGCGTGTTGCCATCTTTGCTAACTGACACAATTTCAGCCACGGTCTGCGAGTCAATATCAGTGTTGAGAAACACCGGGAATGAAGCAATTCGCTGAAAAACCTCGCCTTCGTTGGCCTCGTCATCCTCGCTATCAGGCTCAATCTCAGGCTCCCAATCACTCAGGTCAATGCACTGCCCATCTTCATCAATCATGTATGAAGTCAGTTCAGGACACTCTTGGGCCTGCATTTGACTGCTAAGGGAGATCCCTAGAATACCTGCCAGGAGCAAGGATGAGGCTATGAGTTTCTTTTTCATCTCTAATACAAGTGAATGGCTTGAGTGCACCGTAATTCTCAAGCGCTCTATCCTCGCTGGAGGATTTAATGACCTTTAGGGGCAGCAGCCTTTAAGGGGCTAAATCGCTTCAGTAATTTTGCGGGGATAGAATGCCCTTGTGGCAAACCTAGTGATTCCCGTCAACTCACCTGCGTATAGAAGAACACATTCATTAAAAATTTACGTAAGAACCTGCCACTGCAATCACTGCAATTAATTCTGTTTGAGGGCGGGTGGCCAATTTTTGAGCAGAGTTGGCAATAATGCGATCGCGGTCAGCCTGACATTTTCTTTGTAGTCCACTAGACATTACAGGCAGCATCACTGATTGTTTTTAGATTGATTGGGCTATCTTAATTGAAGGTGTCGTCACTCTTTAAAGGACAGATAAATTCTTGAGTTTGCTATCTATAGCCGAATAGAGAATTGAATTACTTTGCTGATCCATTGCAAACTGCGATAGCAGACGTTCTCAGCCGTCAGGAGACTATACGTGACAGAAACTTCAGCCGTAGAACCTCAGATACAGCAGTTGGTTCAAGGGCAAAGTAACTTACACGCTTTCTTTGCTGAAACACCGGCCTTAATCTGTTGTCTACAGCTAGATCTGAGCTGCGCTGAGCTTTCGCCACACTGGTTGCTCGTGACTGGCTGGTCAGCCGCCGAACTACAGGGCAAGGGTTGGCTATCGCTGATCAATCCTGAAGAAGTGGAGCTGGTCTTGCAGATGTTTGATCAGGCAAGGCAGCAGCCTCAAGCAACCGAACCCGTTGAGTTTCAGTTTCAGAAAAAAGACGGTTCCTGGCAAACTTTTGCAACCCGCAGCCGCTTTCATCAGGAAAGCTACTGGCTGCTCTGCCGTCCGACTGAAAATAAGTTCTCCCCTATATCGTCAAAGCTACAGCGACTGCAACAAAGCGAAGAGCGATGGCAGCTAGCGATTGAAGGCTGCAATGACGGTATTTGGGACTGGGATATTCAGAATAATCAGGTTTTTCGCTCTGATCGGTGGCTGGCTATTTTGGGCTATGACAGAAGCGATATCGATATGAAGCCAATCACCTGGACAAATTTAGTTCATCCTCAGGATCGCAAAGAAGTCGCTGCCACCCAGCAGGCTTATCTGGATCAGACTATTCCCGAATATGCAGTTGAATATCGGATGCGCTGCAAAGACGGTAGCTATAAGTGGATTTTTTCGCGGGGAAAAGCGGTTTGGGATAGTCAGGGGAATCCGATTCGCATGGTAGGCGCTAATACGGATATTCACGATCGCAAGCAGATTAAACAAGAGCGCGATCGCCTGCTGGTGCAGCTTCAGGTTCAGAATCGAAATTTGGCCAAGTTTACCAAACGGCTGCAGGAAGGTTTAGAAAATCGAACCTATGAGCTAGCCCAACAGGCCCAAACTCTAGATGCCATCTTATCGTCGTCTTCAGATCCGATCTATTGCTTCGATCGCGGCTATTGTTTGCGCTATGTCAGCCTGCAGGGAGCCGCCATTTTGGGCCTGACTGCCAGCGAGATGATTGGCAAAACGGGGCGCGAACTGGGGCTTTCAGAAACGCTGGCTGCTAAGTTTGAGCAGCAAATCGCCACGGTTATTACCACAGGTCAGAGCAAGACTTATCAAAAGCGACTGGCGACCGTGCAGGGAATGCGAGATTTTGAATATATTTTGAGTCCAGTCTACATAGAGTCTGGTGAAATTGAAGCCGTTGTTGTTAATGCCCGCGATATTACTGATTCCAAGCGGAGTGAGCACATTCTGAGAAATTTGGCATCGGGTACGGCAGCGGTCATTGGTAGAGACTTTTTTCCGGCTTTAGTGCATTACTTAGCTCAGGTACTTGATGTCCGCTATGCGATTGTGACTGAGCTGAACGAAGACTCTCCTCATTTAGAAGTGATTGCCGCCTTTGCGGCAGCAGATGCCGTCGTTCCTCAAACATGGGAAATCGCCAACTCTCCTTGTCAATTAGTCTTGCAGACAGGCAGCTATCACTGTCCGCGCTGGCTCCGGCGACAGTTTCCCGACGATTCAGGTCTGAGCCAGTCAGAGGCTGATAGCTATTACGGCATTGCGCTTACCGATAGTCAGGGGGAAACAATTGGCCTGCTCTGCGTTTTAGACGACAAGCCGTTTCCCTATTCTGAGCGGATTGAGCAAATTTTGCGCATCTTTGCCGGACGGGCCGGAGCCGAGCTAGAACGGCAGCAAACATCTGAAGCCCTACAGCATAGCGAAGCGCGATTTCGCCGTATTTTTGAAGCTAACCCCTTGGGTATTGTCCTGGCCGACCTCAGCGGACACTTCTTGATGGTGAATCCGAAACTTTGTCAGTGGCTGGGCTATGCGGCTGAGGAACTCAAACACCATACCTTTGCAGATCTGACCTATGCGGCTGACCGAGAACTTCACAGACAGCCTACCCAAGAACTCCTAGCGGGCCAGCGCGATCGCCTCTCTTTGGAAAAGCGCTATGTTCACAAGGACGGTACGCCCCTGTGGGCCAATCTCATCATTTCCCGCATATGCTATACCGACGGGGAACCGGCTCACCTGCTAGGGCTAATTGAAGACATTGGCGATCGCAAGCAGGCAGAGCAAGCCCTGCGCAAGAGCCGCCACCTGCTGCAGCAAATTACCGAAACCTCCCCCAGCCTGGTCTATATTTTTGACCTGGTACAGCAGGCTACTGTCTACACCAACCGCGACCTGGCTATTGTTTTGGGCTACCGCGATCGCCAAATTCCGGAAGCGAGCCTCAACTTTCTAGCCAGCGTGATGCACCCGGAGGACTTCCCCCGCTTCAACAGCTATCTGCGACAGCTCAGCGCCGCTAACGATGGTGAGCTGTTGTCTTTGGAATATCGCGTCCGAACAGCTAAAGGCTATTGGGCCTGGTTTGAAAGCGTGGATACCGTGTTTATGCGCGATGCCGACGGGACGGTAACTCAGGTGATCGGCAATGCCCTAGATATTAGCGATCGCAAACAGGCTGAAACCGAGATGCAAAAAGCCCTGCAGCGAGAACGGGAGCTGAGCGAGCTGAAGTCGCGCTTCGTTTCCATGACTTCCCATGAATTTCGCACCCCTCTAGCCGTGATTGCCTCTTCGGCGGGTATTCTCAAAGACTTTGGCCATAAGCTCAGCGAAAGCCGCAAACAGCGCCATTTAGAGACGATTCAAACCTACGTACACCATACAACCCAGCTCTTAGACGATATTCTGCTGCTCAATCGCGTCGATTCTGGCCGGGTAGACTGCGCCCCCGTAGCGCTCGATCTAGCGGCCTTTTGCCAAGAGCTGATTGAAGATATGCAGTTCAATGCGGCTGAACACACGCTGAAGGTAATGTTAGAAGATGCTTCAGACTGGCCCGACAATACGGCAGCCTGGCTAGTCAAAATTGATCCCAAACTGCTGCGGCAAATACTGGTCAATCTCATCTCTAACGGCGTCAAATATTCCGCAGCGGGCACCTGTATCACCCTCAGCCTCAAACGCTACCCGCAAACCGTTGCCCTCAGCGTCACCGATGAGGGGATTGGGATTTTGCCCAGCGACCAAGAACACCTGTTTGAATCTTTTCACCGAGGCACCAACGTCGGGGCCACTCAGGGCACAGGACTGGGGCTATCAATTGTCAAACGGTGCGTTGAGCTGCATGGTGGTACGCTTTCGTTTGCCAGCGTACCGCTCAAGGGCACGACTTTCACCGTTCACTTGCCAACGACCTCAGATGAGGCGACTAGCCCCAACCAATAGGACTTAGCTATGGCCTCGAACAGCCGAGCCAGTAGCCGTCTCTGCTGCCGGCTTAGCCGCTGACAAGTGCAGCGACCAGCGGCTGGCAATCGGCATACGCCAGCCCATGCCAAAGGCGCGATCGGTTACTTTTAGCACCGGGGGAGCCTGCCGCCGCTTAAACTCCGCCCGCGTCACCAGTTTGATGACCCGATCCACAATCGCTGGCTCGTGCCCCGCCGCCACAATCTGGGCCGCCGACTCTTGCCGCTGCACTAGGCGCTCTAGAATATCGTCTAACACCTCATAAGAGGGCAAGGAATCCGCATCTTTTTGATCGGGCTTGAGTTCCGCGCTGGGCGCTTTAGAGAGGACACTGGCAGGAATTAGCTCTCCCCGTGTCTTTACGTCCCCGTGTTCCCCCCTCTCTTGATTCAGCCACCGACAAATCTCATACACCTGCGTCTTCGGCACGTCTGCAATCACCGCCAGTCCGCCGTTCATGTCGCCGTAGAGGGTGCAGTAGCCCACCGCCATTTCCGACTTATTGCCGGTCGAGAGCAGCAGATAGCCAAACTTGTTGGAGATGGCCATCAGCAGGTTGCCGCGAATGCGGGACTGGATATTTTCTTCCGCAACGCCAAACTCAGTGCCGGCAAATATATCGGTAAAGGTGCAATCGTAGCCCTGCATCAGGTCGCCAATAGGCAGAGTTTCGGTGCGGATACTCAAGTTTTCAGCTAGGGCGGCTGCGTCAGTCAGGGAACTGTCGGAGCTGTAAGGAGAAGGCATGAGGACGCCTAGCACGTTTTCCGGGCCAAACGCGGCTACAGCGATCGCCGCGACTAAAGACGAATCAATCCCGCCGCTGAGGCCAATCACCGCTTTGGCAAAGCCACACTTGCGGCCATAGTCCTGCACCCCCAGCACCAAGGCTGACCACATTTCTGCGGCTTCGCTGCCGGGGCGGGCGGCAATCTGAGCGGGGACAAAGTCTTCTAAAACCGTGTCGTATTCAACTACGGCTAAGCTGGCGGTAAAGGCGGCAGAGCGGCTAATCAGCTTACCCTGGCGATCGACCACAACGCTGCTGCCGTCAAAGATGAGGTCGTCATTGCCGCCCACCTGATTGGTATAGATAATCGAGCAGCCGTAGCGCTTAGCGCTGTGGCTGAGCATGGCCTCGCGCAGCTTTTGCTTACCGACGCTGTAGGGAGAGGCGGATAGATTGACCACCAAGTCAACGCCGTGCTGGACTAAGTCTGCGATCGGGTTAACTTTGTAAGTCCGCCTGCCCCAAAACTCTTCGTCGTTCCACAGGTCTTCGCAGACGGTGACGCCAAAAGTAAGGCCGTCTAGCTGAAAGCGGTTGACCTGATAGCCCGGTTCAAAATAGCGGTCTTCGTCAAACACGTCGTAAGTAGGCAGCAGCCGCTTGTGAAAAATCTGCTGGATCTGACCGTCTAGCAGCAGGGCGGTGCTGTTGTATAGGGATTTGCCCCCCCGGTTAGAAGCAACGCTATTGGCCTCAGCAAATCCGACCAAAACAGCTAGGCCCGCCGGTAAGTCAGCCGCCAAGCCCGCTAAAACCTGCCACATATCGTCAATGAAGCTGCGACGCATCAGCAGATCTCTAGGGGGATAGCCGCAGAGAGACAGCTCCGGCGTCAGCAGCAGCCGCACGTCCTGCCGGGCGGCTTGGCGGGCGCTCTGGAGAATTTGTTGGGCATTGCCGGTAAGATCGCCAACGGTGGGGTTCAGTTGAGCCAGTCCAATTTTCATGAGCATTCAAAAATGGGGTTGACCTGGGGAGGCAGGGGCCGTATGCCCTGAGCATAGATCTATTAAACAAATACCAGCGGTTTATTTTTCAGCGGTTCAAAAGCGGCGGCATCGAAGCGATAGAGGCTGGCGGGTCGGCCAGCGCCGCGCGAGGCTTTGACCCCCGTATCTTGCAAAAAGCCCAGCTTCAACAGCCGCGCCCGGAAATTGGAGTAATCCGAAAAATCTTCGCCTAGAACCGTGGTGTAGAACTGGTAGAGATCGCCCAGGGTGAATACTTCCGGCAGCACGTCAAAGGCAATGGGGCTGTATTCTAGCTTGTTGCGCAGGCGCTGATAGCCGTAGGTCAAAATCTGGTTGTGATCAAAAGCCAGCTTGGGTACCCGGCTGAGGGGATACCAGGCAATACCGCTAACGCCATCGGCAATCAGCTCTGCCTCAGCAAAGCGTACCAGAGCAAAATGGCTGACGGAGAGGTAACGGATACCAAAAGCGTCTTTGGCTTCTCTGGGATCCCGGTCTGGCCCCCCAAACGTGTAGAGCTGCTCCAGATAAAGGTTTTTGACCCGAATCTTTTCGGCTAGCACCCGGTAAGCGGCGTCTTCCAGGGATTCTCCCTGACGCACTAGGGTTCCTGGCAAACTCCAGTAGCCTAGATAGGGATCTTCATGGCGCATCACGACCAACACCAGCAGCCGGTTCTGTTCAATATCGACTGAAAAGATCACGTTATCGACGCCGACCTTGAAATCCGCTAAAGGCGACACTAAGACCGGATCGGCAGCTTTTCTTTGGAGTTTTCCGGGCATAGGTAGAGATCGTTTTGATCGATGTAGGCTTGGATGATGGTGGGCACCCCGGCGTTTTCTTCGCACTGGCGATAATCCGTAGACGAAACATCGTGCAGTTCTGGCCCTTCGGCGATCGCCACCGCCGCGCCTAGCTGCCTCAGCTTTTCTAAATCCTGAGGGTCTAGGGTATAGCCGGGTCGCGGAAAGACCACAATGCTCACCTGCCGCAGAATCTCAGCCGCGCGGTACCAGCGGGGTAGCTGCCGGACCAGATCAGCTCCAATCGCTAAGGATAGCTCTGCTTGCGGCCAGATCTTTTGGGCCTGCTCCACTGAGAACAGGGTGCGAGAGTGGCTGAGTTCAGGACAAAGCTGGACGTTATGGCGCGGCGCTTCTAAATCCTGAATTAGCAGGCTCAGCATGGCAGCGCGATCGCTCAGGGACGTTTGGTGGGCTTTGAAAGGGTTGTCTGCGGCCCACACGGCTACCTGATCGTAGCGCCTAGCCAACCACTGCAAAATGGATCGATGCCCCTGATGCGGCGGATCGGCGCTGGTTCCAAATAGAGCAACTTTAGCCATAGACGAGATTGGAAAAGAGATCGACGGATAAACTTCTGACTGACAGATTTTTATTATTGCGGGCGCAGGCGATCGCCGTCTGCTCATGCCCGACTTAGAGAGCCGTTTCGCTCAGGCGCTGGCGGGTTTGCTCGGTGGTGTCTGCCAGCGCCTGCGAAAGGGTGACTTCTAGCGGCGTTGGCTGCTCAATCGCTCGCGCCGCATCTGGTAGGCTAGCCACGCTTTTCGCCGTACGCTGAGCGATCGCTGATAGTGAGTCATCGGGCAGCAGCCGTTGTCCCTGGGCCATCACCTGCTGCAAAACGGGAGTTTCTCCAGCTTGGGGGGATTCATCTGCCAAAGCGAGGCGATCGCCCGTGATTTTTTCCCCTGCAAACCGGCGAAAGATCTGCTTACGTCCAGGATAGGTAACTTTGCCGCTAGACTTTTTCATCACCGGAATGCCGTCAATTTCCACAATTTTGTAAACGCCGTTTACCGGCGTCCCCGTCACCAGCTTAGTGCCAATGCCGTAGCCGTCAATCTGCGCTCCGGCCTGCCGCAGGCGAGCAATCTCGTATTCATCGAGGTCGCCGCTGGCAAAGATAGCCACTTCGGCAGGCAGCAGCGATCGCACGGTTTTAGACAGCTCTACCAAATCGCCGGAATCGAGCCGCACCCCGGCCAGTTCCAGCTGGCCCGCTTTCACCTGCTCAGCCAAATAGCGAGCCGCTTCCACCGTGTCGTAGGTGTCAATCAGCAGCGGCGCTCCCGGAAAATAGCGATGAAAGGCGGCAAACGCCTTGGCCTCATTCCCCTCAACCGCCGACAGCGCCATCACTAGGGCATGGGCCATTGTCCCCGTGGGCTTTTCCCCTAGCTGGATCGCGCCCAAGACATTTGAGGTAGAGTCCAAGCCCGCCGCGATCGCCGCTCGCGCCGCCCACAGGGAAGCCTGGGGACTAAAAGCCCGCCGGGTACCAAATTCTAAAATCTTGGCCTCTGTCCCGGCCATATCTCGCATCCGAGCGGCACGAGTAGCGATCAGGGTTTGATAGTTGAGGGTGTTGAGCAGGTAGGTTTCGGCAATCTGCGCCTGCCACAGGGGCGCTTCCACCCTCAGCAGCGGCTCGCTGGCAAAAATAGCGGTACCTTCCGGAACGGCCCAAACGTCCCCGGTAAACTCAGCGTTCGCCAGTAAATCCCAAAAGCGATCGGGCACGTCTGTGAAAACCTGAGTAGCCTGTAGGGCCGCGACCTGCTCTGGCCCGAAGCGAAAATTCTCCAAGTATTCCAGCGCCTGAGCCAGCCCCATCGCAATCAGGTAGCCAAAGCCAGCGGGCAGATGACGCACAAACAGCTCAAAGCTAGCCCGCCGCTGATCTAGCCCTTCTCCGGCATAGCAGGCGGCCATCGTTAGCTGATAGAGGTCGGTCAGCAAGCCATAGTTATCGGGGGTGACCTGTAAGGCAGCGCTTTTCATATGAGTGAGCCAAAGATAACTTATGGTTATTTTAACCAAAAATAACCGATTGAGTTCCAGTAGGCTGCCAATAAGTTCATCGGATCTTTAAACACCGCTGAGGATTTAGGGTGAGTCCAGATAGTTAACAGCTCAAAACTCAGAACGGCTCTGAATTAGCAGCCGAATATTTATAGTAAGAATTTTCAAAAATCGTCACCACGGCTGATGGCGATGACCTCAAGAACAATCTGGCAGGCTTCAATAGGTGGCCTGCAGCTTGCTGAGCAAATAGTCTCCTGCTTTGATTGGCGGGTATAGCGGTGGGCGATCGCCTGTTTGACAGGTTTCCAAACAGGCAATCTCAGCATCCGGATTAGGCTGGCAGAAAAAAGCAATAGAGTCGCGCGATCGCTGCCTGACGGCGGCATCCGGCAGGCGTACCCGGTGCAGGGTCGAGCAAAATTCGTGGTTCGTCCAGCGCTCCATCAGGTCGCCCGTATTGACCAGCACCGCCCCCGCGATCGCCGGGGCCGCTAGCCACTTACCCTGGCGCGTACGGACTTCTAGCCCGCCAATGTCATCTTGAAACAGCAGGGTAATACTGCCATAGTCGCTGTGCGCCCCGGCTCTGGTTTGTCCCGTTTGCGGCGCGGCGGATAACGGCGGGTAGTGCAGCAGGCGCAGGGTTTGGTCTTGCTGACTGTGGGCCTCTGCCAGCAGGGTTTCTGGTAAATTGAGCGCGATCGCCATTGCCCGCAGTACGTCTGAGGCCGCGCCGATGGCCGCGCGGTAAAACTCTAGAGCAGTAGCGCGAAAATGGGGCAGGGTCTTGGGATCGGGCCACTGGTTGAGGACTGCATCGGCAACCGCGTCGGTCGGTTCGCGGCCAATGTTGAACGCTTCTTTCAAATCGCCGGGCTGAGCCGGATCTAGGCGCTCTCGCCCCAAGCCTACATAGCCGCGATTGCTGGTGGCCTCTGACCAAGCGATCGCCTGCTTTGCCGCTAGCGGCAGCGCAAAAAACTGGCGGGATTGCTCAAACAGGCGGGCCGTCAGCGGGCTGGGAATCCGCAGATGTTTTAGATACATAAAGCCTATTTGATGACAGGCTTGGTAAACCTGCTGGGCGACGGTGGCTTTCTGGGCTGCGTTGCCCGCCAAAAAAGGGGCAAAGTCGATAATCGGCAGGGTGTCAGACATAAGCAGAGATAGAAATATTAAAGCGCTAGCGGGTTTGAAAAATATTTTGCACCATCTGCTTGTCTGTGCCAGCGGCCGCCCGATCTAGGGCCGTGACTTCGCCGTCGCTGAGCTGCCAGCCCAGCGCCCCCAAATTTTGTTGGGCCTGCTCCAGCGATTTCGCGCCGGGAATCGGCATTGCCCCCTTGCAAATGCACCAGTTCAGCGCCACCTGAGCCATTGTCTGGTCTCGCTCAGCCGCGATCGCTCCCAGGCAGTCCAGCACTGGCTGAATCCCCGGCAGCAAATTTCTAAACAAAAAGCCCCGCAGTCCTCGCGGCAAATTGCCCTCTAAGCTGTACTTGCCCGTCAG
Organism: Sphaerothrix gracilis Ecp01; assembly: GCF_030405905.1. Lineage (NCBI taxonomy): Bacteria > Bacillati > Cyanobacteriota > Cyanophyceae > Nodosilineales > Nodosilineaceae > Sphaerothrix > Sphaerothrix gracilis. The sequence continues at coordinate 70,923 of NZ_JASATW010000028.1, forward strand.
CAGCCCCAAAGCCAGCGGGCTGTAGGCAATGAGCTGAATGCCGAGCTGATCGCACACCGCTTTAAGGTCTAGCTCAGCCACGGGATAGGTGGACAGCAGCGAGTACTGTACCTGCAGCGTCGCGATCGGGACGCCCCGCGCGGCAAGCCGTTTGTGCACCTTTTCCAGTCGTTTGGGGCCGTAGTTAGACAAGCCTACGCCTTTGACCGCGCCCTGCTCGTAGAGATCTCCCAAGCCCTCCAGCAGCGGCCACTCCTGACAGGGGGCATAGTTGGCGGTAGACCAGTGCATTTGCACCAAGTCCACTGGTCGTCCTAGGCGCTGGGCCGAAGCCTGACAGGCAGCCACCATTGCCCCCCGCGTCAGCCGCCAGGGGTAAGCCGCTAGCTTGGTGGCAATGCAGATTTTTTCCTGGTTGAGACCGCTATAGGCTTGCGCAAACTGGCCGAGAAGCTGCTCGCTGCGACCGTTTAGCCGCCCCGTACCGTAGGAATCGCCTGTATCAAATAGGGTGACACCGTTAGCCACGCAGTGATTAAACACCGCCTGCAGCTGCTGATCCATCTGCGGATCGTAGCCCCATAGCAGCCGATTACCCCAGGCCCAAGTTCCACAGCCCATCGCGGGCAGCATCAAAGATGGCGTCTTGGCGTCAGTCATAGAGATTAGCGTTGTTCGATAGCAAAGGTCGCTTAGCTATTTAAAACATATCGCTTCTGGCTGCACCGCCTAGGACTGAAATCTGGAGCTTTACGGGGACATGATCTGTGAAAGCTGCCAGTCTATCGCTGCAGCACCCAGGTGTCCTTACTGCCGCCGCCCTGAGTCGAGTTGACCACCAGGGATCCTTTCTTCAGCGCCACGCGGGTTAGACCACCGGGATGCACATAAACCTCATCACCCTGGGCTAAAACATAGGGCCGCAGATCGACATGGCGGCCTTCCAGCTTGCCGTCAATCACCGTCGGAATCTGGGATAGATAAATCGTGGGCTGAGCCATATAGTCTCTGGGGCGATCGCGGATTTTGGCGGCAAATTCCTCTCGCTCTGCCGGGGAGGCATGAGGGCCAATTAACATGCCGCGCCCCCCTTCTTCGCTGGCCGCTTTGACGACTAGCTCATCTAGATGCTCTAGCACATACTGGCGATCGCTCTCGCGCCAGCACAGATAGGTGGGCACATTCGGCAAAATGGGGTCCTCTCCCAGGTAGTAGCGAATCATGTCGGGGACATAGGCATAGATCACCTTATCGTCTGCCACCCCCGCGCCGATAGCATTCGCCACCGCCAAGCGCCGCGCCTGACAAAGCTCAATCAGCGCCGCCACCCCGGAGGGATAGCCCGACGGCTGAAACTGATTAAACAAAGGCACATCGCCGCGACGGTAGAGCACGTCAATTTTGTGCAGGCCCTGGTCGCGCTGGTAGTGCAAATAGCCGTCTGCGATCGCCAAGTCCTGGGGCTGTACTAGGGCCGCGCCCATCTGCTCTGCTAGCAGCGCATGTTCAAAGTAGGCGGATTCGCGCGGGCCGGGAGTCAAAACGGCGATCGCCGGATTTTCCCCAAAGGCGGCGGCAAGCAGGGTTTGGTGAAGCTGCTGGGCATAGTGATCCACCGGGGCTGGCGCAAACTGCTCCATTAGATCCGGTAAAACGCGCTCCATCACCTGACGATTTTTGAGCACGTAGGCAATGCCAGACGGTACCCGCAGATTGTCTTCCAGCACGTACCACTGACCGTCCGCATCCCGCACGAGGTCGGTGCCGCTGACGTGGCACCACACCCCACCAGGGGGCCGCATCCCCATACACTCCGGCAAAAAGTGGGCCGCCGACTCAATCACTGAGCGCGGTACTTTGCCATCTCGAACAATGTGCTGATTGCTATAGACATCGGCGCAGAAGCGGTTTAGGGCCACAACTCGCTGCTTTAGCCCGGCTTCTAGCCTTGGCCAGGTCTGAGCTGAAATCACGCGCGGCAAAATATCAAACGGCAGGATTCTCTCTTCGCCATCCACCACGAAAGTCGCCCCCAAGTCTCTCAGGGCTGCCTCAGCGGCAGCTTCCGCCTGTGCTAGCTGCGCCGCCGACAGATGATTGAGCCACTCTGCTAACCCCGCCGTCTCCGCTCGCGGCTGACCTGACTGGGTAAAGTATTCGTTATAAATTGTTTTAGGCTTATCCAGGCTGACTGTCATAGATTTAGGGGTTGTTAGTTAGCAAACGGATAAAGACTTGAACAGGCGCTGAGGCCAGTGGCAGTATTTCTAAATTTTGTTTGATCAAAGGCGGCGATCGCGAAGAGGATAGCGCACTGTAGTCAAAAAAACAGTGTGTCAGACTACGACAGGCCCGTTTTAGTCCCTAAAACGAGATAGGGAACAGCGGCTGTATCTGGGCTGAAGCGATTAATCTTGACCTTAGTTGTTTTGAAAAAGATGAACATCCCGCTGTGGGAAGGGGATCTTGATGCCCTCTCGATCAAAACGTTTCTTCAGATTTTCTAAGGTGCCAAAGTAAACGGGCCAGTAGTCTTCGGTGCGGGTCCAGGGCCGTACCGCCAAGCTGACGCTGCTATCGGCCAGTTCCAGCACTCCCACCGTCGGACTCGGCTCTGAGAGCACCCGGCTGTCTTGAGCCAGCTCCTCCTGAACCATGGCCTTGACGCGGTCAATGTCTTCGCTGTAGGCAACCCCCACCACCAAATCCACCCGCAGCTTTCCCTGGGCCGAATAGTTGATGATGTTGTGACTCATCAGGTTGCTGTTGGGCACAATCACCGTCCGGTTATCTAGGGTGCGAATCACCGTGGTTAAAAGCTGAATATCTTCTACATAGCCAGAAGCCTCGCAGCCTTCAATCCAGTCCCCCACCCGGAAAGGATGAAACAGAATAATCAGCGCCCCTGCCGCAAAGTTAGACAGCGACCCTTGCAGTGCCAGACCCACTGCCAGCCCTGCTGCGCCGACTGCCGCAATTAGCGAGGTCGTTTCAATCCCCATCTGCCCCAGGGCAATCAGAACGGCAAAGCTGACAATACCGTAGTAGACAATATTTTTAGCAAAGGCAATCAGCGTCGGCTCAATGCCAGCTCTAAATAAAAGTCGCTTGAGCAAACGCTGTAGAAACGCTGCGCCCCAGCGCCCCACGAATAAAATGGCAATGCCGCTAGCTAGCCTCAACATCAGCTCCAGCGAAACGGCCTGGAGCTGCCCCGTGAGCATTTCTAGATTTGCAATTCCTTCCATAAATTCAACCTACAGTGCAGAAGGTTTGTCTGGGAAAGTAACATAGCGGAAAGCCCGCTCGTCGATATATTATGCGCCCAATTCTGCGATCGCTTCTCGTTCTCCTGCTGGCTGGTAGCCTGCTGCTCAACGGCTGTCAGAGAGGCGACCGCCGCGATGGTGTCGTACACCTAACCCTCTGGCAGGGCATTAGTCCGCCCAGCAACCGGGAAGTCTTTCAAAGCCTCGTGCAGCGCTTCAACGAGACTCATCCTGACATCGAAGTAGAATCCCTTTACGTGGGTCAGCCCGACCAGCAAATTCCCAAAATTCTCACAGCCGTTGTCGGCAATGCCGCGCCCGACCTGCTCTGGTATGTGCCCACGCTGACCGGACAACTGGTAGAACTCGAAGCGATCCAGCCCCTTGACGACTGGTGGGCTAGATCCTCTTTTCAAGATCAGCTTGATCCAGCCCTGATTGAAACTATGAACCTGGAAGAGCATATTTGGTCTGTGCCCTTCGCCACCAACAACGCCGCTATCTTCTACCGTCCCAGCCTGTTCCAGGCCGCAGGCATTGAGCAGGTGCCGCAAACCTGGGCCGACCTGCGCCGCGTTGCCCAACAGCTCACACAGGACACCAACGGGGATGGCCGCACTGACCAGCACGGCATTTTTCTCTCTCTGGGTAAAGGCGAGTGGACGGTCTTTGTCTGGCTCCCCTTTGTCTACAGTGCGGGCGGTCAAATTGCTCAGGGCGTCCAGCCTGACTTGGTCAATCCAGGGGCGATCGCGGCCCTACAGCTCGGTGCGGATCTGGTCCAGGACGGTTCCGCTGTCCTTTCCTCTCCTGAACGCGGCTATGAAACCGATAGCTTCATGGCGGGCAAAGTTGCGATGCAGGTGACTGGCCCCTGGACGCTGCCCCAACTGCGAGATGCTGGCATTGACTTTGACGTCTTTCCCTTCCCCGTCAAAGCACAACCTGCCGCCGTCGTCGGGGGGGAAAGCTTCTTCCTCGGCCAAACCACGCCGGAGAAAACCCAGGCCGCCTATGCCTTCCTCGACTATGTTCTCAGCCCTGACTTCCAGCAAACCTGGGCCTTAGAAACAGGCTATTTGCCCGCCAACCTCACTGTCCGCGCCAGCGAAGCCTATCAGCAATTTGTGCAGGACAATCCCACCCTAAAAATCTTCCTCCAGCAAATGGATTGGGCCCGATCGCGGCCCATCATCCCTGGCTACACCTACCTCTCCGAAAACTTTGGCCGTGCCATTGAAGCCTCGCTGCTAGGCACCCCCCCGGCAGAAGCCCTGCGGCAGTCGCAGCGGCGATTGGAGCTGATTTTAGGAAAGTGAAGGAACAGCGAGAGCGACAGATTCTTTAGAGTAGTATTAGCAGGCTTGCAGGATTAAAACGCGAGCAAGATGCTCACGCTAACCTATCTGATGATGAAGGCGAGAGCGTGTGAGCGTCTGGCTCATGACCGACAAACCCCAGGTTCATCCCTTGATTCAGTAACGCTATTCCTTTCCCCTCATCGCCACGATTGCCTTTGCCTCCCCATCTTCCCCACCCTCCCCATCCTCCCCATCCTCCTCCCCTGCCTCACCCATGCACCGCCTCAAACTCTCCCTCTACCTCATCCCCGTCTTTGGCTTCTTTCCGGCTCTGTGGACGCTGATTCTGCAGCAGGGCGATCGCCAAGCCCAATCTGTCAGTAAGCTCTCGGTTGTGCTGGCCCTGAGCTGGCTGAGTGCTTATCTGCTACTGGGAGCGGGAGCGGCGGTTTCCGAAACGGGGACGCTGCGGCTGCTCGTAACCAGTAGCTTTATCGGCTCAGGGTATTTCTTGGTGAATCTTTGGCTAATTTTGCGGCTGTGGCGCGGGAAATCAGTTAAGCTGCCAGGGTTGAGTCAGCTCAGCGATCGCCTACCCTAGCAGCATCTTTGTGGGCGATTCTTGTTTCGTGCCCGATCCCCGCTCATGGGGCCTTTTCCCAGACCGTCTATAAATTTGCGACAAATTCCTGAAAGCCTGCTACCATGCTGCTAAAAATAAGCGGTAGCGCCCGCTGAAGGCCATTTGTTCAGCAATCGCTCTTCCCTCTCTGTCTGACTGAGGTAGCTTGTGTCTAGTTCTAAAAAGCCCCGTCAATCATCTGCAAAATCCGCCAACAAGACCAAGCCCGGTAGAATTCCTCGGTGGTTAGGGGTCGGTATTGTCTT